>JBQTJM010000026.1:0-34117 GCA_052387115.1 Gammaproteobacteria bacterium | reverse complement strand
CTCGCCCACAAGCTCCACAGCGCCAACAAATCGATATTAATTCTGAGAGAAAATACATCAGCCTTGAACCGGAGGGTGGGGAATTTTCAATGCCCACAACTGGGGAAAACTGGATGCCCCTTGACAGAAGTGGCGGAGCGGCGGCGGTAGCGGAGGGAGGCGTTGGGCGAAGGGCAGGGAGGGCGGTGCTCGGTTGGCGAGCGGCGAGCACACGCGAGCGCGGCGCCGGCCGAGCAGCGCCCGGGCGGCGGGTCGGCAATAGACGAGCCCCCTATCGCACAGTCGCGTCTCGTTCAGGTCGATCACCATGGCTCCCATGATCGACCCAACGGCTACCGTTCAGACTCATACCTCGTTGGAAACGCCCGCCCACGTCCAGACTCATACCATGTTGGAAAAGACTGACCCTTGCAACGCGGCGCCCGGCGACGGACACTAAGCGATCGGGAGCCGGCCGGGCAATCGCTGCATCATGCCGTTTCGGTGCAGAGGAAAGTCCGGGCTCCGCAGGGCAGGGTGCCAGGTAACGCCTGGGGGGTGCGAGCCCACGGAAAGTGCCACAGAAAACAAACCGCCAACCCCCGCTCGCGCGGGGCGGCAAGGGTGAAAAGGTGCGGTAAGAGCGCACCGCGCCGGCCAACACCGGCGGCACGGTAAACCCCACCCGGAGCAAGACCAAATAGGGGGGCGAGCCCATCTCTTCTGGGGTGGCGAAGCGCGGCCCGCGCGAGTCCCCGGGTAGGTCGCTAGAGGTGTGCGGCGACGTACATCCGAGAGGAATGATTGCCCCGGGGCTCGAGAGGTACGCCTCTTGGGCCCTGGACAGAACCCGGCTTACAGGCCGGCTCCCCCCTTCCACCCGTGGCTCGTTGGAAAGTGCCTGTTCTCCCATTGGATTTTGGTCCCCGCCCGGTCGCCTTGACAGGAGCCTGGGAGCTTCCTATAGTTCGGTGTGGGGATGATTGGGGAACCGTGGGTGCGCTGCCCTGCGAGTGGGGACCATTGAGCGGAAAGTATGTTCCGAGACTTCGAGGGGAACACGGTCCTCAGCCTGGATGCCAAGGGCCGCGTCGCGATCCCGAGCGCCTATCGCGACGTGCTCGTGGCCGCGGGCGAAGGGTCCCTGGTGCAGACGGTGAGCCCCTACGATCGGTGCTTGTGGCTGTATCCAGAGAGCGAGTGGGCGGTGGCCAAGCTGAAGCTCCTGGAGCTGTCGGACTTCGACAAGCTGAGCCGGCGCACCAAACAGATGATGCGCGGGCACGCCACGCCCTGCATGCCCGACGGGCAAGGCCGCATCCGCATCCCCGATCCCCTGCGCGAGTTCGCGGGGCTGGACCGGCAGATCACCTTCGTCGGCCAGGGTAATCGCTTCGAGATCTGGGATAGCGAGGCCTGGGTGACGGAGCGTAGCGAGTGGCAGCTTGAGTTGAGGTCCGGTGTGGGGACGGCGTCGGAGATGTTGAAGCAGTTGGCGTTCTAGCGGTGGTCGGAACCGGCACCGGCGAGCTCCACGCGCCGGTGCTGCTCGATGAGGTCATGGCGCACCTCGGGGTTCGGGAGGGTGGGGTCTACATCGATTGCACCTTCGGCCGTGGTGGCCACAGCCGCGCGATCCTGGCGCGCCTGGGGGATGCCGGGCGCCTGCTGGCGATCGATCGCGACCCCGAGGCCTCGCAGGCCGTGGCGGCGCTCAGCACCCGCGATGGGCGCGTTCTCGCCGAGCACGGCCGCTTCAGTGGGTTGGGAGACATGGTGCGGAGACGAGGATGGGAGGGGAGAGTCGATGGGGTTTTGTTCGACCTCGGGGTGTCCTCGCCCCAGTTGGACGACCCGGCGCGGGGCTTCAGCTTTTCCGCCGAGGGGCCACTGGATATGCGCATGGACCCGCGCTCCGGACACAACGCGGCCGAATGGCTTGCGCGCGCCGGGAGGGACGAGATCGCGTCGGTGCTCTACACCTACGGTGAGGAACGACACGCCCGCCGGGTGGCACGGGCCGTCGTGGCGGCACGGGAGATCGCGCCCATAGACACCACGAGACGTCTGGCCGAGGTCGTCGCGGCGGCGGCGCCACGCGGCGCGCAGCGCCGGCACCCGGCCACGCGCGCCTTCCTGGCCCTGCGTCTCTACATCAATCAAGAGCTGGAAGAGCTGTCGGCGGCACTCCCCCAGGCGCTCGAGGTCCTGGCATTTGGCGGCCGGCTGCTCGTGATCGCCTTCCACTCCCTCGAGGACCGCATCGTCAAGCGTTTCCTGCGCGACGAGGCGCGTCCCTCGCGACCACCGCGTCATCTCCCGCTGCCGGCCCAGGAGCGGCCGGCGCGCCTCCGCCTCATAGCCGGCCCCATCCGGCCACTGGCCGCCGAGGTGGCGAGGAATCCCCGCTGCCGCAGTGCGGTCTTGCGCGTCGCGGAGCGCCTAGGATGACGACCTCGAAGAGCGCCACGGCGGATCTCGAGACCGGATGGATCACGGCGCGTGGGTTCCTGGGTTTGTGCCTGACGGCGGCCGTTTTCGCATCGGCCCTGGTCATGGTGACCGTGCGTCACGAGGGTCGCAAGGCGTCTTTCGAGCTGGCGCGCCTGGAGCACGAGCGGGACAGCCTGCAGGATGATTGGGGCCGCTTGCAGCTCGAGCAGGCGACAGCCCGTACCCAGGCGCAGGTCGAGGCCCTGGCCCATAGCGAGCTTTCCATGACCGTACCCAGACCCGACGACGTCATCCTCATGGTCTCGCCATGAGGGCGCGAGGAAGATCGCGGGCCCCCCAATGGGATCTCACTCGGGGGGGTCTCACTCGGGGTCTGACCCCGCGCGGGAACGTCATGGTAGGGTTGTTTTTGTCCGCGGCCGCGCTGCTTTCGGCACGCGCGCTCTATCTACAGTGGGTGGAGACGGAAGTCCTTCAGCACCGCGGTGCGCGGCTCCATCTGCGCGTGGTGGAGCTGCCGGCCCATCGCGGCATGATCACCGACCGGCGCGGAGAGCCGCTCGCGATCAGCACCCCGATCGATACGGCGGGAGCCGCGCCCGCCGAGCTCCTGCAGGCGCGAGAGCGCCTTCCGGAGGTGGCGCGGGTCCTCGACATCGACGCCGAGCGGCTGTCGGGGATATTGAGGACGCGGCAGGATCGGGAGTTTGCGTTTCTCAAACGCCACCTCCCGCCCAGCGTCTCGGAGCGGCTCCGCGCGCTGGCCGTACCGGGTGTCGTACTCCGCCCGGAGTACCATCGTTACTACCCGGCATCCGAGAGCACGGCCCACCTGATCGGTTTCACCGACATCGACGACATCGGTCAGGAAGGGCTGGAGCTGGCCTTCGACGACCTGCTCCGCGGGACACCGGGCCGGAAGCGGGTGATCAAAGACAATCGCCGGCGCGTGGTCGAAAATATCGAGGTGATCGCAAGCGGGAGGCCCGGTCGGGACCTCGCGCTCAGCATCGACAAGCGCATCCAGCATGTCGCCTACCGGGAGCTCAAGTCCGCCGTGCACAGACACCGGGCGCGGGCCGGCTCGGTGGTGGTCCTGGATGCGGGGACCGGAGAGGTCCTGGCGGCCGTGAACCGGCCCTCCTACAACCCCAATGACCGCCGCCAGATGAAGGGTGAATACTATCGCAATCGGGCCTTTACCGATGTCTTCGAACCCGGTTCGACGCTCAAGCCCTTCACCATCGCCGCGGCCCTGGAGGCCAGGGCCTACCAGCCCTCGACCGTGATCGATACCCGGCCGGGCCATCTGCGCGTCGGACGCCACACGATCCGCGACCTCCACGACTACGGGCTCCTGGACGTGACCGGGGTCATCGAAAAATCCAGCAATGTGGGCACCGCCAAGATCGCGTTGTCCCTGGGCCCCGAGGTCCTGTGGCAATCCCTGGTACGTCTCCGCTTCGGCCGGAGCCCCGACAGCGGCTTCCCCGGCGAGTCCCAGGGATCCCTCCCCCATCATCGTAACTGGCGCGAGATCGATCACGCCACCTTGGCCTTCGGCTACGGCCTGTCGGTGAGCGCGGTGCAACTCGCCAGTGCCTACACGGCGCTCGCCAACGGCGGCGTGCTGATGCCCGCCGCGATCGTGCGTCTCGATGCCCCGCCGGCCGGCACCCGTGCCATCTCACGCACCGTCGCCGACCAGATCCGGCGCATGCTGGAGGGGGTGGTCACCGGCGGCACCGGGACGCGCGCGCAGGTCCCGGGCTACCGGGTCGCCGGGAAGACCGGTACCGTCCACAAGACCAGGCCCGGGGGCGGCTACGCCAAGGACCGCTATCTGGCACTGTTCGCCGGCATGATCCCGGCGAGCCGCCCGCGGCTCGTGACGGTGGTCGTCATCGATGAGCCGAGGACACGGGCGCACTTCGGCGGGGAGGTGGCGGCACCGGTGTTCTCGAGCATCATGACCGAGGCCGTGCGTCTCCTCGACATCACCCCGGACGATCTGCGTCCGGGCAACCCGGCGCCGGCGGCCCGTGTGCACCCGGTGCGACTCGACAGCAGGGGGACCCTGTGAACGCGCCTCTGCCGGACGCGATGCGAGCGCCGCAGAGCGCGGCGCTCGGCTTCCTCCTGGCCGGGATGGGCGCCGTGGGTCCGCTCCCGGATCGTCCCCTTCCCGATCGTCAGGTTCAGGATCGCCCGCGTAGCGATCGCCCCCTAGCAGATCGCCCCCTAGGAGATCGAATGATCCGGGGCCTGTCCCTGGACAGCCGCAGGACCCGTCCGGGCGATCTGTTCCTGGCACTGCCCGGGGTGCGCGGCCACGGTGGCGACCACGTCGCCGAGGCGCTCAGGGCCGGGGCGGTCGCGGTCGCGATCGATGCCGGGTATTCCCCCCAGGCTATCGATCAGTGGGCTATCGATCAGGAGGCGAGTGATCACGGGCCTATCTATCAGCGCCCTGTCGACCGGCTACCGGCCGTGCCGGTGTATAGGATCCATCATCTTCGCGCCCGTGCGGGGATCATCGCCGGGCGCTTCTTCGGGCAGCCTTCCAGACAGATGCGGGTCATCGGCGTCACCGGCACCAACGGCAAGACCTCCGTGACCCATTACCTCGCCGAGGCCCTGAACGGCTCGCCGCGTGCCGCGCCCTGCGGCCTCATCGGCACCCTGGGTCATGGGATGTGGGGCGATCTTTGGCGCGCCGACACCACCACCCCCGATGCCGTCACCATTCAACGCCTGCTCGCCGAGATGCACGCACGCGGGGCGCAGAGCGTGGCCATGGAGGTGTCCTCACACGGCCTGGACCAGGGTCGGGTCGCGGGCGTGGACTTCGATGTCGCGGTGTTTACGAACCTCTCGCGCGACCACCTGGACTACCACGGCAGCATGCAGAGCTATGGCGAGGCCAAGCGGCGTCTGTTCCAGGATTCGGCGCTCAAGGCCGCCGCGGTGAACCTCGATGACCCCTACGGGCGCGAGATCGTGGGCGCCCTGCCGGGCTCGGCCCAGGTGTTCGGTTATACCCTGGCCGAGCGCGAGTGCCGCGGGCTGCCCGACGCCTGTGTGTGCGGCCGGCGGCTCGAGACCGGCGCTGCGGGCCTCTGCCTCGAGGTGGTCTCGGTGTGGGGCAGGGGGCGCATCGAGAGCCCGCTCCTGGGCGAGTTCAATGCCTATAACCTGCTCGCGGCCCTGGCCGCGCTCCTGGCGCTCGGGGAGCCCTTCGCGCAGGCCCTGGAGCGGCTGTCGCGGGTGCGTGCCGCGCCCGGTCGGCTCGAGGTGTTTCGCGGTTCCGACGACGGTCCGCTCGCGGTGGTAGATTACGCCCACACCCCGGACGGGCTCGCAAAGGCCCTGCGCGCCATCCGGGAACTGCCTGCCATCCGGGGATTGAATGGTGGACAGGTGCTGTGCGTGTTCGGCTGCGGTGGCGACCGCGACGCGGGCAAGCGGCCCATGATGGGGGCGATCGCGGAATCGCTCGCCGATCGCGTTTTCGTCACCAGCGACAACCCGCGCGGCGAGGCGCCGTCGGCCATCATCCACCAGATCCTCGCGGGGATGCGCGCCCCGAGAGGCGCCGCCGTGGAGCCCGATCGCGAGCAGGCCATCGCCCGGGCCTTCGCCGAGGCGCGGCCGGGCGACGTGATCCTGGTAGCCGGAAAGGGCCATGAGGACTATCAGGAGATCGCCGGGCAGCGGCGGCCGTTCAGCGACCGGGACGTCGTGCGGCGCATGGTAGCGGCGACGGCCGAGGGTGGTAGGTCGTGATCCGCGGGCGTCTGTCGGACTTCGCCGGCCCGCTGTCGGGGCGCATAGCGGGCCCCGATGTGGCATTCACGGGCTGTGGCACGGACAGCCGCACCCTCGGCGCCGGTGAGCTGTTCCTGGCCTTGAGCGGGCCGCATCACGACGGCCACGAGTTCGTGGCCGAGGCCCAAGAACGCGGCGCGGCCGCGGCCGTCGTGGAGCGGCCGATCGCGGCCTCTATCCCGCTCCTCGTGGTGCCCGACACCCTGGCGGCGCTGGGCTCGCTCGCGGCGCTGTGGCGGGCGCGCTTTCCGATCCCCTTGGTCGCGGTCACGGGCAGCAACGGCAAGACCACGGTCAAGGAGATGCTCCTGTCGATCCTGTCCCGGAACGGGGCCACGGCCGCGACCCGCGGCAACCTGAACAACGAGATCGGTGTGCCCCTGTGCCTCTTCGCCCTCGATGACACCCACCGCTACGCGGTCATCGAGATGGGCGCCAACCACGCCGGCGAGATCGCCCGCCTGTGCCGCATCGCAGAGCCGTCGGTGGCCGTGGTGACCTGCTGCGCCCCGGCCCACCTCGAAGGCTTCGGATCCGTGGAGGGGGTGGCGCGCGCCAAGGGCGAGATCGTCGCGGGCCTCGGCGCCGACGGCGTGGCCGTGATCAATCAGGACGACGACTTCGCGCCCTTGTGGCACACGCTCGCGGGCGAGCGGCGTCGCATCGGTTTCGGCCTCCGTCCCGGCGCCGAGGTCACCGCCCGGCTGGCGCCGCCCCATCTAGAATTGGCAGGCGACGGGCTCTCCGGCAGCCGATTCCTGCTGGAGACGCCGCAGGGGGCGGCGGCCGTGCACCTGCCGTTACTCGGGACGCACAACGTGCTGAACGCCTGTGCTGCCGCGGCCTGTGCAGAGGCCCTGGGGATCTCCATCGAGCACATGGTCGGCGGGCTCGAATCCGTAAGGGCCATGCCCGGCCGACTCACGGCCTATGACGGGCCGCCCGGGGTGCGGGTCTTCGACGACAGCTACAACGCCAATCCCGGCTCGCTCCGGGCCGCCCTGGAGGTCCTTGCGCATTGCCGCGGGGAACGCTGGCTGGTCTTGGGCGACATGGCCGAGCTGGGGGCCGAGTCCCCGAAGCTCCACCGGGACGCCGCCCATATGGCCAAGGCGCTCGGCGTCGAGCGGCTGTACGGGATCGGCGATCTATGCCGGGAGAGCGTGGCCGGGTTCGGCCCGGGGGCGCGCCACTTCCCCGACATCGAATCGCTGCAGACGGCCCTCAGCGCCGATCTGCACGCGGGCGTCAATCTGCTCGTCAAGGGCTCGCGCGCCATGCGCATGGAGCGTGTGGTCGGCGATCTGCGGCAGGCCGGCGGATGCGCGTCCTGACTAATATGTATAAGTAAAAAGCCAAATATAAGTAAAAAGTAAGGGCTTAGGCACCGATGCTGCTCTTCCTGACCGAGTATCTCACGCGCTACGAGAGCGGTTTTCGCGTGTTCAACTATCTCACGTTGCGGACCATCCTCGGGGTGCTCACGGCGCTCGCGATCGCCCTCCTGGTGGGGCCTTTCATGATCCGGCGCCTGTCCCACCATCAGATGGCCCAGAGCATCCGCGACGACGGCCCGAAGACCCACCTCGCCAAGGCCGGCACGCCCACCATGGGCGGGCTCTTGATCCTGGTGTCCATCGCCGCCGCCACGCTCCTGTGGTCCGATCTCGGCAACCGCTTTACCTGGGTGGCGCTGTGCGTGACCTTGTCGTTCGGGGCCCTCGGTTGGGTGGATGACCACCGCAAGGTCATCCACCGCGACCCCAACGGTCTCGGCGCCCGTTACAAGTTCCTGTGGCAGACCTTGTTCGGCCTGTGCGCGGCCGTATTTCTCTACGCCACCGCCGGGACACCGACCGAGACGCAATTGATCCTGCCCTTCGTCAAGGCCGTGGCGATCGATCTCGGGTGGTTCTTCATCGTGTTGTGCTGGTTCTTCATCGTGGGCATGAGCAACGCCGTGAACCTGACCGACGGGCTCGACGGGCTCGCCACCCTGCCCACCGTGATGGTCGCCGGGGCCCTCGGGATATTCGCTTACGTGGCCGGCAACGTGAAGATCTCGGCCTATCTCGGCGTGCCCTATGTGGCCGGCGTCGGGGAGATCAGCATCTTCTGCGGGGCCATCGCCGGCGCGGGCCTGGGGTTTCTGTGGTTCAACACCTACCCGGCCCAGGTCTTTATGGGCGACATCGGCGCCCTGGCCCTGGGGGCGGCGCTCGGGGTGGTCGCGATCATGGTGCGCCAGGAGGTGGTGCTCGCCATCATGGGCGGGCTTTTCGTGATGGAGACCGTGTCGGTGATCCTGCAGGTGGCGTCCTTCAAGCTCACCGGGCGCCGCATCTTCAATATGGCGCCCCTGCACCATCACTACGAGCTGAAGGGCTGGCCGGAACCGCGGGTGTGTGTGCGCTTCTGGATCATCACCGTGGTGCTCGTGCTCATCGGGCTATCGAGCCTCAAGATCCGCTGATGCCGGCCATGACCCACCCCAGCACAGTCATCGTCGGCCTCGGCGCGACCGGGCTGTCCTGTGCCCGCTTCCTGGCGCGGCGCGGGGAGGCGTTCGCCGTGACCGACAGCCGGACCTTCCCGCCGGGGCTCGCGGATCTAGCGCGCGAGCTCCCGGATGTCCCGCGTGCGCTGGGTTGTTTCGACCGGGCCCTGTGCCTCACGGCCCGCCGGTTGATCGTGAGCCCCGGTGTGGCGCTGCAGGAGCCGGTGCTGTTGGAGGCCCGGGCGGGCGGTGCCGAGGTCGTGGGCGACATCGAGGTCTTCGCCCGTCATGCCCGGGCACCGGTGGTGGCGGTGACGGGTACCAACGGCAAGAGCACCGTGACGAGCCTCGTCAAGGAGATGGCGCAGGCCGCGAAGCTCGCGGTGCGCGCCGGCGGCAACCTGGGCCCGCCGGCGCTCGACCTCCTGGACGATGGCGAGCCCGACCTCTACGTGTTGGAGCTTTCGAGCTTCCAGCTCGAGACCACGGTTTCGCTCACACCCGCCGCGGCCGTGGTGCTCAACATCACGCCCGACCACAGGGACCGTTACGCGACCATCCATGCCTACATAGAGGCCAAGCGCCGCGTGTACCGGGGGGCCGGGACCCAGGTCATCAACCGCGACGACCCGCTGGTCGCGGCCATGGCCGAGCCCGATCGACGCGCCTTGCAGTTCACCTTGGGCCCGCCGGGACCCGGGGGTTTCGGGCTTGTCCCGGCGCAGGGCGGGGCCTGGCTCGGCCATGACGATCAGCGGCTCATGCCGGTCGCCGATGTCCCGATCCCGGGCCGGCACAACCTCGCCAATGCCTTGGCGGCGCTCGCCCTGGGCACGGCCGTGGGGTTGCCCAGGGAGGCGATGGTCAGCGCGCTCCGCCGTTTCCACGGCCTCCCGCACCGCTGCCAATGGGTCGGACGCGCGAGCGGGGTCGATTGGTACAACGACTCCAAAGGCACCAATGTCGGCGCCACCTGCGCCGCGCTCCAGGGCCTCTGCGCGGAACGGCCGGTGGTCCTCTTGGCCGGCGGTGACGGCAAGGGCGCGGACTTCACGCCCCTGGCCTCGGCCTGCCAATCAGCGGAAACGGGCCGGGTGCGCGCCGTGGTGACCCTGGGGCGCGACGGGCCCCTGATCGCCCAGGCGCTCGCCGGCGTCGTGCCGGTGGCGCGCGCGAGTGACCTGACGGATGCGGTATCCCAGGCCGCGGGCCTGGCGCGGTCCGGCGATGCCGTGTTGTTGTCCCCGGCCTGCGCCAGCTTCGACATGTTCAGGGACTACGTCGAGCGCGGCGAGCGCTTCGTCGCCGCGGTCCGCGAGCGAGTGTCGCCGTGATCCCGACCGCAGCCAACCGTGAAATAAAGTTACCGGCGAGCCCGGAGGTGTGCGTCGGGCGCGGCAAGGACCCCTGCGATGTCTATCTCCTCACGGCCTTCGCGGGGCTCGTGATCCTCGGGCTCGTGATGGTGGCCTCGGCCTCGGTCACGGCCGCCGAGAAGGAGGGCAGAGATGCCCTCTATTTCTTGTGGCGCCAGACCGTGTCGGTCGGCCTGGGTCTCGGCGTCGCCTATGCCGGCCTTCGGACCCCGACCCGGGTCCTACGCAAGCTCAGCACCTTCGCGCTGTTCCTCGCCATCGCGCTGCTGGCGGCGGTCCTCGTCCCCGGCCTCGGGGTCGAGAGCCACGGCGCCATGCGTTGGCTGCGCCTCGGCCCAGTGTCCTTCCAGGCGAGCGAGTTGGCCAAGGTCCTGGCCATCCTATACCTCGCCGGTTTCATCGATCGCCATGCCCAGGCGGTCCGGGCCACCCCCTCCGGCCTCCTGCGCCCGATCGCCGTCTTGACGATCCTCTGGGTGCTCCTGTATGTCGAGCCCGACTACGGCGCCATGGTGGTGCTGATCGTCACGACCTTGGGGATGCTGTTCCTGGCAGGGGTCTCGATGGCCCGGTTCCTGACGCTGGGGGTCCTGGCCTGCGCGGCGCTCGCGGTGCTCGTGGTCATCGAGCCTTATCGCCTGGCGCGCATCACCAGCTTCTTGAACCCCTTGGCCGATCCGCTGGAGGGCGGGTTCCAGCTCACCCAGGCGCTCATCGCCTTCGGGCGCGGGGAGTGGTTCGGCGTCGGTCTGGGCGGCAGCGTCCAGAAGCTCTTCTATCTGCCGGAGGCGCACACCGATTTCATCTTCGCAGTCATCGCCGAGGAGCTCGGGCTCCTGGGCACGCTCTTGTGCATCGCGACCTATACCGTCATCGTGTGGCGGGCGTTCGTCATCGGTGCCACGGCCGAACGCGCCGGATGCGTCTTTTCCGCCTATCTCGCCTATGGCCTCGGCCTCCTCATCGGGTTCCAGGGGTTCATCAACATGGGCGTCAACATGGGGGCGCTGCCGACCAAGGGTCTGACCCTGCCGCTCGTGAGCTACGGCGGCAACAGCATGATCGCGACCTCCCTGGCCTTCGGTTTCCTGTTCCGCATCGACCGCGAGATGCGCTTCCCGGCGCGGCCGGCGGCTCGAACCCGAGCCCGAGCCCGTTATGGCCCATAACTCGATGCGGGCTAACGCGCCCAACAAAGAAAATAACTGGGGGCTCATGGTCATGGCCGGGGGCACCGGCGGGCACGTGTTTCCGGCGCTGGCGGTGGCCGAGCACCTGCGCGCCTCGGGGGTGCCGCTCACCTGGCTCGGGACCGGCCGCGGGCTCGAGGCGACGCTCGTGCCGCGTGCGGGCTATCCGTTCATGGCGGTGAGCACGCGCGGCCTGCGCCGCACCGGTGCTCTCAAGCAGCTCGCCGCGCCGCTGTGGCTCGTGCTCGCGTTAATCGAATGCCTGTGGCACCTGCGGCGCCAGAAGCCGGGCGCGGTGCTGGGCATGGGTGGCTACGCGAGCGGCCCCGGCGGTCTCGCGGCGTGGCTCATGCGCATCCCGCTCTTGATCCACGAGCAGAACGCGGTGCCCGGGGTGACCAACCGCCTGCTGGCGGCGTTCGCGACGCGCGTCATGGAGTCCTTTCCGGACAGCTTCCCGGCGCGCCGCGGTGCCCTCCGTACCGGCAACCCGGTGCGCGCCGAGATCGCGGCCCTGGCGTCTTCTGCGGCACGAGGGCCCGGGGCGGGCGGGACCTTGCGGTTGCTCGTGGTCGGCGGCAGCCAGGGGGCCGCGGTTCTGAACCGGGTGGTGCCCGAGGCCCTCGCGCTGATGCCCGGGCGCCCGATCGAGGTCTGGCACCAGGTGGGCCGTCTGGACGGGGGCGAGACCGGGAAGCGTTACACGACGCTCGGGATCGAGGCGAGAGTCGAGCCCTTCATCGAGGACGTCGCCACCGCCTATGCCTGGGCCGGGCTGGTGCTGTGTCGCGCCGGTGCCTCCACCCTCTTCGAGCTGTGCGCCGCCGGGGCACCCGCTATCCTGGTCCCCTATCCCTACGCCGTGGACGACCACCAGAGCGTCAACGCCCGTTATCTCGCCGGGCGCGGCGCGGCGATCCTCCTGCCGCAAGTGGACCTGGAGGAGACGGCGCTCGCCGCGCTCCTTGGCGCGCTCCGCGACGACCCCGCGCGCCGGGCCGAAATGGCGGCGCGGGCCCGGCGCCTGGCGTGCCCCGAGGCCACGGCAAGCGTTGCAGCACAATGCCTGGAGGTCCTGCATGCGCGCGTTTGAAGGCCACCCCATGGGGAGAGTCCGGCGCATCCATTTCATCGGGATCGGGGGCGCGGGGATGAGCGGGATCGCGGAGGTCCTGCACAACCTCGGTTATGAGGTGACGGGATCGGACCTGCACCGCGGCGCCGGCACCGAACGCCTCACGCGGCTCGGGGTCCCGGTGGCCCTCGGGCACGACAGTGAAGCGATCTCGGGCAGCGATGTGGTGGTGGTGTCGAGCGCGGTCACCGAAGACAACCCCGAGCTCTCTGCCGCGCGCCGGCGGCGCATCCCGGTGGTACGGCGCGCCGAGATGCTGGCCGAGCTCATGCGCTTCCGCCACGGCATCGCGGTGGCCGGCACCCATGGCAAGACCACGACGACGAGCCTCATCGCCAGCCTCCTGGCCGAGGGCGGGCTCGACCCGACCTTCGTGATCGGCGGGCGGTTGACCAGCGCCGGGAGCCATGCGCGCCTGGGGGCGGGGCGTTATCTGGTCGCCGAGGCCGACGAGAGCGACGCCTCGTTCCTGTACCTGCACCCCATGATCGCGGTCGTCACCAACATCGACGCCGATCACATGGGCACCTACGGCGGGGACTTCGGCCGGCTCAAGCGCGCCTTCGTCGATTTCCTGCACCACCTGCCCTTCTACGGGCTGGCGGTGCTGTGTACCGACGATCCCGTGGTGGCCGAGCTGTTGGGGGAGGTCGCGCGCCCGGTCCTGACCTATGGGACCCATGCGCCTGCCGACCTCATCGCCACCGACATCCTGGTCCACGAGGGCGCCACGGCGTTCCGGGTGTGCGCGGAGGGCCGGCCCGACCTCGATCTGACGCTCAACCTCCCCGGCAAACATCAGGTCTTGAACGCGCTCGCGGCCGTGGCGGTGGCGCGGGTGCTGGACGTAACCGACGAGACCATCCACCGCGCGTTGCTGCGCTTCGAAGGCGTCGCGCGCCGTTCGCAGGTCCTGGGCGATCTCGCGATCGGCGGCGCCCGGATGCTGCTCATCGACGACTACGGGCACCACCCGCGCGAGATAGCGGCGACCTTGGAAGCGGTCCGCGCCGGATGGCCGGGCCGGCGCCTGCTCGTGTGCTTCCAGCCACACCGCCACACCCGCACCCATGACCTCTTCGACGACTTCACACGGGTCCTGTCCCTGCCCGACGCCTTGGTCCTGTTCGACACCTACGCGGCCGGCGAGGCGCTCATCCCCGGATCGGACACCGCGAGCCTGTGCCGCGCGATCCGCGCACGGGGCAGGGTCGACCCCCTGCATCTGGGCGTCCCGAGCGAGCTGTTACCGGTCCTGCCGGGGCTCGTCCGCGACGGCGACATCGTGCTCACGCTCGGAGCCGGGAGCATCGGCGCGCTCGCCCCCCTCTTGCTGCGCGAGCTCGGCGCCGAAAGGCGGTGTGCGGTCGGATGCTGACGGCCCGTAGGTCATCGATGGAGGCTGGGGCGATAGACGGCGCCACGGCCGTGAGCGGGATGCGCGGCGAGCTCCGCCTCGACGAGCCCATGGCCCGCCATACCTCGTGGCGTGCCGGCGGCCGTGCACGGCGCTTCTTCGTCCCGGCCGACGCCGAGGACCTGGAGTGCTTCCTCCGTGGCACACCGAGTGAGGAGCCGCTCTTGTGGGTGGGGCTCGGGAGCAACCTCCTGGTGCGCGACGGGGGGCTCAGCGGCACGGTGATCAGTACGGCGCGCTTGAACGCCTGCCCCTACATCGATAAATGGGCCATCGACGAACGGGCCATCGTCGCCCAGTGCGGGGCCCCGTGCGCACGCATCGCCAGATTGGCCGCGCAGCTCGGTCTCACGGGCGCGGAGTTCCTGGCCGGGATCCCCGGCACCCTGGGCGGGGCGCTCTGCATGAACGCCGGGGCCTTCGGCGGGGAGACCTGGAGGCTGGTCGGATCGGTCGAGACCATCGACCGACAGGGCGAGCGCCGCCGCCGTGCGCGTGCGGACTTCGAGATCGGCTATCGGGAAGTACGCGGGCCGGCGGACGAGTGGTACCTGGCAGCAGAGCTCGTGCTCGCGCCGCATCCCGAGGGCGGCGGGCTAGATCGCATCAAGGCGTTATTAGGCCGGCGCGCCGAGACCCAGCCCATGGGCCAGCCGAGTTGCGGATCGGTATTCCAGAACCCCCCCGGCGACCACGCCGCGAGGTTGATAGACGCCGCCGGGCTCAAGGGCTTCTCCATCGGCAATGCCGTCGTATCCGAGAAGCACGCCAACTTCATCGTCAACCGCGGTGGGGCGACGGCCGCCGACATCGAGGCCCTCATCGAGCACGTGCAACGCACGGTGGCCGAGCGCCACGGCGTGCGGCTGACACCGGAGGTGCGGATCGTGGGCGAGGCCCCCAGGGCACGAGTAACTGCATGAGTGACTTCAGCAAGGTCGCGGTCCTGATGGGCGGGCGCTCCGCGGAGCGGCCGATCTCCCTCGAGAGCGGTGGGGCGGTGCTCCGGGCGCTCACGCGGCAGGGGATCGAGGCCCAGGGATTGGAGCCCGACGCCGAGGGTCTCGGGCGCCTCGCCGCACGCGAGTTCGAGCGGGTATTCATCGCGCTGCACGGCCGGGGCGGGGAGGATGGCAGCATCCAGGGGGCGCTCGAGACCCTGGGGGTGCCCTACACGGGCAGCGGGGTCCTGGCCTCGGCCGTGGCCATGGACAAGCGCCTGGCCAAATACGTGTGGCTCGGTGCGGGGCTGCCGACGCCACCGTTCGTCGAGTTGGACTCCGGTTTCGACCCGGATCAAGTGGTCGAGTCGCTGGGCCTGCCCGTCATGGTCAAGCCGGCCCGCGAGGGCTCGAGCCTCGGGGCCTCCAAGGTGGTCGAAATCGCGGGGCTCACCCCGGCTTACACGCTCGCCGCCGCGTTCGATGAAAGAGTCATCGCCGAGCGCTGGATCACGGGGGTCGAGTACACGGCCGGGGTGCTGGGTGAAGAGGCTCTGCCGCTCATCCGGCTAGAGACCCCGCGCCTGTTCTACGACTATGAGGCCAAGTATCACGACGATCGCACCCGCTACCTATGCCCCGCGGGGCTGTCCGAGGCGGCCGAGCGGGACCTACAGGCGCTCGCGCTGCGGGCCTTCCGCGCCCTGGACTGCCGCGGCTGGGGGCGCGTGGATTTCCTGGTCGATGGGGAGGGGCGGCCTTGGCTCATCGAGGTCAACACCGTACCGGGGATGACCGGCCACAGCCTCGTCCCCATGGCCGCCGAGGTAGCGGGGCTGTCGTTCGAGGCGCTAGTGGTGCGCATCCTGGAGACCGCGGGGGTCGGGACCGCGCCTGGCGGGAGGGGTTCATGAGGCGATACCCGCGCAACCGATTGATCCGCACTGCGCCACGGGCCGAGCGCCGGCCGTGGGGGTTCTGGCTGGTGGCGACGTTCGTGGTGGCGGACCTCGGCGTGCTCCTTGGCTTTGCCGGGGCACGGCTCTCCGATCCGAAGACCCTACCCATCCGCGAGGTGTTCATCGAAGGGGAGTTCCGCCAGCTCAAGCCCCCGGATCTGGAGGCCCTGGTGGCGCGTCAGGTGCGCGGCGGTTTCTTCACGGTACGGGTGGCCGAGGTGCAGCGCGGCCTCAGTCGCGACCCCTGGGTCAACGCGGCCTCGGTCAGCCGCGAATGGCCCGATGGCCTGCGGGTGACGGTCTACGAAGAGCGCGCGGTCGCGCGTTTCGGCGAGCGCGGTCTGCTGAATCCCGAGGGCGTCTTGTTCAGCCCGCCGGCGGCGAGCTATCCGGTCGGCCTCCCGCTGCTCGAGGGGCCGCAGGGGACGGAGGCGCAGGTCCTGGCGCGGTATAACCGCCTCGCGGAGCTGCTAGATCCTGCTGGGCTCCTGGCCCAGGGCCTCGCACAGGACGCGCGCGGTTCATGGCGCTTCGTGCTGAAGGACGGCCCCACGGTGCTGGTGGGACGCGACGATTTCGAGCCGCGTGTGCGGCGCTTCCTGGCGAATTACCCGCGTATCGCGCAATCGGGCCGGGGCGTGGTGGCGCGCGTCGATCTCCGGCACACCAACGGGATCGCGGTGAGCTTCAAGTCCGAAGCCGTGCCGGCCGCACACCGGCCGCCCCCTTCTTTCTCACTCCGGGGGATGGCCGGTGAAAAGGCCTGATAAGAATCTGGTCGTAGGGCTCGACATCGGCACCTCCAAGGTGGTCGCGATCGTCGGGGAGTCCACCGGCGATGGCGCGATCGAGGTGATCGGGGTCGGTTCCAATCCGTCGCGCGGGCTCCGAAAGGGCGTCGTGGTCAACATCGAGTCCACGGTGCAGTCCATCCAGCGGGCCATCGAAGAGGCCGAGCTCATGGCCGGCTGCGAGATCCGATCGGTCTATGCCGGGATCGCCGGCAGCCATATCCGCAGCTTCAATTCTCACGGGATCGTCGCGATCCGCGACAGCGAGGTCACCGACAGCGACGTCGATCGCGTCATCGACGCCGCGCGCGCGGTGGCGATCCCGGCCGACCAGAAGGTCCTGCACGTCCTCCCCCAGGAGTTCATCATCGACAAGCAGGAGGGGATCCGGGAGCCGGTGGGGATGTCCGGGGTGCGGCTGGAGGCCAAGGTCCATCTCGTCTCCGGGGCCGTGAGCGCCGCCCAGAACATCGTGAAATGCGTGCGCCGCTGCGGGCTCGAGGTGGACGACATGATCCTCCAGCAACTCGCCTCCAGCGAGGCGGTCCTGACCGACGACGAAAAGGAGCTGGGGGTGTGCCTGGCGGACATCGGCGGCGGGACCACCGACATCGCGGTCTTCATCGACGGCGCCGTGCACCACACCGCGGTGATCCCGATCGCGGGCGATCAGGTGACCAACGACATCGCCGTGGCCTTGCGCACCCCGACCCACAATGCCGAGGAGATCAAGATCAAATACGCCTGCGCCTTGACCCAGCTCGCGAGCCCGGAGGAGACCATCGAGGTGCCGAGCGTCGGCGACCGGCGGCCGAGGAGGCTCATGCGCCAGACGCTCTCGGAGGTCGTCGAACCGCGCTACGAGGAGCTCTTCAACCTGATCCAGGCCGAGCTCAAGCGCAGCGGATTCGAGGAGATGATGGCGGCCGGTGTGGTCCTGACCGGGGGCAGCGCCAAGATCGAGGGGGCGGTCGATCTGGCCGAGGAGGTCTTCCACCGCCAGGTGCGGCTCGGGCTACCCCAAGGGGTGAGCGGGCTCGTCGATGTGGTCAAAAATCCGGTGTTCTCGACGGGGGTCGGATTATTGATATTGGGTTGCGATAACGAGCAACGTGGGCACCGGCCCCTGCGCCACAACGGCAGGGTCTGGGAACGCATGAAGGGCTGGTTTCAGGGCAATTTCTAGTCTTGAGGCTACGGGCAGGTGATTGACGAATCGAGGAGGATGAACCATGTTCGAGTTGATAGAGTCTTGTAATCAAAACGCCGTGATCAAGGTCGTCGGGATCGGGGGCGGCGGCGGCAATGCCATCCAGCATATGTTGGGCGGCAACATCGAGGGCGTGGAGTTCATCTGCGCCAACACCGATCAACAAGCCCTAAAAAAGTGCTCGGCACGCACTATGATCCAATTCGGGGCCAACGTCACCAAGGGGCTGGGCGCCGGGGCCGATCCCGATAAAGGCCGGCAGGCGGCGCTCGAGGACCGCGACCGCTTCATGGATGTCCTGGAGGGTTCGGACATGGTCTTCATCACCGCCGGCATGGGCGGCGGCACCGGCACCGGCGCGGCCCCCATCGCGGCGCAGGTCGCCAAGGAGATGGGGATCCTGACGGTCGCCGTGGTTACCCGCCCGTTCGGCTTCGAGGGGAAGAAGCGCGCCGAGGTCGCGAGCGAGGGCATACGACAACTCAGCCAGTACGTCGATTCGCTCATCACCATCCCAAACGAGAAGCTCATCGCCGTCTATGGCCGCGATTGCAGCGTCCTGGAGGCCTTCAGGCGCGCCAACGACGTCTTGTTAGGGGCGGTGCAGGGGATCGCCGATCTCATCACCCGGCCGGGCTACATCAACGTCGATTTCGCCGATGTCCGCACCGTCATGTCGGAGATGGGGATGGCCATGATGGGCACCGGCACCGGGAGCGGCCAGGAACGGGCGCGGGTGGCCGCCGAATCGGCGATCGCAAGCCCGCTGCTCGAGGACGTCCACCTCGCTGGCGCCAAAGGGATCCTGGTCAACATCACCGCCAACGACGACCTCCGAATGGGCGAGTTCGAGGAGGTCGGTAATACCATCAAGGGTTTCGCGTCCGAGAACGCCACGGTGGTGGTGGGGACGGTGTTCGATCCCGCCATGAGCGACGAGGTGCGCGTGACCGTGGTCGCCACCGGGATCGGCCATGAGGCCAAGATCGGGCAGGAAACCGTGACCGGCAAGCCGAAACCGGTCATCGAGATCGACTACAAGACCCTGGAGCGCCCAACCGTGATCCGCAATAAGCGCGACAAGGAGCTGCCGGCCATGCAAAAGGCCAGCCCCAGTTACCTCGACATCCCGGCCTTTTTACGGCGTCAGGCGGATTGAGGGGGGCGCAGCCGGGTATGCGACGGGCGGTCATGAATCGCGTTTTCATCCCCTCACCCTGCTTCTCTCCCGGCGGGAGAGGGGATGTCCAGGAGGCGATTGACGACCGTGGCCAGTATCGATCGGGGTTGTCGAGGCCAGTAGACCTGGGAGCGCTCGCGGCAAAACGCCGTCGCGAGCGCAGCCAGATCGCCTCCCTCGACGGTGCGACCCGATGGTTGGGAGCGCCTCAAGCGAGCCGTTGGCGCGGCTGCCAAGGCCGGTCCGAAGCATCGCAAAGCTAAGGAAGCACCTAAAATGGGTGAACCGTAGGAAAGGGGGAGACAAATATGCCGGCGATGGTGACGGGCCAAAAGCTTCGAGCGGCGGTTGAAGATGGATGATTCATCCAAGGCGGCGACGCGACCTGCGTTGAGGGCGTGAAGTATGACTTCCGATTGAGTGCGCGGATATTGAAGGCGCGTTATACGAGTCCCATCGACGCCAGTAAACTTTCGGAAATCGAGAACCAAGGATTAAGCGTAGAGCTAGGAAAGCACTGGGGCGACGGGCGTACTACGTCAACGTGGTAATTCCCCTTTTTTGTCGCGCGTGATGGGGCCGACGAGTTAGGCAAACATCAGCCGACCGCGCGGCACGGCAATCGGACGGCCTAAGTCTCCAGCAGTCTCAATCCATTCCCCTATCACCGTCTCAGCGTTGGCAACGGCTTCCTGATAAGTTTGACCGTCCGCCATACCGCCGGGCAACTCTGGCACCTCGGCAATAAAGGCGTCGTCCTCTTCACTCCAGTAAATAATAATTTCGTATCTACCCGACATCTTCTGCTGGCCATGTCCGCGGCGTGCGCCCTCTGGATCAGCGCAGGCTGACCCGCAGCTCGTGCCGACCCCCATCCCTCACCAGGGGAACGCGCAGCCTTCCCTGCTCCGGTAGCAGCGCCGTGCCATCGAGTGTCGCGGCCGCCACGATCCCCTGTGCTCCGGCTTCATTCACTACCGTGATATGGTAGCAGGTGACGCGGTCGGGGAGACGGTAGCGCAAGGTGAATCCGGGCCAGCTCGCGGGGATGCGCGGCTCGAGTACCAAGGTCCGACCGTACTGGCCGCCGTTTTCCCGCACACCGGGGGACATAGCCCTTGATATAGCCTGGGTCGTGTGTCGTCTCTTATCGAAAGGTGGCGTGAGGAGACGAATGAGCCCGTCGGGTTCCGACACGAGATAGCGCTCGACGGCGTCCAAGGCCTGCGCTCGCCGCTCGGACGATGCCGCACCGGAGATCGCGGCCCAGGCCTGGGCCAGGGCATCGATGCGGCATTCGTCGCTCTGCGCCGAGCCGAGCGCGGGGCCTTCGTCATAATAGGCGGGCCTGGGGCGTGGCCCAGGAAGTTTTGCACGAAGGCGTGGCGCACAGGGCTCATGGATAGGCCTCAAGCCAGTGCGCTATACAGGGCTTCGGACCAGCGCGGTGATGCGGCGAGGGGATCGGCCCACGTGGCCGGCCCGGGACCAGGTCTGCTCTCTCCTGGGGGTTCTTCTGTGCTGGTTGATCGGGCCCCTCCCGGCGAAGTGCATAGGCGGCCAATTTCGGCCCCTACAATTCATGGGGTTCACGTGGACGCATCAAGCAGGTTGATACTATCATTGCTTACGCAAAGGAAACAGTGTGCCGCACGAGGAGATATCCTTAGCACGGCAGTGGCGGCTGCGGGTTTGCGGGTAGTGGGGGAGTGTTTCGAAATGCGGACAGGAGTGGCACGTAACGACGGGTCGATGTTGGCTTTTTCGTGGGCTTCGGAGGCGTCCTCGGGTCCCCGATGTCGATGCATGTCCTAGGAACGGCCGCGGGGAACAGCGGAACCGTCGAGCGGTTGCCAGCGCGGTGCGCATGGATAGTCATGCTCCCCGCACTCTGGCTCGGCGGCTGTTCCTGGGTCCAGCTTGCATGGAACGCGCTCACCTATCCGACCACGCGCTCCGGGGAATCGGCCAATGTCGTCGTGTACGGTGAGTGGGCCTACGTCACCAAAGGCGCGGCCGGGATCGAGGTCATGCACCTTCAACGGCGCAAGCCTACGCGTGTCGTCCCCCTGCAGGGCGGCGAGAGTGCGGATGACCTCGCGGTCGCTGACGACCTGTTTTTCGTGCTGGACGCGCGGCCGCCGGGGCATCTAGCCGTCTACACGCTGGAGAACCCATCCGCGCCTACTCTGCGCAATTCCCCCGTTCCCGTCGAGGTCGGTCCGTTCTCCGGCGTCTCCGCCGCGGGCGGCCGGGTCATCGTTTCCGGCGGGACTTCGCGCCTCTCGATGCGGGGCTACGACCGCACTGGCTTCCTCGGGAGCGAAATCGTCACCGCCGACTTCGGCCGCGGACAGCCGGACGTGGTCCTGGCCGCCGATGGCCGGGCGGCGTACGTGTCCACGCACGACTGGGGCCCTTATTTCGAGATGACTGTTGCGACGCTGGCCTCCGAACCGCTGCAGATCACCCGCCAGGGCGCTCTGCCGCTCGATACTTACGGCTTCACCGCGGGCGGTGCGAAGCCGGCGAACTTTCCGATCGAGGGTGCAGCCGACGGCTCGATCCTCTATGTCGCTGTGGCCGCGGGCTTGGGCGTTCTCGACGTTGCCGACCCTTCCATGCCGAAGCTGCTCGTCCTGCTCGACCTCGGTGTCGAGCCCGTGAACGTGGACGTCCACGACGGCGTCGCAGCACTTGTCGGTTCGTCGCCTTCGCCGCGGCTCGTCCTCGTCGATGTGCGCGACCCGGCACATCCAAGGATCCTGCAGTCCATCCCGCTGCCGGAAGACAGTCTCGCAACCGGTGTCGCCATCACTTCGTCCCAGGTCGTAGTGGCTGCGCACGGGAGGGGCACTTTGCTCTTCAACCGAACGAGCAACACCTGGGAACTATCCTGACAAGGTTCTGTAAGCTTGGAGTGAAAAACATGAACACAGTCACTGGTCGAATCTTTACCTTATCCGCGGCCGCTGCGCTAACGCTGGTTGGTCGCGCTGGCATCTCATGAACCCCTCGGCGAGGACCAGGGTGCCACGTACGAGATCACGGTCACGGGCCTATGGACGCCGGAACACTTCCCGTTCGAGCATCCGAAGGAGCCCACCTGTTCAAAAGAGTGTGCAGATCGACCAGTGGACCGTGTCTCTTGACAAACAAAGGCGTTTAAAAGTCTTATTCCCGGGGCACATAGGGAGTCGGCATCCCCGCCCGCGTTGCTAATCCACGGCCGAGTTTCGATGCTGTCACCCGCGCTATGAACGAAAAACCCGAGCGTCCAACGGCATCGTCTACCACCATCGCCTCCAACTCCATAGACACGGCGGAGCTGGCCGCGCTACGCGCGATCGTAGAAGGCACTGCCCAGTCCACAGGCACGGATTTCTTCCGCTTACTCGTTCGTAATTTGAGCATTGCGACCGGCGTTCCCAACGCTTTCGTCGCCGAGTTCGCGGAGACAAAAACGCGAGTACGAACCTTGGCATTTTGGATGAACGGCCAATTCATCGAGAACCAGGAATGGGATCTGGCGGGCACGCCTTGCGAAGAGGTCGTACGTGGCAATTTATGCCACCATCCTTCGGGCGTATGGAAACTGTTTCCCAAGGAAGCAGGCGTCGAGAGCTATCTGGGCGTTCCGCTGCGGTACTCCACCGGCAGTGTGCTCGGGCATCTCGCGATCTTCGACGATTGCGAAATGCCGCCGCAACCTCGTCTGCTCATGACTTTCCAAATCTTTGCCGCGCGAGCCGCCGCTGAGTTGGACCGAGTGCGGGCCATGGAGCAATTACATCTCAGCGAGCAGCGCTTTCGCGATCTCTTTGAAGAAGCGCCGATTGCCTATGTCCATGAAGATCTCGAATCGCGCTTCATCAGTGCCAACCGTGCGGCCATGCGCATCCTCGGCATTACCGCGGAAGACGTGTCGGGGATGGTGGGCATGTCATTGGTGCCGAACACGGCGGACGCACAGCGCCGTGTCAAAGAAGCCTTCGCGTCGCTGGGCCGCGGCACGGATACGAGCGGCGTCGTGCTGGAGCTTCGCCGCAAGGACAACGGCAAGCCCATCTGGATACAGTGGTGGTCGAAACCCGAACCCGGCGGCCACTACACTCGTACCATGTTTGTTGACATCACCGAGCGCGTGTTGATGGAGCAAGCAAAGGCGCGGCTGCAAGCCGAAAATCAATATCTGCAGGATGAGCTCAAATCGGTTCACAACTTCGAGGAGATTGTCGGGCGTAGCGCGGCATTGCAGGCGACCCTGACTAACGTCGCGCGGGTAGCGCCCACGGACTCTACGGTATTGATTCGGGGAGAGACGGGTACGGGGAAAGAACTGATAGCTCGTGCGATTCATTCGGCAAGCAAGCGCCGCGACAAGCCCCTCATTAAAGTCAATTGTGCCGCGCTGCCGACCGGACTCGTCGAGAGCGAATTGTTCGGACATGAGAAAGGCGCGTTTACCGGCGCGATCGCCAGGCGCATCGGACGGTTCGAGCTCGCCGACGGCGGCACGATTTTCCTCGACGAGATTGGCGAGATGGCGCTGGAAGTGCAAATCAAGCTATTGCGCGTGCTACAGGAGCGGGAGTTCGATCGAGTGGGGGGCAAATCGCCGATTAAAGTGGATGTGCGCGTCATCGCCGCGACGAACCGAGACCTGCTGCAAGCGGTGGCGGGAAAAACGTTTCGCGAGGATCTGTACTATCGCCTCAACGTATTTCCTGTGACCACGCCACCGTTGCGCGAGCGCCTGCCAGACGTTCCGTTGCTTGTGCGTTTCCTGATCGATAAGTTCACCGGACGGATCGGTAAGCGCGTCCAAGGGATAAGCGATGAGTCCCTGCGATTGCTGCAGTCATATCGCTGGCCCGGAAATGTGCGCGAGCTCGAGAACGTCGTGGAGCGCGCGATCATTCTCACGGACGGGCCCACCATCGAGATCGATGCGGAAATGTTACCCGGTGCGAACCGGGTGCTCCGGGAGGATGCTTCGTCCAACGAAGGCGCCAGTCTCGAGTCCGTGCAACGGCAGCACATCCTCTCGGTGCTGGAGCAAGCCCAGTGGGTCATCGAAGGCCCAAGGGGCGCCGCGCAGATCCTCGGCATGCACCCCAGCACGCTACGCTATCGCATGAAGAAGCTGAATATCGTATCCGCCCGCCACTAACTATTGCAGCGCCCACCAATAGCCGCGGTGCCTTCGTCCCGCTTCACTACACCTATCCCTTGCTGTTTCGGTGGCGCTTCACCACAACGCTTGAAGGAACAAGCGCTTGCATTAGGTTCTAGTCGGTAGCGGATGATCTGGCATAGCCCTGGCTAATGGACAAAAGGTCTTAAGGCCCTTGTGACGGAGAACCCATGCATGCTAAGGATCACCCTGAACGATCAGGAAGGCAATACCGCAGAGTTAATTCTGGAAGGACGACTGGTCGGGCCGTGGGTCACGGAATTGCGCTCGGCCGTCGACGCCGCTCGCTCCATCTCAAGGAACCTCAACCTGGACGCGTCGGGCCTGCACTTCGTAGATACCGAAGGTCTCATGCTCCTCCATCGCCTATCGGACGAGGGAGTGGCGCTACGTAATGCGACACCTTTCATACAAGAACTGTTACTGAGCTAAAAGAAAGCAAAGTCTCATGAGATGCGGTCCCGCTTTGACGGGGACGCAACTTGTTTGATGCGAGGCGGTTGATGGTCGCGATCTCAACGATCGGCTCCCGCTGCCTTACACGGAAGCAGCGTTGAACCGCGTGACGCGTGCATCAGGCATAATCCTGCTGCCTTTCTTATCCCTCAAGTTTCTATCGCATCGGCGTGACCGTCGCCGAGCTGTTGGGCTAGGATCGCCACCATCGCATTTTGTGGCCCCACGAATAGTTGTGGTCGAAGGGTAGGCAGCTCGCTGAGCCAAGGTAAAGCCAAGCACGCTAAGTATTTAGGTAGCCTAGGCTTATCGCTTTCCAGCATTCTGGCATAGGCGTTGCGCTACCGAGTAAGCGGCCCTGTGACCGCAACGAAATGCCGTATGAAACTTCTTGCCATATCCGAAGAAGTGACGGTGGACGAATCCATACCCCAAACGGCGCCCAGCGAGAAAATGGCGCAAAGGAGAACGAACATGAAAACCGTGACACAATTGATCGCCTCGACCTTGTCGACAGCTCTTCTCGGTCTCGCGACCGCCCAGGCGGAGGAGCCGCCCGGAGCGCGTTACCAGGTCACGTTCGAGCGCACCTGGAGCTCCGAGACGCATCCGAAGGACTTCCCGCTGCTCGCGCACTTCTCGCCGGTGATCGGCGTGACCCATGACGCCCGCTACTCGCCCTTCCACGCCGGCGGCACCGCGACGCCTGGCCTCGAGCAGTTGTGCGAGGAGGGTAAGCACCAACCGCTCGACGCCGAGATCCGCTCGGCCATCGAGGCGGGCAACGCGGGGACGCTCATCGAGACGCCGGATCCGATCCGCAGCGTCCCCGGCAAGGCCGTGGCGAACTTCGAGATTGATCCGGCCCACCCGATGGTGTCGATCGGCGCGATGATCGCCCCCAGCCCGGACTGGTGCGCGTTGGCCGCCGAGGTTGCCCTCTTCGAGGGCGCTCAGTGGCTCGCCACGAAGACCGTCACGCTCTACGCTTGGGACGTGGGCACCGACTCCGGCACGAGTTACCGCGCCTTCGACAGCGACACGCAGCCGCGCGGCCCCATCCAGCTGAACGACGCGCCCTACTTCGTAAAGGAAGGCAAGCGCGTTCCCGTCGGGCAGGTAACCTTCGTCCGCCAGTAGGCGCCTTCACAAGGATCCCAAAACAACCCGCCTCTCCGCGCAGGCCGAGGAGGCGGGCCCCTCGGGGTGTCAACCAATACGTTATGCTCATCTCTCGGGGGCCGAGGAGTGTGCTGGGGCCGCGAAAGCTTGTGGGCCCCGCAAATGGTTGCGGGGTTAGCGCCGCCGACTGGCGATTCGCATCCACGGAGCCCACGATTAAGTGTAACCAGTTGCCGCATGCAGAAACTCGGCATCAAACGACCCCGTCCCAGGCCGAAGACTTAGCTCCCCCGCTCCTAAGAGCTCAACCCGCGGCCATCCGTGGGCCCCACCGTATTTCGCGGTGTTCTCCCTTGTTGAATTCTTCAACGCATTCTGCGTGCGCTACATATTTAGCTGAAATTCAGGCTGTTTATCCAACTGCGGCGGTGTGGCATGGCGGTTGCCGTTCTATGGATGTGCTGCTCAAGGCGACTTGCGGCAGACGCAATCACCATCATTAACTGAACACGAGGAAAGGCATCATGCAGAACACGAAGACCGTTGTTGATTCCGCTCTGGCCGGGGTGTTGGCGCTGGGCGTGCTGGGACTTTCGCAG
Organism: Gammaproteobacteria bacterium; assembly: GCA_052387115.1. GTDB lineage: Bacteria > Pseudomonadota > Gammaproteobacteria > JACCXJ01 > JACCXJ01 > JACCXJ01. Next base: position 7,786 of record JBQTJM010000026.1, on the reverse strand, counting down.
CAGGCGGCCGCGGCGGAAAAGAAGCCGGAAGGCGAGAAGTGTTACGGTATCGTCAAGGCCAGCAAGAACGACTGTCAGACGGCGGCGAGCGCTTGTGCCGGTTCCTCAAAGGAGGACGGCAATCCGAGCGCCTTTATCTATGTCCCGAAGGGGACCTGCGAGAAGATCGTCGGCGGGAGCCTGGAATCCCAAGATAAATAAGAAAATGGGGCTAGGGCTAGGGGCTCGATATGGCCAGGGGCTTGATATGGCTTCAACCGCGCAATCCGGTCACCGTAGTTCGATCCCGGCTTCGGCCGGGATCGGCCTGCGGGCCGAGCATTACCGCGACGTGCTCGAATCGCGGCCCGCTATCGGCTGGTTCGAGGTGCACAGCGAGAACTATTTCGGCGAGGGGGGTCGTCGTCTCGATACTCTCGAGCGGATCCGCGCCGATTATCCGGTGAGTCTGCATGGGGTCGGGCTATCGCTGGGGTCGACCGATCCCCTGAACACCCGGCATCTCGACCGGCTCAAGGCATTGATCGACCGGTTCCAACCGGGGCTGGTATCCGAGCACTTGTCGTGGAGCTCGATCGGTGGGCGCTACCTGAACGCTCTTCTACCGCTACCGTATACGCAAGAGGCGCTCGCGCACGTCGCCGATCGTATCGCTGCGGTCCAGGATCATTTGCGTCGTCCGATTCTCGTCGAGAACGTCTCGAGTTATCTCGAATACGTGGAATCGTCGATCCCCGAGTGGGATTTCCTCGCCAATGTGGCGCGTCGAGCCGGCTGTGGGATCTTGCTCGATGTCAACAACCTGTATGTGTCCGCTTCGAACCACGACCTGGACGTCCATCGCTACCTGCGCGGCATCCCGGTGGACTCGGTATCGGAGCTCCATCTGGCCGGCTTTACCGTCAAGCGTTTCGAGGGCGGCGAGATCCTCATCGACACCCATAATCGGCGGGTGGCCGAGGAGGTTTGGCAGCTTTACCGCCAGGCCGTGGAGCGCTTCGGGGTGAAACCCACCCTCATCGAATGGGACACCGATCTGCCAGCGCTCGAGGTCTTGCTGGAAGAAGCGCAGAAGGCCGATCGCATCTTGGAGGCGTACCATGCCCTCGCTGCGTGAGAGCCAGACCCGCTTCGCGGAAGCGGTGTTCGAGCCCGAAAGCGCCGCGAGCGGCATGCCCGTTCGCGCCAAAGGTTTGAGCAGCGAGCGTAGGCTTCGCATCTACCGCAACAATGTCTTTACGAGCCTCACGGAGGCGTTGCGTGCCAGCTATCCGATCATCGATCGGTTGGTGGGCGAACCGTTTTTCGACCACGCCGCCGCTCGCTACATCCGTCATTATCCTCCTGGATTAGGCAACCTGCATGACTTCGGTGGTCAGTTCGCCGAGCTCTTGGCCAACTATCCGGGCGCTTCTCGGCTCGTCTATTTACCAGATGTCGCCCGCCTTGAATGGGCTTGCCAACAGGTGTACCAGGCCGCCGAGCCGGCCCGGCTGAAGCTTGCCGCCCTCGCGGAGGTACCTCCGGACCGATACCAGGAACTGCGTTTTCAACTGCATCCTGCCAGCCGCCTGCTCGCCTCTGACTATCCGATCCTGCGCATCTGGCAAGCGCATCAACCTGAGGTGGATCAACCTGAATGGCAGGGCGAAACCCCCGTAGATCTTTCCCTGGGCGGGATCCAGTTTCTCGTCATCCGGCGTGCGCTGGAGATCGAATTCGAGCCCTTGAGCCAAGGGGAATATGCCCTGCTCAAGGCCTTACGAGAAGGTCGGACCCTCGGCGATGCATGCGGGCTGGCCTTTGAGGCCGAACCGCATTTGAACGTGGCGGCACTGCTTCGCAGCCATGTCGCGCGCCACACCTTAGTTGGATTTTCGTTATGAGCTACTACCACGTTGAACTACAACAGGAGGAACAAATCATGAACACCATTGCACATACCGACCATCGACCCTTGAGAACGAGCGTTATCGATCTCATACGCAAAGTCCGCAGAGGGCTCGAGTTTCTGGGGCCCTTCGCGGATCTCGCCCTGCGCCTGTGGGTGGCCAACGTGTTTTGGAAATCGGGGCTCACCAAGATCCAGTCCTGGGATAGCACGCTTGCGCTCTTCACCTACGAGTATTCCGTTCCAGTGCTATCCCCTGAAGTCGCCGCGTACTTCGGGACCGTCACGGAGTTGTTTTTCCCGGTTCTCTTAGTATTGGGGCTTGCCGGGCGCTTTGCCGCCGTGGTGCTGTTCATCTTCAACATCATCGCGGTGCTCTCTTATCCGGGGCTCATGGCCGCCGGGATCGAGCAGCACCAGGTCTGGGGGCTCATGTTGCTGGTGACCCTCTCGCACGGGCCGGGCAAGCTGTCGCTCGATCATTGGATAGGCAAGCGCTATTTCGGGTCGTGACCCATGTCGTGCAGACAGCCTATCGATTCAAGAGGAGGAGCCAACATGCTCAAAGCAAGAGTGGCAGTGATTACGGGTTCCACCAGCGGCATCGGTCTCGGTATCGCCCGTGGTTTGGCACAGTCCGGAGCCCACATTGTCTTGAACGGCTTCGGGGATCGCTCGGAAATCGAACAGCTACGGGAGGCGATCCAAGCGGCCTCGGATGTCGAGGTGATCTACCACGCCGCCGACATGAGCAAGCCCGACGAGATCGTCGAGATGATCACTGAGAGCCAGAAGACCCTCGGCAGCGTGGACATCGTCGTGAACAACGCCGGGATCCAGAAGGTCGCCCTCATCGAGGAATTTCCGGTGGACAAGTGGGATGCGATCATCGCCATCAATCTCTCCTCGGCGTTTCACACCATCCGCGCCGCGATCCCGCTCATGAAGGCGCGGGGCTTTGGCCGCATCGTCAACATCGGCTCCGCCCATAGCCTGATCGCCTCGCCGTTCAAGTCGGCCTATGTCGCGGCCAAGCACGGGATGGTGGGACTCACCAAGACCGTGGCGCTGGAGGTCGCGGAGGCCGGGATCACCTGCAATGTGATCTGCCCGGGCTACGTCAGGACGCCGCTGGTCGAAGGCCAGATCCGGGATACCGCCAAGGTGCGGGGCATCACCGAGGAACAGGTGATCCGGGAGGTGATGCTGGGCGAACAGCCCACCAAGAAGTTCGTGACCGTGGAGGAGCTCGGCGCCCTCACCGTGTTCCTGTGCAGCGATGAGGCGGCTTCCATCACCGGGACAGCCATCTCCGTCGATGGCGGATGGACCGCCCACTAACGCATTTTATAACACAGATCGTAGGTTGGGGTGACGAAGGAACCCCAACATAACCCGCACGCCAAAGCGTTGGGGTTCGTTCCTCACCCCAACCTACGCGCTATGAGAAACGATTATGTATTGGAGAAGGTCATGAAACGCGAAGACATCCTGAATCAGGCTTCCATGCCGATCGCGGGTCCGAGCTATCCGCGCGGGCCTTATCGCTTTATCGATAGGGAGTATTTCATCGTGACCTATGAGTCCGACAGAGATGCCATCCGCGAAGCGGTGCCGGAACCGCTGGTACCCGATGGAGCCGACACCGTGCTCTATGAGTTCATCCGCATGCCGGACAGCTCCGGCTTCGGCGACTATACGGAATCCGGCATCGTCATCCCCTGCACTTATGAGGGTGAGCACGTGAACTTCACGGCCCAGATGTATCTCGACTGCGAACCGCCCATCGCGGGTGGGCGCGAGATCTGGGGCTTTCCCAAAAAGCATGCAAAACCGAGACTCCACGTCGCCAGCGACACCCTCACGGGGACCCTCGAGTACGCCGGGCAGCTGGTGGCAATGGGCACCATGGGCTACAAGCACGAGAACCTGATCTGCCCGCAGGGCAATCCCCTGGCCTGTGACCCTCGCGAGATCGTGAACAAGATGAGCAAGACCCAGGTGAACCTGAAGCTCATCCCGGAGGTCGATGGGTCGCTTGCGATTGCGCAGCTTTGCGCCTACAAACTGAGCTATATTCATGTCAAGGGGGCTTGGAGCGGACCGGCCCGCCTGCATCTCGTCCCCCATGTGAACGCACCGGTCGCCGATCTGCCGGTGAGAAAGATCGTCGGCGGCACGCATTTCGTTGCCGATCTGACGCTGCCCTATGGCCGGGTCCTCTACGACTATCTGCTCGCGGCAGAGGCGCGTGCCACAGAGGCTGAGAAGACGGGCGCAAGAAGGTACGGTTAAAACCTAAGCGTGCGCGGTTTGAATCCGCGGCGGAGATGTGCAAATGACTAATCGCAAGCCACCGGCGCGGCCGGCTTATGACAAGAAAGTTGCTCTCGTTCTGCAAGGTGGTGGCGCGCTCGGCAGCTACCAGGCGGGCGTGTACGAGGCGCTGGCCTCCTCCGAGTATCTGCCGGATTGGGTGGCCGGTATCTCGATTGGCGCGATCAACGCGGCGATCATCGCTGGCAATGCGCCGGAGAACCGCGTCGCGCGTCTGCAGAGCTTCTGGGAGGAAATCACCGCGCCTACTGCGTGGTGGCCTTCCGGTCTCAGCGGACCGCTAGCCGTTTGGCAACAAAAGGCAAGCGCGCTTTCAGCTCTGATGTTCGGCCAGCCCGGCTTTTTCGCTCCGTGCGCCCTGCAAGACTGGTTTTCACCGGAAAAACCCACCAGCTACTACAGCACCAAAGCGCTCAAGTGCACGCTGGAGCGGCTGGTCGATTTCGACTGCATCAACCACCCCAAGGGGACGCGCTTCAGCGTGGGGGCGGTGAATGTGCGTACCGGTCGTTTTGCCTATTTCGATAGCGAGGAAATCACCATCCGTCCAGAGCATGTGATGGCGAGTGGCGCGCTGCCGCCAGGCTTTCCTGCGATCGAGATCGATGGCGAGCATTATTGGGACGGCGGGCTGGTCTCGAACACGCCGCTGCAACACGTGCTGGACTATTATCCGCGCCGCAGTCGTCTCTGCTTTCAGGTCGACGTGTTCCAGGGCCGCGGCCACCTCCCGAAAAATCTCGAAGAGGTCAGCGAGCGGGACAAAGATATCCGTTATTCCAGCCGGACGCGGGTCAATACCGACGCCTTCCGGCAAAAGCATGAGGTGCGTCATGCGATCAACGAACTGCACAAATTGCTGCCGCAGGAAATCGCAAGGACTGAACAGGCCAGGCGGCTCTATGCATTCGGCTGCGTCACCGAGATGGACATCGTCCAGCTCATCTTTCGGCCGTTCGAACCTCAAGGCGCGTCGAAGGACTATGAGTTCAGCCGAGGCACGATGAACGCGCGCTGGGAGCAGGGGATTTCCGATGCCTCCACCACACTGTGCGCCGCGCCATGGCTCGCACCAAAACCGAGGGAAGTCGGCGTCCGCGTGTTCGATGTGATGCACGACGCCCTTGTCGGAAAGAGCCGAGCAACGACTGAAGCAATGCCGACGGATGGCGATCGAATGAATACATGGCCAACGAAAGGACACTCGTCAAGAGACCCGTTGGCCGAACAACAATCGGCGTGACAGGAGCCAAAGTCTATGGACTCCTCTGACGTGATCGAGAACGCCTTCGCGGAGCAGTATGATGAATACGACACAGAGTAGCGAACAAGGGAGCAGCATCGCAACCCCGCCTTTAGCCTGGGTCGCCACCGTGATGGGCTGGATGGGTGAGGCCTTTCGCCTCTCGGAGCGCTCGATCGGGCCGGTCGTGGATCTCTTGATCCGGCTGCGGCTGGCGCAGATCTTTTTCGTCTCCGGCGTGCTCAAGGCCGCCGACTTCGAGCACGCGATCTATCTCTCGACCCATGAATATCCGGTCTCCTGGATGGACCCGGTGACGGCCGCGTACCTCGGCGTCACCATCGAGCTTGGCGGTTCGGTGCTTTTGGCCGTGGGCCTGGCGACGCGCCTGGCGGCGGTGGCGATGCTGGCGCTTTCCTGGGTGATCCAGCTCAACTACGTGGCCCTCGACACCAACCTGTTCTGGGCCGTGCTCTGCGGCTGGTATGTCGCACGGGGCGCGGGTTCCTTGTCTCTGGACCATGCCCTCGGCCGTGGGTTAGCCGACAGCGCATTGCCGTTGGCCAAGACCGTCATCGGTTGTAGTGACTGGGTCACCCGCTATTTCGGGCCGGTGTACCAAGGGTTGCTGCGCTGGTGGATCGGTGCAGCCTTGGCACTCGCCGCCCTCTCGCACGGTGGTGCCGTGTCCGCGGAGTCCCTCCAGGGGCTGTCCCTGTGGCTGCCGCTCAAGGCGGCGGGGGTGTTCCCATCAGGGGTGGCGCTTGTCTGCGCTTTGCTTCTCGCCTTGGGACTGGCCACACGTTTTGCCGGGGTCTGCTTGATACTTGCCATCCTCGGGAAGCAGATGGCGGATCCGGCACTGCCGGACGATTGGTACTGGCTGGCCGTCGCCGGCCTCCTGGTCCTGTTCGGTCCCGGGGCTGTCTCCATCGATGCGGCTATCGAAAGGGGCTTACGCCGGGTGTTCCCAGAGCTCGAGGGCAAACCTGCCTTCTCGCTCGAGGGCCTCCCGCGGGTGGTCATCGTCGGCGCGGGGTTCGGCGGGCTGGCCTGTGCAGCGGCGCTGCGCCGGGCCAGAGTATCGGTCACGCTCATCGACCGGCACAACTACCACCTGTTTCAACCCCTGCTGTACCAAGTGGCGACGACCGCCCTATCGCCCGGCGACATCGCCACGCCGATCCGTGGGTTGTTTCGGGATCATTTCAACGTGCGCGTCCTGCTCGGCGAGGTCACTGGAATCAATACCGAGGAGCGGGAGGTCGCCTTGGGATCGCAGCGTGTCCCGTACGATTATCTGGTGCTCGCGACCGGCGCCGGCCACAGCTATTTCGGGCGCGACGAATGGCAGCCCAACGCGCCGGGCTTGAAGCGCATCGAAGACGCGACCGAGGTGCGGCGGCGTTTGCTCATCGCCTTCGAGCGGGCGGAGGCGACCGACGACACGGAGGAACGCCGGGCGCTCCTGACCTTTCTCATCGTCGGGGGCGGACCGACCGGGGTCGAGCTGGCCGGGGCCATCGCGGAGCTGGCGCGATATGGCATGGAGAAGGAATTCCGGCGCTTCGATCCGGCCAGCGCCCGGGTGATCCTCGTGCAGGCGGCCCCGCGCCTCCTGCCGACCTTTCCGGAGGCATTGTCGGCAGAGGCGCAGCGCTCACTGGAACGCCTCGGTGTGGAGATACGGATCAAGAGTCGCGTCGAGCACATCGATGCGGCGGGGGTCAGGGTCAGTGGCCAGCGCATCGCCGCGCGCGCGGTGTTCTGGGCGGCGGGGGTGGTCGCCTCCCCGGCGGCGCGCTGGCTCGCGGCAGCGGCCGATAATGCCGGCCGAATCAAGGTGGGCGCCGATCTCTCGGTGCCGGGGCTGCCCCGGGTCTTCGCGATCGGCGACACGGCCCTGGCCAATGCCTGGAACGGTGCGCCGGTGCCGGGGCTTGCACCGGCCGCCAAGCAAGGCGGGACCTATGTGGCCCGTGTGATCCGCGCCAAGGTCGAGGGGCGCACGCCGCCCGGCCGGTTCGCGTACCGGCACCTGGGCAGCCTCGCGACCATCGGGCGCAAGGCCGCGGTGGCCGACTTCGGTCGGGTGCGCATGAGCGGTGCGCCGGCCTGGTGGTTGTGGGGCGCCGTGCATGTCGCCTTCCTCGTCGGGCTGCGCAACCGTATCTCGGTGATGTTCGATTGGTTCTGGGCCTATCTCACCTTCCGTAGCGGTACCCGCTTGATCACCGGAAGTCAAAACCTTCCTGAGGCGAGTACCCTGACTCAAAAACCCGCCGAAGCTCCCAAGCCAGAGGCACCAAAGCGGT
>JBQTJM010000025.1:0-5102 GCA_052387115.1 Gammaproteobacteria bacterium | reverse complement strand
GATCCCATGGCGCCGGATCTATTGACTTTGGGCCCCTCGCTCACCATTCAGGAGGCATTGGGTTTGAAACAGCGACTCGGTGGGATCCTCTCGGCCGGCGGCACCGTTCATCTGGACGGCGCCGGGGTCCGCTCGGCCGATACGGCAGGCATCCAACTCCTCGTCGCCTTCGCCCGGGAAGCGAAAATGCGAAACGTCGAGATCATCTGGCGGGGCGCGAGCGAGGTCCTGCTGCAATCGGCCGCGCGCCTGGGCCTTTCGGCATTGCTCGGACTGGCCGCGCCCAATGACGCGCCGTAGAGCGGGAAGACCGGCATGGTCCTTGAACGCCATAGAGATACCTCCGCTAAGGCGAGTGCCGTGACCCCTACCCGTCCCGGGCCGCTCTTCTCGGGTCCCGGATCCCAAACGCCGGGCTGGAATAAACAGGCCGAGGGGGCGGCCCTCATGACCTTGGCCGCAACCCAGATCGAAGCGGCCCTGTCCGAGGCGGAGCACTCCGTGTGCGCTCTGGGAACCACGTTCCTGCGCATCGCGAACGCCATCGAAGCGATCGCCGGGAGGCCGGTCCTTACTTCCGACGGGGGATCCGGGCTGCCTCATGGACCGACGCCCGCGATGCTCTCGGACGATATCCGGCGCGCGGTCGTGGCCTTGCAGTTCCACGACCGGTTGACGCAAAAGCTCTCCCACGTCGCGGCGAATCTCGGGGCGGTCGCCGAGCTACTGCGCGATCCCTCGAGGCGGGACGCGCGTACCGCCTGGGAGGTATTGCGGCGGGAGATCCGCGCCCGTTACACCATGGACTGTGAGCGGAGCCTGGCCGATGGCGTCCTGCCGGATGATTCGGCCCCTCAGATCCGTGTGGCCGCGCAGAGGGATCCCATGATGCTTGCGCCTGGCGAAGGCGGCGCTATCGATCTGTTCTGAATCATGGCCGCCGCGTCGCATACGGCATACCAGGCCGAGTTCAATTTCACGAACGAGCATTTCGAGCTCCTGAGGGAGTATATCCGTGAGCAGTCCGGGATCGCGTTGTCGGACGCCAAGCGCCATCTGGTGTACACGCGCCTGTCACGGCGCCTGCGGAGCCTCAAGCTCACGGGCTTCGATGAGTATTGCGATCTCATCCGCCGCCGGGATCACAAAGAGCTGGTCGAGCTCGTCAACGCCATCACCACGAACCTCACGGGGTTTTTCCGCGAGCCGCACCATTTCGATTACCTGGCACGCCCCGTCCTGCCCGATCTCATGGGACGAAACCCGCCGGGTCGGCGCCTGCGCCTGTGGTCGGCCGGTTGTTCGACCGGCGAGGAGCCTTATTCCATGGCCATGGTGGCTCGGGAGTGCATGCCTCGCAAAGCCGCCTGGGACCTCAAGATCCTGGCGACCGACATCGACTCCAACGTGCTTGCGAAAGCACAGGCCGGCACCTATCCGGAGGAGCGCACCGATGGGATATCCGCGGAGCGTTTGCGGCGCTGGTTCCGAAAGGGCGCACGGTCCAATGCGGGCCTCGTGAAGGTGGATGCCGAAGCGGCCTCCCTCGTGACCTTCAATAAGCTCAATCTGCTGGATACGTGGCCCATGGCGGGTCCCTTCGATGTCATCTTCTGCCGCAATGTCGTGATCTATTTCGACAAGCCTACCCAGAAGGCGCTGTTCGACCGCATGGCCAACATCCTGGTCGACCGAGGTTACCTTTTCATCGGTCATTCAGAGAGCCTGTTCAAGGTGTCGGAGCGCTTCAAGCTGATCGATCGGAACACCTATCAAAAAGAGGCGTGAACCGGGAAGAGCACCAGCGATGATCAGTTGCGATACGATAAAAATCCAGGCCTCACCGATCCAGGATCCACCGCCGGTGTTGCGCGGATTCGAGCATGTGACGCGTTACTGGGACCCCTACACGGGGCAGTTCGCGGCCAAGATCCTGCCGGGCGAATACTATGTGACGCAGCACGGGGAGCTGATCGTCACCGTGCTCGGGTCGTGCGTCTCGGCCTGTATCCGTTGCAAGGCCACGGGTTTCGGCGGTATGAACCATTTCATGTTGCCCGAGAACCGCAACGATCACCAGGACCTCCACTCGGGCCCGGGCGTGAACGCGGCGGCACGCTATGGCAATTTCGCCATGGAGCACATGATCAACGACCTCTTGAAGCTCGGGGTAAAGCGTGGAAACCTCGAGATCAAGATCGTAGGGGGCAGCCGGATACTCAAGAACATGACGGATATCGGACGCCGCAACATCGAATTCGTGCGGGAGTACATCCGTACCGAGCAACTGCGCCTCGCGGGGGAGGACGTGGGCGATATCTACCCGCGCAAGGTGTATTACGATCCGGAGAACGGGCGGGTGCGGGTCAAGAAACTGCGCGCCTTGCGCAACGACACGATCTTCGAGCGCGAGGCCCGCTATGGCCATGAGCTTCAGGTCCGGCCCATCGCGGGCGATGTGGAGTTGTTCTCGTCTTGATCCCGTTTTCGCGAGGTTGAAATGAACGCTGTGCCTTCATCTGCTTCCTCATCGGAGCGCAAGGTGCGTGTCCTGGTCATCGACGACTCCGCGCTGGTGCGCAAGGTCGTCAAGACCGTCCTGGAGCAGGACCCCGACATCGAAGTGGTCGGTGTGGCCGCCGACCCCTACCTGGCACGCGACAAGATCAAGCTCTTGCAGCCCGATGTCCTGACCCTCGATGTCGAGATGCCGCGCATGGACGGGCCTACCTTCCTACGCAACATCATGCGCCTGCGGCCCATGCCGGTGATCATGGTGTCCTCGCACACGACGGCGAGCGCCGATATCACCCTCGAGGCCTTGGCGCTCGGCGCGGTCGACTTCGTGACCAAGCCGCACATGACCTTGCAACACACGGTGTCCGAGTTCGCCGAGGAGCTCATCGCCAAGGTGAAGGTGGCGGCCAAGGCGCGACTCAAGGCGCGCGAAGGCGGTGCAAGCCCCGCCCTGAAAGAGATCAGCCCGCGCCTGAGCGCCGACGCCGTCCTGCCCAAAACGCCTCCCCTGCGCGCCAGCCAGCGCGTCGTACGCATCATCGCGATCGGGGCATCCACGGGCGGAACCGAGGCGATCAAAGACCTGCTGTCCGGCCTGCCTGAGGATGCCCCGGCTACGGTCATCGCGCAGCACATCCCCGAGTCTTTCAGCGAGCCCTTCGCGCGCCGCTTGAACGGGCTCTGCGCGCTGCACGTCTGCGAAGGGCGCGACGGGCAGGAGATCCTCCCTGGGCACGCCTATGTCGCGCCCGGCAGCCATCACCTCATGGTGGTGTCCGAGGGCTCGCGCCTGGTGTGTCTCTTGAGTGACGGCCCGCCGGTGAACCGGCACCGTCCATCCGTGGATGTCCTGTTCCGGTCGGTCGCCCAGAGCGTCGGGCCGAAGGCGATCGGCGTGATCCTGACAGGCATGGGTAACGATGGAGCGCAGGGCCTCCTGGAGATGCGGGAGGCCGGCGCCGGCACCCTGGCCCAGGACGAGGAGACCAGCGTCGTGTGGGGGATGCCGAAAGAGGCCGTCAAGCTCGGCGGGGTGGACCGTATCCTACCGCTCGACCGGATCGCGAAGGAGGTTATAGCTCTGGTCGCCGATCGCTCGCGTCCCAAGTGAAGATCGTGCGGAATCAGGCCGTCCGGGAATGCCGCAGCGGCAAGGCATGGGGCCATGTGGGAACAAAGTATTCAGACCTTACCTCTTTAACCCACAGTGTGGTCAAGGATCCCTGCCCCCGGTCAGATTGCTCCTGGCTAGCCCTCGGGCCACCAACCCAACCCTTGTGCCATGAAGCGGTCTGAACCCTTGCGGTTCCCCTCCCGCCAACGCGCCGCCGCCCGCCTCGCACCGACGCCCTCATTGACCCCGCCGTTACCCAGGACCATACTTCCCGACTTATCGCTCGGTGGGCAAAGGAGGAGCTGAGTGGGACCGCTGGCGCGCCCTCTACGACCTCTGCGCCATTTATGAGAGGATGTGAATGAAGGACACATATACCGCTGTAGTCAAGAAATCAGGTGATTGGTGGATTGGTTGGATCGAAGAGGTTCCTGGAGTCAATTGTCAGGAGCCCTCGCGCGATGAATTAATCGAGACCTTGCAGATTACGCTTAAGGAGGCGCTGGAGTTCAACCGCCGTGAAGCGATCGAAGCAGCAGGAGAAGGCTATGTTGAAGAATCTATCGCCCTATGAAACGCGGCGATTTGCTCGGCGCATATCGTTAAGAGTTCTTCGTCTTTCGCCGATCACCACGGCCGCGGCGATTCTTATCGCCGGTATCGACGAATAGTCGAACTATCGGGGTTCGACGCTCGTCTCGGCGGCGATCCGCCAAATGCACATATTTGCACAAGCACTGCTTGGCGGTACAGCCGGGTAAAGGGAGTGTGGGAGCCGCTTTTGAAAGGAAGGCCTTATCTTGGAGCTCCTGTACTGCAGTGCAAGCCCCGTCGGCGTAGCGGACGATGACGGCATGGTAAGTATGCGGTGCGGTATTTCTCGTTACGGACTTGTTTCGGGGCCGCGGATGGTCGCGGCGCTGCCAGAGCCGCCACGCAACACCGGCGATGAGGACGAGTGCAAGACCGATAATCCAGGCAGTCATGGACGAACTAGCAGGGCAAGCTGTGGCGGGCAAAGGATAGGAGGTTCGACGGCATTCTGCAACCGCTCCCCGGGGGCTGACGGGAGAGTGCTCACACGAGGCTATCTCGCCGCTGTTCCATCAGGTGGATAAACACGTCTTCCAGGCCCGGATCGATCCTTTTCCACGCATAGCCGTCCCGAAGCGGGGCGAGTGAGCGGTGGAGCGCGGCCGCGTCGGTGCCGCTCACGTGCAGGGTATGGCCAAAGGCCGTCACCTGTTCCACCCCAGCCACGCCTTTGAGCCGCTCCGATAACGCCATCAGATCCTCCCCCGCCACGGCGTAGGTTCCAGGCTTTCATCGACGACCTGTCGCCGTGCCGGCACTCCATACATGCGCGCGACGAAGTCCAGGTTCTCGCGCACGCTCAGATCCCCATACAGGCTGAATCGCTGCGTCATATAGCCGACGTGGCACTTGATCTCGTCGGACTCGGTGAGTATGT
>JBQTJM010000024.1:0-2217 GCA_052387115.1 Gammaproteobacteria bacterium | reverse complement strand
ACCGTCCAGGACGCCCAGGCGATGGGCCTTGCGCATCGACTCGATGGCGCGTGTCGTGTTGGCGGACTTGGCCGTGGCGATCACGTCCTCATCGGAGATGAACGAGCGGATCGTGCAGCCATAGGCTATAAAGCAGAGCTCGATGTCCCATTCGGGATGACGCGCACGCCAGCGCGTCGCGAAATCCTCCACTTCGCGATTCCCCGCCGGCTCGCGCGAGCCGTGCCCGACGAGGAGAATGACCTCACTCATGGTCCAACTTTGTGGTCCCCGTGGTTTCCCCGGCGAAGGTCACGGGTGAGATCCGGCGACATGGGCTCGCCTAGGAACCTCTGGCGCAACTCATACCACAGTTGCAGGCGTTCCCATTGTGGCTCTTTGAGGATCCTGAGCTCGTCGGACAAAAAGGGACTCGGGAGAAATACGGTCGTCATCTGCTCGCCAAACCCGTTCCAGAGGCGCAGCCCCCAGCTCCGGCCCCCGCCGCATTTCCCGCCCCGCGTCTCGAAGAACGCCGCGCGCGCGACGCGGCGCTTTGCTGCCAGCTCCGGCGAGGGCGTACCCTTGTGCGCCCCGATGCACAGGTGGAAGTGCCAGTGGCCGAGGTCCACGGTGAGATAGCCGTCGAACAGTGAGACCTTAGGCGGGTCTTGGAAACGGATCTCGAAGACCGCGCCTTGGATGCACGGCCCCACGGTGATCTCGCCCCAGTGCTCCTTGAACAGGAGATCGGCGAGCCTTTGCATCCGTGACTCCGCGGGATCGAAATCGGTGTATTCGGTCACCGTCCCGTCCGGGTTGTCGACGATCTCGCGGCGGGGTGGCGTTTGCGTTTCGTTCATGGCACTTCCTCTAATGGCTTGGGCGTTCAGCGTGCTATGCGCTCCTGGCGATGGAGGCACCCACGAGGGGTACCGCTACCTCGAACGCCTTGGGCGGTCAGAGCTCTATGCCTTTCTGGGCCCTGACGCCGGCCTCGAAGGCGTGCTTGACCGCCCGCATCTCGGTCACGGTATCGGCGGCCTCGATCAACTCGGCCGGGGCGCCGCGGCCGGTGACGACGACATGCTGCATCGGCGGGCGCAGCTCGAGATCATGCAGCACCTCTTCCGTGCTTAGATATCCATATTTCAGCACCAGGGTCAACTCATCAAGCACCACGAGGTCGAGATCCGGGTCCTGCAACATCCGGCGCGCCACCTGCCATGCCGCCTGAGCGGCCTCCCCATCGCGCCCGCGATCCTGTGTCTCCCAGGTGTAGCCCTCACCCATGACGTGGTACTCGAGATCGGGAACGCGGCGGAGGAACGCCGCCTCCCCGGTCGGAATGCGCCCCTTGATGAACTGCACGACCCCGACTCTCATGCCGTGCCCCAAGGCGCGTGCCACCATGCCGAAGGCCGAGCTGGACTTGCCCTTGCCGTTGCCGGTCAGGACCAGGAGCAATCCCTTGTCCTCGGTGGCGCGGGCGATGGCGGCGTCGATGACCGCCTTCTTGCGCTGCATGCGCAGTCGATGACGTTCTTCCGGCGGGAGGGGATCCATGGAAATAGGGGTCAGATTGATATTTATTGACGACCGTTCATACGCTGCGGTGAGTGTTTCGGTGGAATAAATATCAGTCTGCCCCTATTTCCCCAGCGCCCGTCTATCACCCGCCCCCGCCGGGCGGACGGCGGCGAGCGCGGCATGCACGATGGCCGCGACGGCGACATAGAACGCGAGCGTGGCCAGGGAGGATGGGAAGTATCTCCCGATCCGCGCGCCGAATTCCGCGAGATTCGGCTCGAAACGCCCGGAGAAGAAATAAAATCCGCCGCTCGAAAACAACTCGCTCACCACGTCGCCGATGACGACGCTCGCGGCCAGGGCCAGCAAGGTCGAGAAAGCGAAGCGATGGCGAACCGCGTACCAGCGGCCGGCGAGCCATAGCGCCCCGCAGGCGGGCAAGAGAAAACCGTAAGCGGGGCTCATGCAGAAGCTCGACACCCCGCCGAAGGCGATGGCGAGGTAGTCGATGAGCGCCGCCTCGACCAAGAGGGCCGGAAGCATCCACATCGGGCGCAGATACACCCCGGCGAGGAAGAACACCGCGGCAGAGGCATCCGGGAGGTGCAATTCGCCGGCGAAGTGGTCGCTGCGCGTGGCGGCCATGCAGAGCGCCAGGGCGAGGGCGATGAGAACGGTGTGGCGGTCGGTCTTGTCGTTCATGGGTTT
>JBQTJM010000023.1:0-9250 GCA_052387115.1 Gammaproteobacteria bacterium | reverse complement strand
TGCGCTCGGGATCTCGCGCTGCATCCTCGGCGCGCCAAGCAGGGCCACTCCCTGGCCCTGGCTTCCCGGCGGTGCTCGGAATCCTCATGTATTTCAACATACACTGCGGTTCCTGCGCTCCGGCGGAACGCGACCTCCCTTCGCTCGCGACGATTTTTTCACAAGCTCTGAGCCAAAAAAAAAGACCCCGCGGTGCGGGGTCTCAGAGATAAGGCGCCATCCCTGGCGGTGACGCCGGCCGTCCCTGGCCGGCCGATACCAACCTCAGTCCAGGATACGCCACGCCCCGTCCCGATCCCGGCAGGCGGTACGCCTGACTTCACGGAGCTTGCCGCGCCGCACGCTCTGGGTCACGAGCTCACGGCAGTTTAGGCCGCTGCGGTAGAAGCTGCGGACGGGTGTCACTTGGTAACGGGTTGCGGAGGCGGTGTCTTCCCACGCGATCCGCTCCCGATCGGCCGCACCCTCGAGGACCTGGTAAGTGCAGTCTTCATCGGCGGCACTCGCGCCGCCGCCGAATTGGCTGCCGAGGACGGCGCCCAATACACCGCCCAGCGCCGCCGAGGTCGCGTTACCCCCCGTCACCTGCGATGCCAGTCCCTGACCCAGCAGTGCCCCCGCCTGGGCGCCACTCGGTCGCGGGATACACACACCCCCGCCGAACACCGACTGTCGCGTCACAGGGGGATGCCAAGTGTCCGCCTCTCGAAAGTCGGGAGCTGGATAGGTCGATCCGTGGGAGTCGTCCCAGTCGACGACCTCATCGTCAGAGTCGCCGTGGTCCTGGTCGCGCTCATGGCGGTGGTGCTTTCCGTGTTTTCCGCCTCCCGCGTGCTTCGCGCGGCGACCGTCGGCCTTGGCCCAATGGGGGGGATCGGCGAGGGCCGGATCAGGAAGGACGAGGAGGCCGGCGCCGGAGGCGAGGGCGATGGCCAAAGACAGCAAGCGGAAGGGTCGGTGCATAGAGGGTGGGCCGAGAATGGAACCGGAGCAGCTATCGGCGCCCCGGGCAGCGGGATTGAGGACCGGTTACGCTGCGGCCCGAATCCCTTGCGGTCACGACCGCTGGCGCCCCGGATCCGGCCGGCTCATCGCTCCAACTTGCGATACCAGCGCCGTGACCCGTGGCGCGGTTGGAGCAGCGGCACATCACGGTGTTTGAAGACCGGGATGAGCGACATGCCGGCCACGAAGCCGCAGACATGAACGATCCACGCCACGCCCCCTTGCTGCCCCTCCGAAAGCGTGAGGCTCATCAATTGGAAGATGAACCAGAACCACAAGACCCAGAATGCCGGCAGTCTTATGACCTGCGAGAATGTCCCGAACGGCAAAAAGAGGAGCACCCGGGCATAAGGATAGAGAAGCACGTAGGCGCCGAGCACACCGGAGATGGCGCCGCTCGCGCCGATCATGGGCACGGTGGAGTGTGGGTCGAACAGCCCGTAACCCACGGCCCCAATCGCCCCACACAAGAGATAAAACAGGGTGAAACGGAAACGACCCATGGCGTTCTCGACGTTGTTGCCGAAGATCCAGAGATAGAGCAGGTTGCCGCCGAGATGCAAGAGATCGGCGTGCAGGAACATGGACGTGAGGATCACCACGGCCTTGGGCGATAGGACGATGTCCGGGGAAACGCCCACGCCACGGAAAAGCAGCGCCGGGATCAGCCCATAGCCGTAGATCACCTGCCGCAGCTCGTCCCGCCCCAAGGACAACTGCCACAGAAACACCAGGACGCAGATCACGATGATGGCACCCGTGACGAGCGGAACGGCGTGCCCTCTACGGTCATCGCGCAGTGGTATCACGGTCTCAGGCGCGAGCTATGGCGGTGAGAGGGTCCACCGGATGCCGTGCCGAGAGAGATCGACACCCCGGCGTTGGTGAGGTTGCGATGCTCATGGTCCGATCTCGATCAAACGCCCCCGGTCGAGGGTCAGGATGCGGTCGGCCAGCCCCATCACCTCGCGGCTGTGGGTCACGACGACCAGGGTCTTGCCCGCCCGGCGCACGAGCCGATCCAGGGTCTCCATGACCGCCTGCCCCGTGTCCAGATCGAGGTTGCCGGTCGGCTCGTCGCAGAGGAGCACATCCGGTTCGTGCACCAGGGCCCGGGCTATCGCGACGCGCTGCTGCTCCCCACCGGAGAGGTGGTTGGGGAACGACCCGACCCGATCGGCAAGCCCGAGCTCATCCAAGATCCCCAGGGCCCGCGCTTGCGCCGTCGTGGCCTCCCAACCATTCAGCTCCAGTGGCAGGAGCAGGTTTTCGATCACGGTCAGGGTAGGTACCAGGTTAAAGGACTGAAACACGAAACCGATGCGCCGGCGGCGGAACAGGGTCCGTTCTCTCTCGCTCAGCCGCTCGATGCGGGCCCCGCCGACCCATACCGCACCGCTGCTCGGAACATCGATCCCGCCGATCAGGTTCAGGAATGTGGACTTGCCCGAGCCGCTGCGGCCCACGACGACCGTGACCTCGCCCTGCAGGAGGGTGGCCGTGATCCGATCCAGAACCACCCGCACCCGGCCCCCTTCGTCATAGGACTTCGTGACGTCGCGCAGATCGACAGCCGGGGCCAGGATCGCCACGGGCACCGATGCGGGGGGATCGGCGACGAGCTAGGGCAGGAGCCCCGCCACCGCCTTGAAGCGATCGTGGCGCGCGTCCCCGAGCCATTCGAACACCACAGACTCGGCGCTGACCACCGAAGCCCCGCTCCGCTGCATGCGCAGGAGGG
This sequence comes from Gammaproteobacteria bacterium, assembly GCA_052387115.1. GTDB lineage: Bacteria > Pseudomonadota > Gammaproteobacteria > JACCXJ01 > JACCXJ01 > JACCXJ01. Next base: position 6,504 of record JBQTJM010000023.1, on the reverse strand, counting down.
CGTTCTGATAGTTCTCCAGCTTGCGCGAGCACACGGCGTCTTCGGCGACGAACACCGTGAACCCACGGGCGACCAGGTCGACGACGGTCTGGAGCACGCAAACGTGGGCCTCCATCCCCGTCACCACGATGTGCGTGCGCCCGGCATCCCGCAGCGACGCCAGAAAGCCGTCCGCGCGGGCGCACGAGAACGCGGTCTTCTCCCAACGGTGTACGCCGGCAGGCAGGCACTCGCGGACCCTTGGTTCGAGCGGGCCCAGGCCTTTGGGATATTGTTCGGCGGCATGCACCGGGACGTCCAGAAGCTGCGCTGCCTGGAGCAGGAGCGTGGTGTTCTGCAGCACCCGATTGAGCACCTTGGCCGGCATCGCCGCACCGAGCTTGGTTTGAATATCGATGACGACGAGCTGGCTCTCTGCTACCTCACAGAGCCCCCCGGCACTCGCCTGTCCACCCTGACCCTGCACCTTATCCCCTTCCACCTCGACTCGCAGCCGTCCTGCGGGTGGCCCGACGGCCACCCATCCCGAGCGCGGCGCGTGTGCTTGAAACACCGCCGTCGCGGATCGTAGAGTAGCATATTCATAGGCGATGAAATCGATAAAGCAGATACACGCGCTCCTCCGGTCGTGGTGGCGCCGAGTGCGGACCCTGGCCGGGGATGACGCCTACGAGCGCTACCTCGCCCACCGCGCCTGCCATCACGCCGATGGCGGGCCCCCGCCGACCCGTGCCGAATTCTACCGGCGCGAGCTGGAACGCAAATGGAACCGGCCGCACCGCTGTTGCTGAGGAGCAGGGCCCCGCGGCCCAAGACATTAGAAGATCTCTCACCTCGATTTCCCACCTCGAGGGCGCTCGTCGATAAGGGGTCGGCCCGGGCGCCCCTCATCCCACCTTTCGCGACGGGAGGCCGAAGGCCTCCGATCGGATGCGGGCGATCTCGTCGCGGAGCTTGGCCGCTTGTTCGAATTCCAGATCGCGGGCGTGGCGGTACATCGCCTCCTCGAGTTTCTTGATTTGCTTCATTGCCGCCTCGGGGGACAGAGCCCGGTATTCGGGGCGCGGCTCGGCAACCTTGTGGCGGGGCGCGCGCCGCTCATGGGGATCCGCCACTTCCATGATGTCGGCGACGGCCTTGTGCACGCCGCGCGGGGTGATGCCGTGGGCGCGGTTGTGATCCGTTTGCTTCCTGCGCCTTCTCGCCATCTCGTCGAGGGCGCGCTGCATGGATCCCGTGACCTGGTTGGCGTAGAGGATGGCCCGCCCCTTCAGGTTGCGTGCGGCGCGGCCCACGGTCTGGATGAGCGAGCGCTCGGAGCGCAGAAACCCTTCTTTGTCGGCATCGAGCACCGCCACCAGCGACACTTCGGGGAGGTCGAGCCCCTCGCGCAAGAGGTTGATCCCGACGAGCACATCGAACTGCCCGAGCCGGAGATCGCGAATGATCTCGACGCGCTCGACCGTGTCGATGTCGGAATGGAGATAACGCACCCGCACGCCATGCTCCGATAGATAATCCGTCAGGTCCTCGGCCATGCGCTTGGTGAGCGTCGTGACCAAGACGCGCTCGTTCGACTCGGCCCGTATATTGATCTCCGAGAGGAGGTCATCGACCTGGGTGGCCTGCTCGCGCACCTCGACCTCGGGGTCCACGAGCCCGGTCGGGCGGACCACCTGCTCGGCCACCTGGCCCGCGCGTGCCAGCTCGTAGGGTCCTGGGGTCGCCGAAACGAAGATCGTCTGCGGTGCGAGCCGCTCCCACTCCTCGAAGCGCAAGGGCCGGTTGTCGAGCGCCGAGGGCAGCCGAAATCCATAGTCCACCAGGTTTTCCTTGCGCGCGCGGTCGCCACGATACATCCCCCCGAGCTGGGGGATGGTCACGTGGCTCTCGTCCACCACCAGGAGCGCGTCGGCGGGGAGATAATCGAACAAGGTGGGGGGCGGCTCGCCCGGATTGCGCCCGGAGAGGTAGCGCGAGTAGTTCTCGATCCCGGCGCAGTAGCCGATCTCGTGCATCATCTCCAGATCGAAGCGTGTGCGCTGCTCCAGGCGCTGGGCCTCCAGGAGCTTGCCCGAGGCCCGGAGCTCTTCCAGGCGCTCGGCCAGGTCCACCTTGATCTGCTCGATGGCGTCGAGGAGGGTCTGGCGTTTGGTCACATAGTGGGACTTGGGATAAACCGTGAGCCGCGCAACCTTGCGCAGTGTTTCACCGGTCAAGGGATCGAAGAACGACAGGGAATCGATCCGATCGTCGAGCAGCTCGACTCTCACCGCCTCCGACTCGGACTCGGCCGGGAAGATGTCGATCACCTCCCCGCGCGCCCGATAACTCGCGCGGTGCAGCTCGATGTCGTTGCGGGTATATTGCAGCTCCGCGAGCCTTCGGAGGATGGCGCGCTCTTCGACCTCCTCGCCGCGCACCAGGTGCAGCACCATGCTGTGGTACTCCACCGGATCGCCCAGGCCGTAGATCGCCGAGACGGTCGCGACGATGATGGTGTCTGGGCGCTCGAGCAGGGCCTTGGTCGCGGACAGGCGCATCTGCTCGATGTGCTCGTTGATGCTCGCGTCTTTTTCGATGTAGGTGTCCGAAGCCGGCATATAGGCCTCGGGCTGATAGTAATCGTAGTAGGACACGAAGTATTCGACCGCGTTTTGGGGGAAAAAACCTTTCATTTCCCCGTAGAGCTGGGCCGCGAGTGTCTTGTTGGGGGCGAGCACGAGGGTCGGCCTTTGCACGGCCTCGATGACGTTGGCGATCGTGAAGGTCTTGCCCGAGCCCGTGACCCCCAGTAGCGCCTGCTGGGCGAGCCCGTCGCAGAGCCCTTCTATGAGCGACGCGATGGCCTCCGGCTGATCGCCCGCCGGGCGGTAGGGGGAGTCGATGCGGAAGGGCCTGGTCACGAGAGTCGTGCCGGCTGGTTGGTCCTATTGGTTGTCACCACGGATCGTAGGTGCCGATATTCCACAGGTGCCCCTCGAGGTCGCGGCAACTGAACACGCGCCCGCCATAGTCCGCATCCTTAATCTCGATCACGATCTCGGCGCCGGCGGCCTTGGCGCTGGCGTAAATCGCATCGGCGTCCGACACGACCACGTAGGCGCTTTGCGTCTCGAAGCCTCCTATCTCGTCGGGTTGCTTTATCAGGCGGCCGAACTCGCTTTCGACTTCGAGGACGGAGCCGAGCATGATCATGCCGTTGCCGAAACTGAGCTGGGCATGGGCTATCGTCCCATCGGCATTGGGCACGACGAGCTGTTTTTCAAACCCGAACGTCCGGCTTAGCCATTCGATTGCCTTCGGCGCATCGCGATAACGAAGGCAGGGTATTATCGTCGCATTCTTCCCGGGACTGGACATGACATTCTCCTCTCGTCGGGGTCATGACGAAGTATGGTCAAGGGGAAGTAATCGGTCAATGGGGGGTAGGCTTCTCGTTCATTGCCCGGAGGCACGTTCAGAGACTCAAGCCGTGTCGCCGCAGACAACATTCCAGCTTACGGGCAGCGGCCCGCTGGATGTCCCGAGGCAAGCGCCGGTACATCCGACCGTGATAGATACCTTCCGTCTCCTTGCACTTGAAGGTCTTGATCACATGCCGATGCTAGCGACAAACGATACTATCGTCAAGATCTATACTTATACTTCCACGGGCTCGACGAGTCGGTGTTGACATCGGGACATCATGATTCTTATGCTTAGATGCAGCTCCAAAGGGAAACGGAGGAAGGCAGGCCCCGCGATAACCGTCCCACTCAGGGTTGCTGGCGCGCCGAATTCCTCGAAGACTTTCAGCAACTGGCGTGCGAGATCGGCATAACGGTCGTCCGTTGGCGCCAATGCTTGGGTTTTGTCAACGGCACGCCTGCAAGGCCTCTGGGTCCCACCGGAAGTCAGGGCGGAGCTGTTCTCGGATCGAAGGTAGACGTACTCTGCCCGTATGGGCTAGCAGTCCCGGGATGCGGTGCGACCTTCCGATGGAATGTCACCGCTGAAATTCCTGCAGCGACCTCGAACCACTTGTCTGAACGGAGAAGAGCACGAATGCAATCCTTCGCACACACTCGTCCTCATCGTCTCGCGCTCGCCTCGGCCGCGCTCCTTTTCGGGGTCGCGGGCTGCGACCCTGCCATGCAGTCCGGCCCGCCCCCCGCATGCCCACCTACCGCCGCGCCCACCGCGGCGCCTCAGGCCGCGCCGGCGGCCGCCGCCCCGGCTCCGGTCACGTTCACGGGAAAACGCCCCAAGCTGGTTGTGATCATTGCCCTCGACCAGTTCCGCGCGGACTACCTCACACGGTTCGAGTCTCACTTCGGCGACACCGGGTTCAAGCGGCTGCTCCGCGAGGGGGCGAGCTTCACAGGGCATTATGGCCATTACGCGACCTACACCGGGCCGGGTCACGCCCTGTTGCTCTCTGGCAGTTATCCGTACGTGAACGGCATCTCGACCAACAAGTTCTACAACCCGGCGACCGGCCGCTCCGAGGCGATGGTGTTCGATGGCCAGTCCAAGATCCTCGGGCTCAAGGACACCGAGCCAGACATGGACGTTTCGCCGCGCAACTTCTACGGCTCGACGGTAGGCGACGAGCTCATCCTGGCGCAGGGACAAAACGCCAAGACCATCGCGTTCGCGACCAAGGGCCGCGGTGCCATCCTCATGGGCGGCCGGCTCGCCAAGACGTACTGGATGAACGACGACACCGGCGACATGACGACTTCGACGTATTACGCGCAGAGCCTGCCGGCCTGGGTCGAGACGTGGAACAAGAAGAAGGTGGCGGACAGCTATTTTGGTAAGACGTGGGATCGCGCGCTGCCGGCCTCCGCGTACACGGCCGCTGCGGCCGACGACACCGCGAGCGAGGGCGGGTGGAAGGGTCTCGGAAAGACCTTCCCGCACAAGGTCGACGGCAAGCTCAAGGCGCCGGGACCGGACTACTACGAGGCGCTCTGCGCCACGCCGTTCGCGAACGACTGGGAGCTGGACTTCGCGAAGGCCGCTGTCGAAAACGAGCAGCTCGGCCAGCGAGGCGTGACCGACATGCTGGCGATCTCGCTTTCGGCGACGGACCTGGCAGGTCATGACTTCGGTCCGCTCAGCCACGAAGTGCAGGACATCGTGGTTCGCGCCGACAAGCAGATGGGCGAGTTTCTTGACTGGCTTCACGGCAAGCTCGGCAAGGAGCAAGTCCTTGTCGTAGTCTCCGCCGACCACGGGGGCATGCCCCTGCCCGAGCAGATGGCGTCGTTCGGCTTCAACGCCGGGAGGCTCAAGAAAAAGGCGATCGGCGAGGCGATCGAGAAGGCGATCAAGGACAAGTTCGGCGGCGACAGATGGGTGGTTGCCCTGGAAGATCCACATGTCTTCCTCGACCGGAAAAAGATCGAAGAGAAGAAGCTCAAGGCCGAGGACGTGGAGCGCGTCGCCGGCGAGGCCGCGGCCAAGCTCGAAGGTTTTGGTGGCTACTTCACACGGACGGCGCTGCTCCAGGGCAAAGTGCCGGACACGGAGCTCGGGCGCGCGATCCTGCGGACCTATTTCGCGCCCCGCGGCGGCGACGTGGTGATGTGGGTGCTCCCCTTCTATATCTGGGGCAAATATGCCGAGAAAGACACGGGCACGACCCACGGCACCTTCTACCGATACGACACCGACGTCCCCGTGCTGATCTCCGGCGCCGCCGTCAAACCCGGCAAGTACGGTGTTCGCGAGATGATCGATCTCGCCCCCACGCTCTCGCTCCTGCTCCGGATCGCTCGCCCCGCGGGCGCCGACGGGCAGATCATCCCGCTCGGACGCGACGGGAACTGACCGTCTCGACCCAATGGGCCCGCGGGGCGCAGTTTGCGCGTGACGACGTTCAGGGTTTCCTGCACCACCTGGTGGCTGATGGCGGTCTGCGCATGGCGCGCGCGCACCAGTCACGGATACGCGTTCATCACCACATCAGGTCGTTTGGCACCACGTACTCCCGGTATGGATCATTTTCATCGTGGCTTGCCGCAGTCGCATTGCACGCAATCACCGCATGCTCGTCGCGTTCCCGGATGCGCGCGGCGATGGCTTCCGGGACCACCTCGTAATGCCCCTCGTAACGGACGATGAATAAGCCGCCACGGATAAGCTGATCCCGGATCTCGGCGTTCACTGCCACGCGCTTAATCTGTTTCCCATCGATGAAATTGTAGTAATCGTCGCTCTCGACTTTCGGCAGCCGGTTCTGCTCGATCAATTGCTTGATCTGCGCCATGCGGGCTTTGCGTTCCGCCTTTTCCTGCTGCTGGAGGTTCAATTCCTGATCGCGTGCGGCTTTCGCCGCCTGCGCCTGCCGGGCCGCGAGCTTTTGTTCGGCAACCGGTCCATTCTTGTCTCCGGACTGCTGGCGCTGTTGCTGCTTGGCCTGTTTGACCTGGGTTTTATTGACCAGTCCTGCCTTAAGCAGTTGGTCGCGTAGTGAGCTGCTCATGGATCGCATTCATGTATCGTGAGAAGGGA
>JBQTJM010000022.1:0-8131 GCA_052387115.1 Gammaproteobacteria bacterium | reverse complement strand
ACCCGCAGGAGCTCCATCTTTATCTTCTCGACTTCATCCGCCTCGGGCGCGGAGACGGCCGCGAGCAGTCGCGCGGCGCTGTCGAGCGCACGATACGCATCGTCGGTACTAAAGGGCCGCTGGTGCCCCCACTTGTTCCGCGTGTCCCGCAGTTCGCTCACGAGTGTACGCTCTGCCTGACCGAGTGTCTTGCGGAAGACCGCGTTCCATTGGTTCCACATCACCGCCAGGAGGGCTGCTATGTCCCAGTGCGGCGTCGCCGCGGTGCCGGCAAAGCTGAGCTGCTGCTGGGACAGCGTGGCCTTGGCTTCCTCGAACCAGCCCTGTCGATACTGCGCCTTCAGTTCCCTCTCGACGAAGGGGCAAAGCCCGCTCTTGAGCACATCGAGTACTTTGCCAACGCGTTCGTAATTGGTGATGGCCACGGCGAGTCTCCAATCAAAGCAGTTCGGCCTGCTGCGGTGCGCCCGTTTGCCTTGCAAGGCGAGCAATCTCGGGCCAGCCGAGAACTAGTGCGTTGTACCCTAGAGCTTCCTGCGAGAACTTCCTCTTTTCGCAAAGGTTGAAGAGGCGGTAGGCGAGGTCGCGCGCCACCTCGCCGGCAGCGCCTATTCTGCGAAGAAGAGAAGCCGTCGCCGCATCACCAGCCTTCTCGTGGTAGTAGACCCTCAGGAGGTGGTGAGTCATCTCCCAAACGGTGGGTTGCTGAACCGTGGCAGGATCCCAATCCTCCGACAATTCGTCTGAGCGCAGCAGTCGCACCTCGCCTCCTTTTGAGAATATGATTCCCGCTCGTTGGAGGCCGGATACGGACGTCACTTTGGCCTTGCTGAACAACTCTGCGTTGCCGAAATCGCCCGTACCGAACCCGTACTGCTCGAACCACGCCAACGCCCACCGTGTATCGGCGTCGAGCTCGTCTTCTTGTTCGCTTAGGACCTCGGTGAGCATCTGGTTGATCAGTCCCAGGGCGCCGCGCACGGTCATCGCCTTCCCGTTGCTCTCTAAAATGCGACTATAGCGAGAGTAGACGGCCATGCCGGGGCCAATAGCCGCCTGAGCAAAATCGACCGGCGCGATGTTTCCTTGCAGTAAGTGCCGCAGCGCACTTGGAAGACTTCGCTTAAGCTCCTGACGGAACTGCGGGCTTGCCGCTTGCGGTGCATCCGCCGCTCGCGGACGACAGGCAAGTACGATGTAAGAGGCCAGTGCGTTCGCGCCCATTGCGCGCAGGCGCCACGCTTGTGAGGCACGTACAGGCCAGGTGGCCGTGATCTGGAACCCGCTGGAAATGAGTGCTTCGAGCAACGTCTCCCAGCCCGTGGTCAGATCCACGCCCACCTCATCTTTGGACTCGACGGAGCCGCTGTCCTCGTCATCCTGCTTGAAGGCGTAGTAGACGGTCAGCGGGAAGCGCGGGTCCATCTTGTCGCGCAGGGCGGTGAACGCCTTGCGGAAGCCCAACTCGAAGTGCTCCTTCGCCTGCTCCTTATCGCCCTTGAATCGCCCGGGGGACGCGGTGAGCTCCGGCATCTTCGGCACCAGCATCGTACTGAAAAGGTCTGGGTAGACATCGCCGATAGTGCGCCGAAGCCACACGTAAAAGAAATCCGCGATGTCGGCGTAAGGCACGTTGTCGTAGTAAGGAGGGTCGGTGGAGACGAGCAGCTTGCTGAGGTCATCAGAGCTTCTCGCGGCGTCGATCTGGCGGGCCCGGCCGATCTTGCTCGATCCTTCTGTCAGCACCTCGATGCAGTCGGCCACATACTCGCTGCAGGTGCTCCAACCACCTACTGAGTCACCCAGGATGTTGGCCTCGGTGAAGTCCCAGACCATGGGAATGGCCTGACGCCCGAACAGATTCAGCCGGAGACATGGTCGGCGTCATGCGTCAGGAATTTCAACCCATGGTGACGGCAGTTCTCCACCAAGAGCTGGTCGTTCCAATCCGTGGAGCCACGGCCGAACTCAATTAGCAATTGATCGAGGTCCCATTGCGAGAACGAGTGATCGATCACCTGGCTCTGGGCAATGATCAGCCTTCCAAGCTGTTCGACCGAAGCGGCAGCGGGCAGGTAGTCCGTGGACCTGCGGAAGTCCTTTCGCTTGCGGTACTTGCGCATCCCCCTCGAATCCGGTGGGTCAACGCGCTGCCACTCGTCGTCTAGGAGCCGATTGATCACCTCGCTGAGGACAATCGCGTCCAGAAAGACCTCAGCACCGTTCGAAACGATGGAGGCCCAAGCGGACGTGTAGGCTGCGACAGCTGGCCTCAGATGGGAAGGGAGGGCAATGCTCGACGGGGCGTACAGGTAGAGCCAGATGTTCGCATCGAGCAAAACACGATCCGCTGCAGCAAAGGCGTAGGCAGAGATGGGTAACCTCCTTGTAGAGCTGCGCTTCCGCATCCGAGAGTTTGTACGACACCGTGTATGCGATACGTTCAGGATACAGGGGCGTGGCGTCGAACTTGAGCAGGCTCTCCTTCACCATCCGGCGCATCAGATCCGACACGTCGGCCGTGTGGACCCCATCACGAAAGCGACCCTCGAATCGGTCGCCGTCGAGCAGAGCCATGAGGAGTTGAAAGTCCTCTTCCTTGCCGTTGTGCGGCGTGGCCGTCATCAGCAAGAAATGGCGCGTCAAGGTTGAGAGGAGCTGTCCAAGCCGGTATCGCTTCGTGTACTTGATCTCGCCGCCGAAGATCGTGGCGGACATCTTGTGTGCTTCGTCGCAGACGACGAGATCCCAGCGGCAGTCCGGCGGCTTGAGCTTGTCCTGGACGTCTTCGTTGCGAGAAAGCTTGTCCAACCGAGCAATGACGAGGTTGGTTTCCAGGAACCAGTTCCCTGTACGGGCGGCTTCGAGCTTGTCGTTGGTGAGGATCTCGAATGGCAGATGGAAGCGCCGATACAGCTCGTCCTGCCATTGCTCGGCCAGGCTGCCGGGGCAGACCACGAGGCAGCGCTGCAAATCGCCCCGAGCGATCAGCTCCTTCATCAGCAGCCCCGCCATGATCGTCTTGCCGGCGCCCGGGTCGTCGGCCAACAAGAAGCGCAGCGGCTGCCGTGGCAGCATTGTGTCGTAAACGGCGGTGATCTGGTGCGGGAGTGGGTCGACCACAGACGTGTGGACGGCCAGCACGGGGTCGAACAAATGAGCGAGCCGGATGCGGTGTGCCTCGGAGACAAGGCGGAAGAGTGTACCGTCCCCATCAAAGCTCCACGGCCGACCTTGCTCGGCCACTTCGACACGCGGCTCGTCGGGGCGATAGAGTAGCTCGTTCGCGACCCTTCCGGCGGGATCCTTATAAGTCAGCTCCAACGCCTCCGATCCGAACCACTGGACGTTGACGACCGTGACCAGCGCGTCGGGGAGAATGCCACGCACGGTGGCGTTGGGCAGGAGATCTTCGAGCTTGCTCATGACTGGATTCGCAGCTGCGCGATCTTGCCGACGTCGCAGGTCAAAGGCGGACCTTCTAATTACCTCCAGGCATCAGCTTCCCGCCTTCCTGCCGGAGTCGGCCACAGATCCGGCGCCCGCCTTGCAAGCTCAGCCTCCACCAAACCCACCACCCAGAAACCCCGGCCAGTATAAACCCCGGGTAACCGTGTGGCTTGGGCGGCGCCGCCCGCCACCATGGTCCGGTCAGCCGTACGACTGGTTTGTGAAATAGTTCACAGACCAGCGCCCGGGATCGCGGTACAACCCGCCTATCGGATCACCGAAACGGTGGCGTGGGGCGTCGTGAAGGCATCCAGAGTCCATTCCCGGTGGCAGGCCGCCGCTCTTGCGGGGACCGAACGTGCGTTGGCGCCGGCGTCAGGCACGGTCTCGACGGAGGCGACCCCGGGCGTTGCTGCCGAATTTCGCACGGCCTCTGGGCTCGACCCCCGAGGCCCGGCGAGACTTCGATCCCCATGGCTCACGACCGCCATCGCCGCCATCGGGACGAGCCTCGCCGTCGCCACTCTCGGACCGCTCCCCTATCCACAGTCCCTCGAGGATCCCTGGCCGATCGAGCTCCTTTGGCAGGGCGGGATCGCCATGCAGGTGAGCGGGTATGTGCTCCTGGTCCTCACCTTCGTCGGGCTCAGCTTCTCCCTGCGCAAGCGCTGGGCGCGTCTTTGGCGCTTCGACTATCGCGGCTGGCGGCTGTTTCATGGTTGCCTCGGGGTGCTTGGGCTTGCGGTGCTGGTCCTGCACACCGGCATGAACCTCGGGGTCGGGCTCAACCGTTTGCTCATGCTGGACTACCTCGGTCTGGGCCTGGCCGGCGGGCTCATGGGGCTCATAATCGGCCTCGGGGGAGACTGGGGTCCGAGGCAACGCGCGCAGCGGCTGATCCAGCGCCTACACCTCGGGCTCTTCTGGCTCTTTCCCGTGCTGCTCCTCTTCCACATCCTCGCGGTGTACTACTATTGAGGCCTCCGACCGCAAGCGGCGCCACTGGACCGCCTGGGTCCTCCTGGCCCTGGCCGCCACCGGGTGGTTGTACTACGCCCTCACGCGCGGCGATGCCCGTCTGTTCCTCACCGGACCGAGCATGAGCGGGCACCACCAGATCGAGATCGCCTGCGCGGTCTGCCACACCGAGCCCTACGGCGGCGATGCGGTCCTGCAGTCGGCCTGCGTCGAGTGCCACGGCGAGGCGCTCAAGGCCGTCGAGGATTCCCACCCCAAGCGCCTGTTCACAGATCCGCGCAACGCCGATCGCGTGGCGATCGTGGACGCGCGCCGTTGCGTAGCCTGTCATCGCGAGCACCGGCCGGGACTCACACGCGCCATGGGCGTCACCATCGCCGATGACCATTGCTTCTACTGCCATGCGGAGATCGCAGACGAACGCCCGAGCCATCGCGGCTTCGCCGCCGAAGGCTGCGCGAGCGCCGGCTGCCATAACTACCATGACAACCGCGCACTCTACGAGGATTTCCTGGTCAAGCACCTGGACGAATCCGAGACCCTGCCCCAGGCGCTCCTGCCCCGGCGCAACTGGGCGTCGGTCGAACGCCAGATCAAGAAACAGCCGGTGCGCGCCTTGACGCTCGCCGATCGCGACGCCCCCCAAGGCCTTACCGTGCACCCGCGTGTCGCAGAGGACTGGGCCTACACCGCCCATGCGCGCGGCGGGGTCAATTGCACCGACTGTCACGCGCCCAAATCCAGCGAGACCGCGGAGCGCGTGTGGCGGGATCGCCCGGAGGAAACCGCCTGCCGGGAGTGCCACCGTGACGAGGTGGAGGGCTTCGCGCGCGGCAAGCACGGTATGCGCCGCGCCCAGGGGCTCCCGCCGCTGCGACCCGCCGACGCCCGGCAGCCGATGCGCGCCTCCGCCCACGAAAAGACCCTCGGCTGCGTGAGCTGCCACAAGGCCCATCGCTTCGACACCCGCCATGCCGCCGTAGAGGCCTGCTTCGGTTGTCATGACGATGCCCATAGTCGCGCCTACCGGGCCTCGCCCCATGGCAGGCTCTGGAAGGCGGAACGGGGCGGACGCGATGCGCCGGGCAGCGGCGTCTCGTGCGCCGCCTGCCACATGCCCCGTGAAGCGCACAAGCGCGAGGGACTCACCGTCATCCGGGTGCAACACAACCAGAACCGGAATCTACGCCCGAACGAAAAGATGGTCCGCAGTGTGTGCCTGAACTGCCATGGACTGGGCTTTTCCCTGGCTGCCCTGGGGAGCCCGAGGCTCGTGACGCGCAATTTCGCTGGCCAGCCCCCCCGCCACCTTCGGAGCCTGCGCATGGCGCGCGCACGGCTCATCGAAGCCAACACAAGATAATAGGAGCAAGACCCATGAACCCACGCCCAGAACCCGCCTCCCTGTTAGTGACCTCGGCGATCCTGCTCTCCGCCTTGTCGCTCCTGTCGTTCCTGCCCGCCACCGGATCGCGCGCCGGCGCCGAGGGCCGCGTCACCCCGCAGGCCATGGCCGATGCCGTACACGCGGTGATCGAGGCCGATCGCACGGTGTACACGCGCAACATCGTCAACCGGCTCCAGATCGAAGAGAAGCTCATCGAGGCTGACGAACACTGGAAGGACGAGAAGGCCTTGCCGCTGCCCTCGCAGATGCTGCGCATGGGCTCGGAGCTGGTGGCCGAAAAGGACATCGGGGTCTCCTACGCGCTGCTCTCGCTGTGGCCCATCAACAAACAGAACGGCGCGAAGACCCAGGCTGAGAAGGCGGGCCTGCGATATATCGCCGACCACCCCGGGAAGAATTACTACACCGAGGAAGAGCTGGGCGGTACCTCGTATTTCACCGCGGTCTATCCCGACAAGGCGGTGGCCGAGGCCTGTGTCTCCTGCCACAACCACCACAAGGACACGCCCAAGCGCGATTTCAAGCTAGACGATGTCATGGGCGGGGTGGTGGTACGCATCGCGCTGGAGCCCTAGGCCGGCGCGAACACCATGTCCCGCACGACGTGACCCCGCCGGCGGGCGCGCTGCTCATAGCGAGTGAGCGGGCGCCAGCAGGGTCTCGGGGCGAAGGCGGCGGTCCCGGCCAGGTTCACGAAACCCGTCTCGCCCGACATTACCGACAGGATATGCAGGGCATAATCCTCCCAGTCCGTGGCCACGAAGACGCGTCCATGGGGCCGGAGTTTCTCCCGCAGAAGCGTGGCAAACGGGGACTGGATCAAGCGGCGTTTGTGATGGCGCGACTTGGGCCAGGGGTCGGGAAAGAAGAGGTAGATGCCGGAGAGGGCCTGGTCCGGGACGCGCTTGGCCAGGACCTCCGCGGCGTCGTCCACGAGCACGCGGACGTTGCCTAGCGCGGCGGCGGCGATGTCGCGCAAGAGACGCCCGAGGCCCGGCCGGTACACCTCGACCCCGAGGTAGTCGTTCTCGGGGTGGCGCGCAGCCAGGGCCACCAGGGTCTCTCCGGCCCCGCAGCCGATCTCCAGATAGCGCTCGGCCTCGCGCCCGAACAGGGCGGCAAGGTCGAGGACGCCCTCACCGGGCACCTCGTAGCAAGAGGACAGGGTTTCGAGCGCCCGGCGCTGGGCCTCGGTGATGCGGCCCTCGCGGCGCACGAAGCTCCGCACCGGGCGCCGCCTGGAGCTCGGGTGGGGGCGCGCCTCGGCGGTCAAAAAAACAACCCGTCGATCGGCGACGAGGCACTGGCGTAGGCGCGCCGGGCGATGCGTCCGGCCAGATAGGCCTCGCGGCCGGCCGCCACCGCCTTGCACATGGCGCTCGCCATCAGGACCGGGTTCTTCGCCCCCGCGATGGCGGTGTTCATCAACACCCCATCGCACCCGAGCTCCATGGCGATGGCGGCATCGGAGGCGGTGCCGACCCCGGCGTCGACCAGGATCGGGACCGTGGCGTTCTCGACGATGGTGCGGATGTTATATGGATTGCGGATCCCGAGCCCCGAGCCGATGGGGGCGGCGAGCGGCATCACGGCGACGCAGCCGATGCGCTCGAAACGCTTGGCCATGATCGGGTCGTCGTTGGTGTAGACCATGACCTCGAAGTCCTCGCCCACCAGCACCTCGGCAGCCGCGAGCGTTTCCGGGATATCGGGAAACAGGGTCTTCTCATCGCCCAGCACCTCCAGCTTCACGAGCGCATGGCCTTCCAGCAGCTCGCGGGCGAGGCGGCAGGTGCGGATCGCCGATGGGGCGTCATAACAGCCGGCCGTGTTGGGCAGGATGGTATAGCGGGTCGGCGGGAGCACATCGAGGAGATTGGGCTCGCCCGGATCCTGTCCGATGTTGGTGCGGCGGAGGGCGACGGTCACGATCTCCGCACCGCTCGCCTCGACGGCGCGCCGCGTCTCATCGAGATCGCGATACTTGCCGGTGCCGATGAGGAGCCGGGACCGATAGGGGACACCGGCGATGACCAGCCGGTCTTCGGTCACGATTTTATTCCCAAGGTTTTTTTCACAAACGCTCAGCCGCCGCCGATGGCCCGGACCACCTCCACCCGATCGCTCTCTTTCAGGGGGCCGGCCGCATACCGGCCGCGCGGGACGATTTCGCCGTTGACCTCCACCGCGAACCGGCCTCGAACACCCAGGGCCTCGAGGAGGCCGGCCAAGGTCATGCCCTCGGGCAGCTCCCGTTCGCTGCCGTTCACGATGATCTGCACGGCGCGTGATCCG
>JBQTJM010000021.1:0-1809 GCA_052387115.1 Gammaproteobacteria bacterium | reverse complement strand
GCGGTGCTGTAAACCAACGCCTGAAGAGCGTAGTGCGGTAAATCCGCACGCTACGTTCTGTGGGAGCCGGGGGCGGGTGACCGCCTCCGGCGACCCGGTGGGCGCCGGGTAACCGGCGTCCCTACCGTGGAGGTGCTTTTTGTCAAAACCTCCAAACATCTTCCATCTCTTCTATTGATGGATCATCGTAACGCTTCAGTGTTGCCAGCCATTCTGGCATTTCTTCTTTCATTGTTTCTTCTAGTTCGTTTAAGTCTTCTTTATCTATTAAGCCTCTGCCAAATAGAAAGGTATAGAACTTCTTGAGGCTAGTTGCGTTACTCTTTATGCTTGCCTGACTTGCCCACATTGCCTTCTTTATAAACCAATACCCCAGAAACATGCTTACGCTGTGCACACCGTCCTTTGCTTCGATTGCGTCTTCGTAAAGTAGATATTCGTTTATGTAGAAATCGATGTTTGAAAGATGATTGCCTATTGTCTTATCCGAGAGACCTGACGATTTCAACCAAGCCTCAAAGTCGGCCAATAAGCTATCATTGGCTTTCCTTATCTTGTTGCAATCAGCTTCGTATTTCTCGTACTCATCCATAACTAATACAACATTGTTTGATGATGAATTGTCGCACCTAACGCGCCAGCTCACCGGCGTGGCGATCAGCCGCGTCCGTGTGGAACGCAGAGTTAGATGGCCTCTTGATAGACAACGTTTGGTTGCCACCCCGTTGAATCTGATAACGAACCGTTTGTATCTGAGCGACATATCCCTGTGATTCAAGTTCTCGTATGAGCGGCGCCAGGTATGGCGACGGCTGCAGCATGAGCGTCATCAGGGGAAAAACGCGAATCTCCCTCGCAACTCGAAGCATCTCATGGATAGTCGAACGATGGAACTCATAAGTAAACTGATCCGAGTATAGAAATAAGAGGTGCGAGCAAAGCGCCAAATCGAATTGGCCATCCCCGAAATCAAGCTGTGGCAACTCGCCGATGAGATAGCGCCCGGCATTTTTTCCCATGTCATAATCGGCTATAAATCGAGTAAGCACGTTGACCCGGTTGTCACGCAGGTGTTCGGGTGACCGGTGGTATGTCCACACCCAATCATCTGGTGTAGCCTTTACCTGTTCATGACGTTGTCAACTACTGCGTAGAACTGCCTTTCGATGTCGCCCGCACTGAACGAGTACAAAGGATCAATGGAAACTACACGTTTGCCAAGCATGTGCATCTCAGCGTTGAAACTCGCTGGGCCATCACCAACTCCAATAATGTCTTTCCCAAGGTCGCCTTCCGACAAGGCGAACATCTGTCGGTATTCATCCAGCGATCGCCCAAACGGAACGAATAAGGATAGATCGCGGCTGCGCGCGATCTATCCTTATTCGTTGGGGCGTGGGCGGGTCCGATGCCACCGAGGCTTGGCGAAGCCAGAGGCCCGATCGGCCAAAGAGAAACCAACGGCGCAGGAGACCGAAGCCAAGGTACGGAACGATAGCCGATGGCGTTCGGGATTGCCACTGGGTAAGCCAGGGAGGGCGAGAGCGCTTCCGAAGCCACGGCGCTTATCGAAGGGGACGACGGTCGGGAGGCCTGGGTGGTCATCGGCTCGATGGGAAACCATTGCGATGCTTTGCCCGCACCCCAACGAAACAAGATCAGCCGCGCCGGACAAGAGGCCTTGGAAAAGCGAGGGCGTTTCACGGCGTCGGCTGCAGCGCATGGTTGGGGCGTGGGCGGGTCCGATGCCACCAAGGCTTGGCGAAGCCACAGGCCCGATCGGCCAAAGAGAAACCAAGGACGCAGGAG
>JBQTJM010000020.1:0-5701 GCA_052387115.1 Gammaproteobacteria bacterium | reverse complement strand
TATCGGTTCGCCAGGGCGACGGACGACGAGAAGTCCGAACGCTTAAAGGACATACTCGGTTTCGCCACCGCGTGGCGCCGGTCGGAAGCCTATATCCTCGTGGGCGTCGAAGACGTTCGGGGCGGGCGGGGGAATGTGGTCGGCATTCCGGCAACCGATCATCTGGATGACCATTCGCTCCAGCAGTTTGTGAACAACCTCACCAATCAGCCAGTCCGTTTCCACTATGAGGTCTTTGGGTTCGAGGGAAAACAAGTTGGGATCATCAGCATCGACGAACAAATTCGCCCCATCTATCTGAAACGGGACTATGGAAAACTGGTGAGGGAGAAGGTCTACATTCGACGAGGAAGTTCGACCGATCCGACCAAACCGGCATCGCTCGAAGAGATCGCCCAAATGCGCGTTGGTTCGGGCCAACCTGCCGCCGAATTGCTTGTTGAGCTTGCTCATGTCGAACGGGATGACGCGCTCGGGACCAACATCTCTTGGGACGCCGAGTTCTGCGATATGCCAGCGAAGGAAATGATTCCAGATCTGCCGCGTCCGCGGCAGCCGCATCCGTTCGGCATTGACCGCGCGGTCATTCAGCTCGATCCGAATCATGCTAACAATAGCTTCTTCCGTGAACTGGCTAGTTTCGAGTTTGCGCGCCGACTGTTCAGGCCTATTCGCTTAGTGGTGAGAAACGTTGGGCAAGTCGCCGCCAACAACGTGCGAGAGGAAATGACGGTGCCGACGAACATCGGTGTGATGGTGAACGTTTGGTCCGATATACCCGATCCACCGAAGCGGTACATCAACCTTCTGAGTAATTCTGTTCTGGAAGGTATCAAGCCCGCTTTTCGCGGCGATCCAGGTGAAGTTGACATCGCCAAGAACGACGAGCGGTTCCGGATTGAAATCGACTTTGGTGATCTTCAACCTGGGCGCCGAGTTTGGTCGGACGTCTTCTACATCGGCAAGGAGGCGAGTGGAGACCTTCCTCTGTGCGGATTGGTATTCGCCGATAATCTGCCTCAACCAAAGGACTTCGCACTCACTGTGTCGGTAACGGTGACGAAGACAGCCATGACCGTCGATGAATTGTGTTCGCTGCCCGAAGTGGCAGTACGAGAAGAGTAACGGACGCGCACAGCACACCCTACCTGAGCTGTTTCTCGCCCCACGTACCGGAGGCGCGCATGCGCAGCCGCTGGACGAACCGCTCCAGGCTCACGTAAAAGGTCGGGGTGATGTAGAGCGTCAGAAACTGCGAGAACAAGAGCCCGCCCGCGACTGCGATCCCGAGGGGCTGGCGGGCCTCGCCGCCTGCGCCATAGCCGAGCGCGATGGGCAGGGTCGCGAGGATCGCCGCCATGGTGGTCATCATGATAGGCCGGAAGCGCACCAGGCAGGCCTCGATGATGGCCTGCTCTGCCGGCAGATTTTTTTCGCGCTGGAGGGTGAGTGAGAAATCCACCATCATGATCCCATTCTTCTTGACCAGGCCCACGAGGAGGATGATCCCCACGAAGCTGAACATATTGAGCTCCTGGTCGAAGAGCAAGAGCATGACCAGTGCGCCAAACCCGGCCAAGGGCAGCGCCGTCAGGATGGTGAGTGGATGGCCGAGATGTTCGTACAGGATCGCGAGGATCATGTACACCACCAGGACGGTGATACCCAGGAGGATCGGCAGATCGCGTGTCGATTCCTCGAAACTCTTGGCGCTGCCGCTGAGCACGCTGCTGATACCGGGCGGGAGCGCCTCCCGCATTAGCTCCTGGATGGCCGAAAGCCCCGCCCCGATGGATTGCTCCCGCGTCAGGTTGAACGACAGCGTGACCGAGGGAAGTTGTCCGAAATGCTCGATCGAGATCGGCCCGACCCCTTGCCTTATGTCCGCGATGCTGGCGAGGGGTACCAGGCGGCCCATTCGGCTCTGCACGTAGAGGGCGTCGAGCGCATTGACGTCGCGCTGGAAGGCTGGATCGAGCTGAACAAAAACGGGATACTGGTCATTGGCGCCATAAATCGTGCTGATCTCGCTCCCTCCAAAGGCGGAGCTGAGCACAGTTTCGATTTCCTGTGGGCTGACGCCGAGGGAAGCTGCGCGCTCGCGCAGTATGTGCACGTGGATCTCGGGGTTGGCGAGCTCCAGGCTGCTGCTCACGTCCTGGATCATCGGCAATGCCTCGAGTCGATCCTCGATCGCTTGGACGGCCGGGTAGAGGGACGTCAGATCGGAGCCCCGCAGCACGACTTGAAGCTCCCCTGCGCCCCCGATCGAGCCGATGCGGATCGCCGGCGGATTTTGCAGCACGAGCTCCATACCCTCGACGGCGCGCGCCGCTCCACGCAGCTCCTGAATGACTTCGTCGGCACTGGCTTCCCGATCGGCCGCAGGTTTCAATCGGACGATGATGCGTCCGACGTTGCCTCCGCTCACCCCTCCGAACCCCTGTCCCGCGGTGGACATCAGCGATTCGACGTTGCGATTGGCTCGCACCACTTCAGTCAGCGCCAGCTGCCTCTTGACCAGCTCCGGAAAAGGAATTCCCTCGGGCGCGCGGGTACTGCCGGTAATGGTCCCGGCGTCTTGACTCGGGATGAAGCCCTTCGGGACCGCGGTGTAGAGCCAGCCGGTCGCAACCAGAATCGCTGCCGATACCATGAGCATCGGGCCACGATGACCCATGGCGACTTGGAGGCTCTTGCCGTAAAACGCCCTGGAACGCTCGAACAGCGCATCAAAGGCGCGGTAAACAGAACCCTGTCCCCTGGTGGACTTGAGAAACAACCCGCACAGCATGGGGGTGAGGCTCAGGGAAACGAGCCCGGAGATCAGCACGGCCACGCCTACGGTGACCGCGAACTCGGCGAACAGGCGACCGAGGATCCCGGCCATGAACAGGATCGGGATAAATACGGCGGCCAGCGATATCGTCATGGACAAGACGGTGAAGCCGATCTCGCGCGTGCCATCGAGGGCCGCGGTCAAACGGTCCTTGCCCATTTGCATGTGGCGGCTGATGTTTTCCAGCACCACGATGGCGTCATCCACCACGAAACCCACCGACAAGGTCAATGCCATCAGCGACAGGTTGTTTAGACTGTAACCCAGGAGATGCATCACGGCGAAGCTCCCGAGCACCGACGTGGGAAGGATCAGAACCGTGATGAGGGTCGATGACAGATTGCTCAGGAATAGGAGCACCACGCCGGACACGAGGACGATCGCGAGCACCAGGGTGAAATTGACGTCGTGGATCGACTCGCGGATAAACTCGGAACGATCGAGCAGCACGCGTAATTCAACTCCCGCCGGGAGCTCCGCGCGTACCTCGGGAAACAGTTCCCGGATCCCGTTGACGGTGTCCACCGTGTTGGCACCGGGTTGCCGCTGTACCGCGAGAATGATCGATCGCTCGCCGTTGAACCAGCTCAAGGCCTTATCGTTCTCCACGCTGTCTTCGGCGCGGCCGATGTCCTTGAGACGGACCGGAATACCGTTCTGGAAGGCCACGATCACGTCTCGGAAATCCGCGGCTGTCTTGAGATCGGCATCGGCCGTTACTGCATAGGCACGCTCGGCGCCGTCCATGATCCCGGCAGGGCGGTTACTGTTGGCTTCCTGGACTGCCTCCACTACTTGATCGAATCCGAGGTTACGTTGGGCCAAGGCATTCGGATTGAGGTACAAGCGTACCGCGTATTTTTGGGCCCCGTAGACCACCACCTGGGCGACCCCCGGAAGCATCGACAATCGCTGGGTCAGACGGGTGTCGGCGAATTCGTTCAGCTCCGGGAGGGGCAGGGTCTCCGCGGTCAAGGCGAGGATCAGGACCGGGCTGTCTGCGGGGTTGGTCTTGCGCAACTGAGGTGGATCGATCCCGTTGGGAAGCCGGCGCATGGCGCTCGCGATGGCGCCCTGCACGTCCTGGGCGGCCGAGTCGATATCGCGCTCGAGCCGGAATTGCAAAGCGATACGGGTCGAGCTCGAGCCGCTCACCGAGCTCATGGAATCGATACCGGAGATCGTGGAAAACTCCCGCTCCAGAGGCGTTGCTACCACTCGCGCCATGGTCTCCGGATCCGCTCCAGGGAGGTTTGCGGAGACCTGAAGGGTGGGGAAATCGACGCTGGGCAACTCATTGACCGGCAGCGTGTCGAATGCGAATAAGCCAAACAAGCATAAACCTGCAGTCAGTACTGCCGTCGCTACCGGACGTTCGATGAAGATCCTGGACACGTTCATGACTGTGGCTCCCCGATCGGTTTGACCGCTTTGCCGGGCGTAAGGTTAAAGGGAAGCTCGGTGATCACCAGCTCGCCGCCTTTCAATCCCTCCCCGATGACGGCCAGGTCTTCGACCTGCCGCAAGACCTGGACCGGTCGCAGCCTCGCCTTTGCATCGTCCACGACATAGACATAAGAGCCCTTCTGTCCCGGCCGGACCGCGCTTGCAGGCACGACCACGGCGTCGGGCTCGATTTTCAGGACCAGTTGCGCGAGGATGAACTCCCCCGGCCACAATGCCTGGTCCCGGTTCGGGACCCGTGCTTTCAAGAGCACGGTGCCGGTTTGCGGGTTCACCGTGTTATCGATGAAGACGACCTTGCCTTCGGCCACACCGACACGGCCCTGTTCACGGTAGATCGCAACGCGCATGTCACCCGATCCGGCGTGGCGCCGGACCTCTTCGAGATAACGCTGTGGGATACTGAAGGCGACCTGCACCGGATCGATCGCCATGATCACGACCAGCGGCGTCGCCCCGGCGGTATTGACCAGGTTCCCTTCCTTGACCGCAAGGCCACCCGTTCGGCCGGTGATCGGGGCGCGGATCTCGCTGTAGCCAAGTTGCACCCGAACCATCTCCACCTGGGCGCGATCGGCCTTCACGGTGGCAGCGAGGGCTTCCATAGAGGCGAGCGCTTGCTCGTACTCCTGGCGTGTGATGTATTCACGTTCTGCGAGCGGTTTGAGACGTTCCCGCTGCGCCCGTGCTTCCAGCAACTGCGCCTCATCGCGGGCCAGGGTGGCCTGTGCCTGATCGAGGGTAGCCCGCGCGGCCCGCTCATCGATACGAAACAACAGTTGACCTTTTCTTACATCCTCGCCTTCGCGAAACAATACCTCCTCGAGCACCCCATTCATCTGGGGGCGCACCTCGACCCTGTGCTCCGGCTCGACGCTCCCTACCGCCTCGGCGATGACCGGCATCGGCTGCACCTTCGCGGCGACGGTCTTGACCGCGATTACTTCCTCGGGGGCGGCCTTATCGGCTACGGCGCCGACCGTCGTATCGTTACCCAGCCGGAGATAAAGGCCGATAGCGACGACGAGCAACACCCCTATCAGTAGGATCCTCGTCATGACGAAAGTGACGGTAGCAAGGCGCCGCGCGCGTGCGTCAGACGCGCGAGGGCGGTGTACCAGTCGAACTGGGATTGTATCCATTGAACTTGCGCGTTTGCCTCGTCCGACTGGGCGGTGAGCAGATCGAGCAGGCTGCCGACTCCCGACCGGTAGCGCGCCAGTGCCACCTCGCTCGACTGGTTGGCACTTCTCAATACGCCGGAGCTGGTGTCGATTCCGGTCATGGCGGTGTTCAGATCGTAGTAGGCCTGCCAGACCTCCAGCGAGCTCTGGCGATGCAGTCCATCTCGCGCCGCTTCGGCTTGCTCCGTTTCAGCCTCCGCGAGGCGCACGCTAT
>JBQTJM010000019.1:0-5715 GCA_052387115.1 Gammaproteobacteria bacterium | reverse complement strand
AGCCTCGTGGTGCACGAGGATCGCGTGCGCGCCGTCTTGGACGGTCGCCCGGTCGGTGAGTTTCCCCTCGCCGGCGCGGCGCATACGATCGTGCTCTTCGTCAACCGTGCGACAGCGAGCTTTCGGGTGCTCGTCGTCCACCGGCCGGTGTCGTAGGCGCCAAAAGAGCCGGACCCTGTCAGCGATTCGAGGCGGATTTCACCGTCCCCGTGCCCGCGTTTGCCGCGGCCACCGGCGCCTTCCAGGACACCGGCGCCAGCACCACCTTGGACCTGCCGGACGGCGTATCGGTGAGCGCCCATCATCAGCTCGATGAGCGCTTCGCGGTGCTGGGCGATATCACCTGGACCCATTGGAGCCGCTTCGATCAGATCGTCGTGCGCTTCGACAACCCGCGCCAACCCCCCCTCGTGACCCCTCAAGACTGGGAAGACGCCCCCTAGGGCTCACCTACCACCCGGAGGCGCCTGTGACGCTGCGCTCAGGCGTCGCCTACGACGAGACGCCGGTCCCCAACGCACGCCTGCGCTCCCCGCGCATCCCCGACCAGGACCGCGTATGGCTCACGTTTGGGGCGAGCTACCGATACTCGGAGACCGTGTCACTGGACTTCGGCTATGCGCATCTCTTCATCGACGATGCCGGGATCGATAACACGGAGGTCAATACCGGCCACGTCCTGAGCGGCGCTTTCGATGGAGAGATCGATATCATCGCCGCCCAGCTCGTCTGGCACATGCCCTAACCTCCGCACGCATCTTTGCCTTAATCAAGAACAGTCGGGGAAGACGCGCTTACCACCCGCTCCCGCTAAGCTCACGCGAATCAGCAGTGCCTGACGATCACTAACAACCCATGGGGACTCGTACAGAGGCGCGTTCTCCTCCGGCACAGGGCCGCGCCGACCAGCGACCAGCCGCGCCTAGACTCGCCAAGCTTACCCGGCCGCAGGTATCGAAGGCGGTGCCGCGGCTGCGCCTCTTTGGGCTTCTGGACGCGGCGCAAGAACAACCGCTCGTTTGGATCAGTGGCCCGCCGGGGGCCGGCAAGACGACGCTTGCGGCCAGCTATGTGAGTGCGAAGAAGCGCCCGGGTATTTGGTATCAAGTCGACCGCGGGGACGGTGATATCGCAACCTTCTTCTATTACCTCGGCTTGGCCGTGGCCAATACGAAACC
Organism: Gammaproteobacteria bacterium; assembly: GCA_052387115.1. Classification (GTDB taxonomy): domain Bacteria; phylum Pseudomonadota; class Gammaproteobacteria; order JACCXJ01; family JACCXJ01; genus JACCXJ01. Next base: position 4,537 of record JBQTJM010000019.1, on the reverse strand, counting down.
CCGCAAACGGATCGACCTCCCCTTGCTCACTCCCGAGTACCTGCCGGACATCGAGGGGTTCACCCGGCGTTTCTTCCGCAAGGCTTATGCGAGCCTCCCGAGCGGCTCGGTCATCGTCTTCGACAACTATCAAGAGGTGGAAGCCGATTCTCCGTTCCATCCGGTGATGGCCTGGGCGTCTTCGGAGATCCCGGAGGGAGTGCGGGTGATGGCCATTAGCCGTTCAGAGCCCCCGGCCCACTACTCGCGTCATCGTGCCAATAGTCTCATCGCACAGATCGACTGGCGTGATTTGCGTTTGACTTTGGACGAAACGATTCTCATCGCGAAAGGGCGACACGCGGTTGGCGACGAGCTTCTGCAGGCCCTCCATCACCAGTCCGATGGTTGGGCGGCAGCGGTGGTGCTGATGCTTGAGCGACTCAAGCAGACGGGCACGATGAGCGCTTTCACACCCACCGAATCTACGGACACGTTGTTCGATTACTTCGTCGCCCAGATCTTCGAGCAACTCGGCGAAGGCACCCGGGAGGTGCTGTTGCGCACCTCTATCCTGCCGCGCGTGACGATCGAGTTGGCGCAGGCGATGAGCGGACGGTCTGATGTCGCGCGAGTACTGGAGGAGTTATACCGCGAGCAGTTCCTGGTCGATCGGCGAGCGGGGGCGACCGTCACGTATCAATATCATGCACTTTTCGGCGCCTTCTTGCGGGCTCAGGCGAAGCACCGGTGCACCGACGTGGAATGGAGGGCCCTGCTGGTCGCATCGGCAGATGCACTGGCGCGGTACGGGCAATCGGAAGAGGCCGTACCCGTGTTCATTGCCGCTGGTGCCCATGAACGAGCAATCCCTTTGATCCTGATGCAGGCCCAGCCCCTGCTGACCCTTGGACGCTGGGGGACACTCCAACAATGGATCGAGAGAGCCGCGTATGGCGCGTCCGGGGCCTCCGCCTTGAATCGCGCTTGGTACGCAGCCCGTCTCGGCTTTGCCATGCGTTATATGAGCATGAGGTCTCCGAACGAATCGCGATCCTGGTTTCAGCAGGCCCGTCAAATCGTGCGGGAACATGGGTTACGCTTCCTGGAAGCGCCGATCGCGATTTACTGGGCCTGGTCGGAAGAGGTCTTTGGCGATGTCGCGGACCTTGAGCGCGAGCTAGGGATCGCGAAGACGCACCTGAATCCATCGAGTCATTTCGAGGCTGCCTTTCATCAGACCGGGTTGGCGTTTCTTTGCGTACGCCACGGCGACCACAATGCCGCCGTATCGCATTTGAGTGAGGCGGCGGCATTCTTCCGGCAAAGTGGTTCCACACTGGGGCAAGCGGCCAGTTTTTCAGGCCTGACCGGAACCCTACTCGATTCGAATGATGTCGCTGGTGCTCGCGACGCGCTCGAAGGCGCGCTGAGCGTACTGATTCAGGGGCCGCTGCGCCTCTACCTTGGAGCGATGTCAAGGGCGGCAATGGCACTCCGGCTATCGGACGCGGAGAGTACTCAAGCGAACCTCAGGGTCGCCTTGTCGTTGGGTAGGCGACCAGCTCTGGCCGGATGCCGAGGGGGACGCGGCCCGTGATGTGTTTCACGTGACCCATTCGCGCCTGCGCAAACTCTTGCCGAGGAACGATCTGCTCATGCTCAGCGAAGGCAAGTTGAGCTTGAATCGGGCCCATGTGTGGACCGATGTCTCTGCGTTCGAGCAGGTGGCGGATGACTGCCTGGAAAAACTGCGGCGACCCGCGGAGATCTCAGGGATGGAATCCGGCGGCGAGAGGCTGCTCTCGCTCTATTCGGGCGACCTCCTTAAGGGCGAGCCGGACGCGCCGTGGCTCGTGTCGGCGCGTGATCGCCTGAGGAGCAAGTTCCTGCGGACGCTCAAAGCGCTGGGTGGCTTCTGGGAGACCAACGAGGCATGGGACCAAGCCCAGGGTCTCTACGAGCGGGTGCTCGAGATCGACAACGTGGCCGAGGAAGTCTATCGGCGCTTGATGAGTTGTTACGTTCGGTCTGGCCGCCCGGCGGAAGCATTACGCGTCTATCGCCGTTGCCGACAGATGCTCTCCCTGGTGCTCGGGATCGCGCCCTCGGCGGAAACCGAGGCCTTGTACCGAAGCATAGCCCAGGCTCAGAGCTTTTGAACAAAACCACTGCGCGCCGGCGCACCAAACAGGTGCCGTTCGCTGGCCCTGCCTACCCGGCGGTGCTTGGAGTCCTCATGGGCACGCGGGGCAAGGTGCCACGGGTAGACACCACTTGTCGTGACGCCCCCGTCAGCCTTTCGCGGCCCAGTCCCGCCAGACGAGACCGCTGACACGGGCGAACTCCGAGACATTCGCAGTGACGAGAGTTGCCCCTATCCTAAGCGCCTGAGCAGCGATCAAGAGGTCATAAGGACCGATTGGCGTTCCCGCCGCTTCCAGCGCGGCGCGCAGATCACCGGCGTGCATGGCGTCCTCCTCATCGAAGGAAACGACACCGATGGTACCCGAGAGGAAGACACGCAGCCGTTCGGCGTTTTCACGACGCCGTTCGCTGCGCGCAACGCCATACCAAAGCTCGAACAACACCACCGAGGAGATCCTGATAGTGGCGCCCTTGGCAGCCGCACGCCGCAACTGCTTGCGAAGGCCGCTGGGCTGGTTTTTTAGCAGTGCGATGACGGCGTTAGTGTCGAGAAGGTAGGTCACTCGAACAGCTCCTTCGCCTCGGGCATGGGTGGTTGCCGGCGACCGTCCTCCATGAACGGCACTTCGGAGTAGCGGTCCAGCTCGGCGAACCACGCGTCCATATCGGTCACCATCGGTTCCAGCAGAATGCCGCTTGCGACGCGCCGCACCCGTACGCGGTCCCCCGGCAAGCGAAACGCCAAAGGCAGGCGCACGGCCTGGCTGCTGCCGTGCATAAAGATTTTTGCAATACCGGTATCGGACATTGTCTACCTCACATCGATGTATATGCATAATATATATCAGCATACCGCTTGAAGCAAGTATGCAAGTATGGAGGTAGGCGCGTTCCCTTCGTCGAGATTATCTGCGCGAAAAACTGGCGACGATTATTCGCTGCGCGTCTATCGCCGTTGCCGACAGATGTTCTCCGTCGTGCTCGGTATCGCGCCCGCCGTCGCCGTGCTGATCTGTTAGTCATCTGTTAGCGCTCTGGTCCTATCCTGGTCGCGGTCATGAGGCACACTCGGTATACAGCGAACACATCTCAGGGCCTCGGGCTGTCATGGGGGGATCTATCGTGCGCTCCTTCGGCGTGAAGCGGGCACAGGTGATGTCCTGGGAGCAAGGCCATGGGCCGGACCGTGTCGGTGCCCATGAGATTGAAAACACGAGAACTGCGGGTGGACGTAAGAGGAAGAAAAGATGCTCAAGTCAATTGTTAAAGCTGCCTTAATCATCATCGGGCTTAGCTCGGCAGGATATGCCGCCGGCGGTGGGCGCTGGGGGCCGAGACCTGTACCGCCCGTGGTACTGAGCGCCATGGTCGACTTCAAAGAAAACCTGATGGTCATCTCGGGTCATCACTTTGGCACGACACCACCCACGGTCACCTTGGCCCATCAAGCCCTGAAGGTGAAGAGCTGCTCCAAGGACCGAGTCGTGGTGGATCTGCCCGTCGGTGTCGAGCCTGCGACCTACCGTCTCACGGTCACGACGAATGGTCCCCATCGATTAACGTCCAGCACCTTCAGTGCGGCGATATTCGCCCTCGCCGGTAGATGACGAAGGTAGAAGGCGAACTAGGTGCAAGACTCCCCTCCCGAGAGGACCGGTCTGGGCATCGATGAACAAGCGCGTCGGCTGCGCTCGCGAGAGGCGGGTGGCGTAAATCGATCCCTTGTTGACGCCGCGGGTCACGCCGGCATACCTGCCCAGCCGTAGTCCGCACGGTGGGTCGTGGCAGCCGTGGCACAACACGCAGCGGTTATCGAGCACGATTGACATCGTGCCACGGCATGCCCGAGGGTTCGCCGATCGATCGTAGCGCGGGGGATCCGGCGTGCCGGAGAGCAGGTCGAGCTCAGGGCCGCCATACCAGGCGCAGCCCGCTATCGCCAGGAACCAGGCGATCATGCCCCAGGGAGTCATACGCCATCGAATGAATCGAGTCGTACGATAATGGCCGCCCCGTGGGTAGGCCGCCCGGTGGCATAGGACCGATCATGGGCCTCCTCGTTTTGCACGATCGACGGTGTTATTCAAGCAGAAAGCGACCACTTGCTCCAGCACCCGCGCCAGCGCCGCATCGATGGCCGCGACGGCGCCCTCGGCGTCGTCGCTCCGGCTCGGAACGGAGGCATCGAAGATCTGTGTCCCGATGACCCGCCCGCGGGCCACATCGACGAGCTGGGCGCGCAGGGTCAAACGGCCCTGACTGGGCGCGCTCTGCAGCTCGTGCTCGATGCGCACGATCTCGGTATCGAGCCTGATCTCCGTGGAGAGCCCGGTGCCCGCGGACACCACCGCCTCGAAGCCGCCGCTGGCCTCGGCCGCGGCGACGATGAGCGGCTCGATGAGGCGCGCGG
>JBQTJM010000018.1:0-3669 GCA_052387115.1 Gammaproteobacteria bacterium | reverse complement strand
TATTGTTCTGGTCGGTGCCGTGGGTTTTCTCACCTACCTTGCGCTTGACGCTGCACGTCAGGCTAAGTAATTGGCCCAACCATGCGCTGCACCGGACGGCGCAAAAAAAGCGCGCCGCCGGTGAGCTCTTCCGTTGGGGCGCGGGCAAAGCATCTCAACCGTTTTCAATCGAGGCGATGACCAAGGCCTCCCGACCGTCGTCCCCTTCGATAAACCCCATGGCTTCGGAAGCGCTGTCGCCCTCCCTATCTCGCCGAGTGGCGAGCCCAAGGGCCATCGGCTATCGTTCAGTATATCGTTCAGTACCTGGGCTTCGGTCTCCTGCGCCGTTGGTGGCCTCCCGACCGTGGTCCCCTTCGATAAGCACCGTGGCTTCCGAAGCGCTCTCGCCGTCCTTGGCTTGCCCGGTAGCAATCCCAAGCGCCATCGGCTACGGTTTAGCACATGGGCTTCGGTCCTGCGCCGTGGGTTTCTCCTTGGCCGGTCGGGCCTGTGGCTTCGCCAAGCCTCGGTGGCATCGGAAAGGCCCACGCCCCAACTATGCGCTGCAGCCGACGCCGTGGAACGCCTTCGCTTTTCCAAGCCTTCGTGGCCGTGCGCGGCTGATCTTGTTTCGTGAGAGCGCGGGCAAAGCATCGCAACCCCTTCCCATCAAACCGATGACCACCCAAGCCCTCCCGACCGTCGTCCCCTTCGATAAGCGCCGTGACGCCGGAAAGGGCGCCGTGCTTTCTGACTCGCCGAGTGGCGATCCCAACCGGCATCGGCTCTCGTTCAGCACTGGGGCTTCGGTTCGCTGCGCCGGTGGTTTCCATTTGGCCGGTCTGCCCGCTGCCTTCGTCGAGCCTCGGTGGTATTGGAAAGGCCCGCGCCCTAACCATGCGCCGGAGGGGACGCCGTGAAACGCCGTCGCGTTTCCAAGCCCCCTCGGCCGGCGCCCCTCAGCTTGATGCATTGGGCTTCAAGGAGTCACGGGAAAAGCAAAAGGCAATGCCTCAACTGCTCTCTCCAAGGCCACCGGAACTCAATGGTCCTCCGGCTTCGGCAAAGGCCTCCAATGAAAGGCATCAGCATTCGAGCAGCGGAATGCTCAACTCCTTCGCCGACCCAGCAGCAGCCCATCGGCTCTTCAGTCGCGTCGGCACTTTCCGGCGCTTCGCCAAGGGCGTACACTCGCGCTCAGGCCCTGCAGGCAAGCTCAAGCGCCTCGCTCTGTTCCGGCCCGGACACGCCTCAGCCCAACAAGGCGCTTGAGAGGGACGCGGCATAAAGCGCCGCGGGAATCTATATGCTAGAACGCGATCTTCTTTCTTATTGTTGGCGGTGTCTTTCGTGGCGCAACGCGCACATTGCCGCACTAGCGCTGTTCCTGTTATACGCTGGATTACTCTCCGCTCGCCAAGACTCATTTTCGTGCCCATTCGAAAAGGGTTGTTTATATGATTTATGGCTTTCTAAGCGACCAATGACAGTTGGATCTATGACGGGCGCTGGTTCTCCAATAACCGTTACGATCGCTAAAGGAGAACGTGTAAGAGTTTGTTTAGAAATGGAGTTCCGCGCCAGCGCTGTTCCACGTCAGCAGATGTTAATCCAGAATGACCAAGGAAACGTAGCATGGTTGGAGAGAAAGCAAGAAGATTGGGAAAGGGTTTTTGATGCTCAGGTGACCGACATTATGGCCTCCCATGCTCTCTCGGCGGAAGGCAAGATTCGAGAGCTGGACAGTCTCCTCGATCAGTGCGACTGGCAACTTTTTTTGAGGGATATGACAACCCTCGAAACTACGGGGCGTATGGATAAGCCGTTCAAACAAATCGATATGGCAAAATGTGCGGGCGGTGGAAGATTACTAGAGCTAACACACACGAACGACCCATATCTAAAGGAAGAAACGCGTAAGCTTTTTAAGAAGTACATTGAAGATAATGTCACCCCACTGTTGAAATGACTGCGGCAATGCCTAATGAGGCGTATATGGGCTCCTTCCCGAAGTGGAAGAGGGTGGTGCCATTGAGGCGAGGTTCAATTATGACAGCGATACCTAACGAGGCGCTGGAGCGGGACGCGAGCGGCGCGGCTGGGGTGCGGGCAAAGCATCGCAATGGTTTCCCATAGAGCCGATAACCACAAAGGACCTCCCGACCGTCGTCCCCTTCGATAAGTGCCGTGGCTTCAGAAGCACTCTCGCCCTCCCTGACTCGCCGAGTGGCGATCTCAAGCGCCATCGGCTATCGTTTAGCACATGGGCTTCGGTCTCCTGCCCCGTTGGTTTCTCTTTGGCCGGTCGGGCCTCTGCCTTCGGTAAGCCTGGGTGGCATCGGACCGGCCCACGCCCCAACCATGCGCCGCAGCCGACGCCGTGAAACGCCTTCGCGTTCCCAAGCCCCCGCGGCCGGCGCGGCTGGGCTTTTTTCGTTATGCACCACAAGAACCGAGGCTCCATAGCCGATGATCGTCGATCTTGATCGCTGGTTGGCCGACGAACAGGAACGCGTAGCGGAGGAACGCGTTTTTCCCCATGACATGTTTATCAGCCATCGCCGCTTCGATTTGCCGGCCGACCTGGTCGATTCCCTATCGGCGCGGGGAGCAAATATTGTCTGGGATTGTGACCTCGATCTGCGCGACAGGCGCGTGATGCAAGGCGTTGCCCACGCAATGCGACGGTCGAGGTTTGTCGCGCTCTACGTATCTGAACGCTACGTCGATTCACCGTGGTGCCGAGCGGAGTATCTCAACGCACTTGGGTGGAAGAAAAGTTCAATATCCCAAGAGCACTTGTCATTTGCGAATCTGAAGCTGCCTTGTCCCGCGTCCCCGAAAGTCTTCACGCAGTGCGCCAGTTTGTCTTAGCCCTGGAAGGTGAGCGAGAGCTTGCAGGGTTCGTTGTATCCGGAAACTCAGTCGACGGGAACGAGACAGCGGCAGCTCTCCGCCACCGTGTTCCCAGTGGACGACTCGCCCAGGACGTGGACTTGCTCTCGCTCGACGAGCAACTCAACCTGCTGGAGCAGCGCACCCTCTTCTGGAGCGAACGGGCAACCGGAGAAATCAACGCCGCTAAGAAAGAGCAAGCAGCTGTGCGGCTGACGGAACTAATGTCCGACCCCCTCACCGAGGTGGAGAAGATTTTTCGAGACGTAAGCACCATAGTTTTTGATTCCCGTGCTTCTGAGCGTCGCCGCCCCGGCATTGGGGCGCAAGAGCTCAGCCGGGTCGTGAACATGGCTAGATCCGTCGCAGACGGTTATTCGCAACCATCAAGGGCAGCAGAACTAGATGGCCTAGACAAATGGTCATACGATTTTGTCCTAAAGCCGTTGCTACTTGCCGTTGAGCTAGAGGACACGCGATCCGAAGCGGCGTTTGCATATCGCGCATTGTGCTCGGCCCTCAAGCTCGGTGCATTCGGTCACGAAGTGCCGGTGTATCTGAACGTTTTGGAAGCGGTCGAATCCCAGCATCAAGACGTAGCTTCTGCCGTCTCCGGCCACCGGTTGGCGTTGTATGAGACGGGACGGGGCAGACATAGTGGTGCATAACCAATAAGGATTGAGACGACCTGAAAGGTCGTTTCAATCCATTGTTCAAGAAGCCCGGTATCGGGTACGGCGCTTTATAAGGGGAAAGCTTCAGTAGCGGGCGAGTAGCGTGGTGAGGGATGGC
>JBQTJM010000017.1:0-63835 GCA_052387115.1 Gammaproteobacteria bacterium | reverse complement strand
GGGAGTGAAGGGACGATAGAAGAGAGTTTTGAGGTCAAGGACGGCAAGATCGTCACCCGGAACGGCGACACCTTCGCCCTCATCGATAAGAAACCCGATACCATGACCTTGAAGGGGCCGTTCGGGTCTTACTTCTTCAAGAAGGAGTAGCCCGCCCCGGTCGGCCGGGACGAGCGTCGCGGGTCCCGACAGCCGCGCGTTCCGAGACCCGTCGCCGAGATTCGGCCGCGCCGGCTAAGTCGGGCTAGGACGTCAATGTCGCTGTCCGGTTTGAAATCCGGACGCAGCACGGAACCGACCAACGCCATCTCGGTGATGTTCCAGCGCTGGCAAAACGCCGTAACTGCTTCGCCCGGTATCATGATGCATGCGCTCATTACGGCACCTTTAGTATCTTGAGGCTTTCGATCCCCCGGTCGTCGATGATCTTGACCGCCGCCCGCCGGTGATCCCCGGCGGCAAACGGCAGGGACGCCGTGCCGCGATAGGTCTCGATCAGCACCTCGTCGATCTCGGCCTTCAGATGTTTTGCGAGCTTGCTCCAGCCGTCTTTCTCATCTGCGATTTCAGCAACGTCACCCCCGGCCAGTTGGTTTCATCAATGTCCTTGGAGGACCTCCGGGTCGAACTGGAAGGCGGCAAAACGGCCGGTTCCCCGATAGCCGCGAAAGGATGCCGGAGCAAACCGGCCCCGCTATCGCGACTGCCGTGAATCCCCGGGCTGCCGCTACCGACCGCCCGCCGCCGACAACCGGCGCGGCCGGTCGAGCACGTCCCTCCCGACGAACAGCATGCGGCGCCGGAACGCGACCGGGCTTTCCACCAGCAGGGTGGCCTTGAGATCCTCCAGGCCCCCCGCAAAAAAAGGCCGTTGCAGAAAACGCCGCGGCCCCTGGACCCAGTCCGGACAACGCAGCCGCCAACACTCGGCCAGGTGCTCCGCCACCGCGGCCAGATAGGCATCCTGGACGACCCCGACCGCGCAAGGCTCATCCGAGATCATGTCCTGGCGGCGTTCCGGATGGCTATAAAACTCGTCCAGGAACTCGCGTAACCCCGGATCGAAGGACTGCCCGGATCGCGTCCGCTCGGCGACTTCGTGCAGCGAGCGGGGGCGATCTTGGCGGCTACCTTGCTTTATCACGCGCGTCTTGCGACAGCTCTACCACGCACGGTCACAAATCGCCCTTTCTTGATCCCCTCACCCTAGCCCTCTCCCCCCCGGAGGGCCTCGAAGGAGAGGGGATGAGAGGGGATCTAAGGCGGCGATTTATGGCCGTGGCCAGTATCGTTGACGATCTCTTCGACACCGAGTGCCACTCTGGGCGGAATGAGCGATCGGGGATAAAAGCCTTCCACCAAGGTCAGCACCTGCTCGGTGGTGGTCAATCCGGTGATCCCGATCAAGTGGCGAATATCCTCGATATCCCGCGCTTCCTCGACACCCTCGGCCCGCATCGCCATGCATTTCATCGCCAGCATGTACTCTGCGGTGGGCACATAGACGCGCAGTCCGGGCCGCTCCGGAGACGGATAGGTGCCTTGCAAGCACAGGCTCTCATTACCGGAGACGAAACCCTTCACGCCATCGTTGAGCCAGTCCTCGGGCCATCCCTGTTCCTCCGCAACCTGTCGGACGGCTCGGCGCAGAAAGCTCGGATCACCTCGGACGACCGCATCCACGTCCTTGGTGGACACCCGAAACCCCCACGCCAGGACGATGGCCGAGCCACCATAAACCGCCATGTCTAGGATGCGTTGTGCGTCCCACGCGATCTCCCCGAGCCGTGTCAGCGCTCTCAGGATCTCGCCTTGGCAGAACATCGAGCAGGCGCTCAATCCGGAAGTGCCGTGCCGCCCCGGTCCTCCTTCCGTATCGCTTCATCGAGCGCCGCCAGGTCTCGGATAGGGGCGCCACATTGCGCGCCTTCGCAGATGTAGGCGACGACGCCCTGGTCCGCGGCGTGGCAGAGCGCCAGGACTCCCGGAAGACCAGACGCATCGGTCGGGATGGCGAGCGTGAGGCGCGCAGGAGCGTAATGCTCGTGACAGCGACGTTGCCACGCGGCCAGCGGTTCCCCGTCGCCCCGCAAGACGACGGTCGTGGGCGGCACCCGATATTCCTCCAGGGCGCGCAGCAAGGCGCAATGTCCGGAGGCGTAACGCCCGATCGATCCGCTCGCCGCGCGCAGCGTTCTCTCCGCCGCGGCGAGATAACGCGCCTCACCGAGGAGGTGGCCGAGCCGCCCGAGGCCATAGGCCGCGACCCCGGCCCCGGCCGGCAGGGCCTCGTCCATGAGCGACTTGTGGCGCGCGATCAAACGTTCGTGGTCGTGGGCCGTGAAGTAGAACCCGCCCCCCTCGGGGTCTTCGAAGCGCTCGATGAGCACATCGCAAAGCGCGATCGCGAGCTCCATCTCCCCCGCGCGCCAGCGCGCTTCGAGCAGGCTCAACAGGGCATCGATCAGGAACGCATGGTCGTCCAGATAGGCATTCAGATGGGCCCGGCCATCTTTATACGTCGCGAGCAGTCGCCCGTCGCGCCACAGCGTGGCGCGGAGGAAGTCCATCGCGCGCTCGGCGGACGACAGGAAATCGTCTCGCCGGAATATCCGCCCGGCGATGGCGAGCCCGCGGATCATGAGCGCGTTCCAGGAGGTCAGGACCTTTTCGTCGCGGCCGGGCCGGATGCGGGGCTCGCGCAGTGCGAGTAACCTGCTCCTGGCCTCCGCGATGTGTCGGACCACTTCTGCCTCTTCGGTCTCGAGCGCGCCGGCGATCGCGGCCGCCGACTCTGCGATATAGAAATGCCACCGACCCTCGAAGTTGGGCGGCCGATCCAGGCCCACGTGGCGGGCGAATAGGGAATACGCCCGATCCCCCAATGCGGATCGAACCTCCTCTTCGGACCAGACATAGAAGGCGCCTTCGTGCCCGGCCGAATCGGCGTCGAGACTGGAGTAGAACCCCCCCTCCGGTGATTGCATCTCGCGCATCACCCAGTCCCCCGTCTCGAGGGCGGTCGTCTCAAAGACGGGCTCGCCCGTCAACTGCCAGGCCTCGGCGTACAGCGGTAGCAACTGGGCGTTGTCGTAGAGCATCTTTTCGAAATGCGGGATGCGCCACTCGGCATCGACCGAATAGCGGTAAAAACCGCCGCCGAGCTGGTCGTAGACGCCACCCTGGGCCATGGCGCGCAAGGTGTGCAGCGCCATCTGCAGGGCCTCGCCGTCCGGCGCATCGACCTTAGCGGTTGCAGCATAGTGCCGCAGGAGGCGCTCGATGCTGGTCGGGTGGGGGAACTTGGGCGCCCCGCCGAAGCCCCCGAGGCGGCGGTCATAGATGCGTTCGAGCTCGGCGCGCGCTTGTGTGAGCGGCACGCCGTCGAGCGCTACCTGCCCCGCCGGCGCGGCGCGCTCGTTCAAGGCCTGCCGCAGCGCCTCGCCCTGTTCGCGGGCGTCCTCGGGGTGCTCGCGGAAGAACCTCGCCACCCCGGCCAACACCTCTTTGAAGCTTGGCAGGCCGTAGTGCGCCTCGCGCGGGAAATAGGTCCCGCCGAAGAAGGGCGTGTGGTCGCCGGGCGTGAGGAACATGGTCAGAGGCCAGCCACCATTGCGCCCGCTCAAGAGGTGCTGGGCCATCTGATAGATCTTGTCGAGGTCCGGCCGCTCCTCACGGTCCACCTTGATGTTCACGAAGTGCTCGTTCATGAGCGCCGCCGTATCTTCGTCCTCGAAGGACTCGTGGGCCATGACGTGGCACCAGTGGCAGGCCGAATACCCGAGGGAGAGCAGGATGGGTTTGTTCTCCGAGCGAGCGCGCCCCAGCGCCTCCGGTCCCCACGGGTACCAGGCGACCGGATTGTCGGCGTGTTGGAGAAGATAAGGGCTGGTTTCGTTCGCCAGGGCGTTCATGGGCGGGCCTCTTGCCGGCATCTTAGCTCAAACCCGGAACGGTAGGTTAGCCCTCCAGCATCTCGGGCATGTGCCGGAGGGGCCATAACGAACCCGGTATGCTCGCGCCTTTTCGTATGATCCAGGGCCGTAGGGGCGACCCACCGAACGAGACGCCCCATGCGGCGAAACCGCCTACTGGCGTTCCGCTCGGGACCGGCCTTACGCCAGGGTATAAGGAATGAGCACAAACGAATGGTGGGCGGGATCGAAGTCCCTGGTGTTTCGGGTCACCAATTTCAACCGGCGATTGACGGCGATCGCGGCCTGCAAGGCATCGGGCAATTTCCAGCGGTATTGCCGCCGCAACGCCGCCGCGAGATCCGCCTCATCCGCGCCGGCCGGAAGCGTGGGAAATCGGTCTAGCAACTGCTTGGCGAGCGTCTCCTGGTCTGCCGGGAAACCGGTCAACACCTCGGCGCGTGATGACGGAAACCGATGCCGACGTCCAGTTCCGCCGGAGGTAGTCGGTTGCCGCGGTCACGCCGTTGAAATGGTCGATCAGGATAACGGAGTCCAGGAGGCCCCATCATCCGCGTTCCCACTCGGCGCGTAGACGCTTCTGGTATTCGAGGCCGTCACCCGCTTCCCAGATCCCGGTCGTGCGCTGGATCAGCTCCTCGAACGACGGCGCCCCCATTTCCGGCGACCGCTGCCGGTACAGGTGAATCGCCCGGCGGACCAACTCCGTCACGGGCACCTGCTCGGCACGGGCGCGCTGCGCCAGCCACTCTTTGTCTTCCTGCGTCAGGCTGATGATGGTTCTCGGCATGCCGATGGCCTCTGGGGTGCACCTGATATATCAAACCGGGTGCCATGATATCACGCACGCGCAAACAACGCCCTCCGGCGACGGCCGCGCCGGTGCGCACGTCCGCGTGATCCGTCGAGAACCCGTAGATTGGGCTGACGAAAAAGTCCAGGGCGAAGGAATGGTCAAAAACACGATCTCCTCTAAGGCGAGACGCTGCCGGATCACAGCGTCTGGGAGCCCACGTTGCCCGAGCACGATGATGTGTTCTACGTCGTATCCAGCTGCCCCCAACTCATGATAAAGGGGTAGCGGGAAATTCTCATCGAGCAATAGTTTCACGAGGCCACTTTCACTGCCGGCGGTACATGGGCGGCCACATGCGCCACATAACGAAGCGCATCTAGAACCTGCTGGTGGGTAAGGTCATACGCCTGTTCCACAGCCTCAAAGCTTTCGCCAGCCGCAAGCGTACCGACCACCGTGACCACATCGATCCGTGTCCCGGCCAAACAGGGCTTACCAAATCGGATGCCGGAGTCCATTGAAATGCCTGGGAATATCTCCATCGCTATTGCCTCTAACTTGGTTCTGTAGTAAGCGTAGCAAGCAAATAGCCCGGGTGCAATGCAGCGGAACCCGGGAGATCATTCGCCCTGAGTTTGATACGGCGGATTCGCGGGCAGAGGCGGGATATCATAGGCAGGCAAGCGGCGATCACGTTGGCGACCTCGAGTCCCCAAGTCACCGGAACAAGGGCGCTTGCATTCTTCATTGCATCGAGCACTCCGCGTGCGAAGCGTAGTTCTTGTGGCTTCCCATCGCCAGAAAACCAGCGCATGGTCACGGAATTGTCGAGAACGAAGCTCACGCACGCCCCTCTTCGATGAGGTCCTTTATATTCACACCCCGCACTGGAGCTTCCAGCATAAATGCCTTGAGCTTTTCCACGACCGCCACTTTGTCCTTGGTCCTCGCACTGACGCTGGGCACGAGGTCCGCGATGGCTTTTCCACGATTGGTGATAGTAAAGCTCTTCCCGCTCTTCACCTGGCGCAACAACTCCGGAAGCCTGGTCTTGGCTTCATTGGAACCGATCTCGGTCTTCATGATGCTCGTGTATGCCTACCTCTAGGCTAGAAAAGACTAGATTATAAACCGGTCCACTATCCTCCAATACTTCGGCTCGCAAGCTCGTGCGCCCTAGCATGGAAGACTCGCAGGCGGCCCTAACCGGCGCGGCACCGGTTGGCGCGTCTATGTTTGGCATATTATTAGCCGCAGCTCAGGCCGCGCGCAAAGACCGGACCGCAAGAATATCGGTATCGGTGATCAGGCGAACTTCAGCCACCTTCAGCGTGACCAGGGCCTGAGTTCGACCCGAACCGGTCACGAACTCGACCTCCAGCCCATCCGGTTCGTACACTTCCATCACCGCTCCAACGTCGCCTCGCCGTAGCCCCTGGCTCGGCAGGTCTTTTTCCAACACCACCGTGTCAAGTACCCTTGGTTTCATCTTTAATCTCCCGGATAGGCCGTAATGAACCGCGGGACGCTCTCGCCTTTCAGTATGATCCAGGCCGTCACGATCTCAGCATTCCGCTCGGCTGGACCCGTTATGCTGCCTCTGACCTCGAGCTTCTGACCATACTCCGTTTGTTCTCTCACCGTCGCATCATTGGTGAGAATCGATCGAATATCGGCTTCCAACCGCTCCCAAATCAGCGTCTGTGTACCCAAGCGCGCGAAAGAAGACGCCCTTGAATCTGCCCACCGGATGTGAGGATGACAACAAATAGCCCCGCAACTTCTCTGTCGGTATTACGGCGTTGTCAGCGTTCGGCAGTTTCATGCCCCTACGTTCGAAATCGCACTCGGCAGAAACAGCGCTACACCCGTTCGGTAGGCCGGGATAAGCGGAGCCAATCCCAGCACATCCACTTCAATCGCTGGGTTTCGTTCCTGAAGCGAGCCGTCGGCACTAAGTGCATTCCCGCAGGAGCGCTTTTGCCTCATCATTTTTCGGCTCTATGCGCAGAACATCCAGCAAGTCTTTAGTGCCGAGCTTCGGATTGCCGTTCGTGCAGTACGCGTAGGCGCGCTTGTACAGGGTCCCCGCGTCACTGCCATCCTCGGCGAGGACGGCGGAGAAGTCCTCGATCGCGCTGTCGTAACGCTTCTGGCCGAGGTACACCGTGCCGCGGTTCCTGCGTGCGTCCAGGAACTTGGGATCCACTTCGAGCGCTTTGGAGAAGCCCGCCACGGCGCCTTCCGAATCTCCGAGCTTCGTCTTGACGAGGCCGAGGTTGGCGAACGCTTCTTTCTCGTACGGGTTCGCCGCGACGAGCTCCTCGTATGCCCCTTTTGCTTCGCGCCCACTTGCCGAGTTGCTGATAGCATTGCCCCAGGAGGAAACGCGATTCCACGCCTACTATGCCTCATGATCGTTTGGGTTCGCCTCGATCGCCTTCGTGCCCCTCGCAATAGCAGCTTCATTAGTTTCATTCATCTTCTCCTGGGCCGACTGACTGGGGTGACCCATGGCCATGCGGCGCGCGCAGCCCGAGAAGAGTGCGAGAGCGGCGAATGCCAGCAAAGTTGTTGCGAGGGTTCGGGAGATTCGATGATTCATGGCGTCACCTGTCATGCACCTTGTCGATCAGATCGAGTGGGGGAGCGACTTTCGTTGCCGGGCCTCGTGTCGCCTGCGTCTTGGCCGGTGGCGGGTTCGGTGATCGCGACGGGGATGGCGCCACGGCTACGGGCGGCTGCTTCTGGTTTACCGCTTTGTTCGTGCCTGTCAGATCAAGAGGCGGAGCCACCTTCGGGACCGGGTCCGGCGTAACCGGTCTGGTGGATGGCGAGGGACTCGGCGACGGCTCCGGGGTCGTCGCCACCACCCTTGCCAGCTCTTTCTTGCGCAGCCCTTCGTCGATGATCGGACCCGCCCCTCCCAATTCCTGCGCACGAGGAGGCTGCGGTAGCCCCGGCTGTGGCGTCGGCGGCGACTCGGTTGGGGTGGCGAGCGGCGCCGCGGGGATAGCCGCCACCGGGATGGCGGGGGATTCCGAGCGTGCGGTGGCTGGCGAGGACGGCTCGAGAAGACGCCACGCCGCAAGGACAGCCGCGACGGCAACGAGGCCCCCTGCTGCGATCGAGGGCACACGCCGACCGTGACGCGCGGCTGCGGGAGGCGCGACACTCGCCTGCCTCACCCGGATCGAGGCCCGGACCGGCGCCGGGAGCGGCATCTGCTCCCCGACCCGAACCGTGCGCGTGCTGAGGCCTGGAGCGGGCGGGGGCGCGTCGAGGGTCCCCGGCGCGAAGATGCAGCTCAGCTTCGCGATCGTCTGCGGGCGAAGTTTGAGATTGAGATCGAGCGCTTGGAGGATCACCGACTCCAGCGTCTCGGGGATCGCGGGGTTCAGCGCCCGCGGCGCGGTGATCTCCTTCCCCGCCACCCGCTCGTGCGCCGCCGGCGGCACCGTCCCGGTGAGGAGCGCATACATCGTCGCCCCGAGCGCGTACACGTCCGAGCGCTGGTCCGTCCCGGTGCCCAGTACCTGCTCGGGCGGGCTGAAACCATGGCTCACGGAGCGCGCCAGCGTGCGGGTTACCGCCAGCTCTGCCGACTCCTTGGCGATCCCGAAGTCGATCAGCATGATGCGGTCGTCTTCGTCGAGCAGGATGTTCTCGGGCTTGAGATCCCGGTGCACGACGGGCGGCACCTGGCCGTGGAGGTAGGCGAGGACCTCGCAGAGCTGTCGCATCCAAGGGACGAGCCGCTCCACCGCGATGGTGCCGCCGCTCGCCTTGCGCTCGCCCTCCAGGCTCTGCGTGCCGCCGAACTCGAGCACCAGGTACCCCATGCCCTCCATCTCGAAGTGGTCGCTGATGTCGGGAATCGCCGGGTGCCGCAGGCGCGCCAGGAGCCCGGTCTCGTGCTCGTCGTAGAGGTCCCGGGGTACTTCCTTGAGCGCCCGGCGCTTGCCCTGGAGCCGTTCGTCCGTGACCAGATAGGTCGCCGCGAACCCTCCCTTGCCGAGCACGCTCGACACGCGGTAGCGTCCCTGTAACAGCTCTCCTGGGGCGAGCAGCCAGCCGAGCACCTGGCGCACCGTGCCGTTGGGCGCAACTTCCAGGTGTGCCAGCTCCAAGGTGCAACGCGGGCAGTGGAAGCCCTTCCCCGAGATCTCCCCCTTGGTCGAGCGCTCGCCACACCTCGGACAGGTGTAGGACTCGGCAGCCAGGGCAGCCGTCATGATCAGGCCCCGCCATCGCGCAGGGGCGGCGCGAGGATCGTGGTCGCGAGTAGGAAGGCGTGGAACTGCGCCACCATGGCGAAATCACCCCTTTAGCTTGCCCATAAACGTACCCAGGGCTTCGGGATCGCTGAGTAGCGCGGCGCACACGGCCCCCGCTGCCTCGGCATTGATCAAAAGGTAATGCCCTAAAAGCGGATAAGGGTACGATATTCAGTGTCGTCTCGCAATGTAGAAATGGGCAGGTTTGAGAGGACGGCAGCTTGCGCATCAAGTTGCGGTTGCCTTCATGATAGCCGTCCCTAGATTACCGCCGACCGAGGCAAAGAGCTGCGCCACGGTAGGCGGCGGAGGGTCGGGTTAGACCGGGTCGATCGAGACCGCACGCGGGCCAGGTCACTCTCGGCGGCGGCCACGAAACGCTCAGGGTGAGCGGCGTATCACTCGCCGCTTGGCGTGGCGGGATTTTCGATGACGATAAAGTTCTTGAGGACGCCGATCGCCCGGAGGCGCTCCATGTCGGTGAACCGGGTCTCGTAGGTGCTCCAAAATACATAATCCTCGCGCACCGTATGACCGGCGATGAGCCCGCTGGCAACGCCGCCGAGGACGCTGCCCAGGACCTGTTCGAGCGGGTTCTCTAGCCCCTTGGTTTCTTTGAGGAGGGATAGCCGGAGGTATTGCTGATAACTGTCCAGGGTCGGGTTGGTAAAGGCTAAAAGCGCGCCGACCGCAACCGCGACGAGGGTCGATACTATCGATTTCACGGGGAGCCGGTCTCGATCCAGCCCGCCGAGTGCGCGTAGCCATTCTGCAATCCCTGGCTTGTCGATATTCGCCATAGGCATTGGTCGCTTCGCCTCCATGGGCCGAGGTTTTACGCCCCGCTTTGGGGAATGCGGTTCCTGTTCTCCTGCGTCGGGGAGCGCGGCGATACCTGATGGAGCGATCGCTGCCTGCTCGCCCACGGGAACGAAGGTTGGGAGCAGCTCCGCGCCTAGAGGACTATCCAAACTGTCATGTGCAACGCGCGCTGTGCTACGGCGGTCACCTGCACGAGATTCGCTCGCATGGCCGCGCAGCGAAGGCGCCAGTGCGCGGATAAACTCAGTGGCGCTCTGGAAGCGCTCGGCCGGCGTTTTGGCCAGGGAGCACTGGATCGCATCGTCGATGGATTGCGGGCGGCGCGAGAAAACCCGAAGTAGATACTGTCGTGGTCATCGCGGCCCTACGCGGATGCGCGGGCCCTCCGCGAGACAGTCTCTGAAACCCGTGAGCATAAGCAGAAAAGCCCCGTATGCCCGCGTTTATACCACATGAGTGGGACGCCCCGCCCCGGCACTTTAGCCCAATACCGGAACAGCGGGATCGCAAGAGGCCGGCCCGGTCATCTGCCGGAGAGGCCTGTCACTCGCCCCTGACGGCGGGGTTCTCGATCATGAAGAAGTTCTTGAGCACCCCAACCGCGCGCAAGCGCTCGCTGTCGGTAAGCGGGGTCTCGTAGGTGCTCCAGAACACGTAGTCGGTGCGTACGGTCTGGCTGGCGATGACGCCGCTCGCGACGCCGCTCAGGACGGCCCCGAGGGCCTGTTCGACCGGGTTCTCCTGCTGCTTAGATCCTTTCAGGATGGATTGCCGGAGGTATTGCTGGTAGCTGTCGAGAGTGGGGTTGGTATACGCCAAGAGCGCGCCGACGGCGATCAGAAAAAAGGCCGATACGTCATGGTAGGCCCGCCGCGATCCGGCACCCTCTCACCACCCACCGAGCTCGGCTGCCAGATCCCGCTTCGCCGGATGCACCTGGCGGCTACTTACCGTGACGGCCTATGAGCCGACGATGAAGACGATCTCATCGGTATCGTAACTGGAACCGACCTGGACTTTGGTTTCGATGATATACGTACCGGGTTCGGCATTCTGCGGGATGGGGAGCCTCTTAGTCGCAACCCATCCTCCGGAGGCACGATGAAACGTCTTCGGCGCCGAGTTGGTGAGCACCTTACCGTCCTTCTTCAGGGTGAAGCTCTCCTGCACGTCCGCTCCCTGCGCCGTCGTTCCCGGCGCCATCATCAGCGAATAGTCCGTATCGATCTGCACGGTGTCACCCGGTTTGACAGCGCTTGGCGTAGCAGTCGCTCTTCGGATCAGCAAATACGGTGCCTTCGACGGTTCACTAATGCTGTTTGACATCTCACGCACTCGTCGAGCCGCCTCCCGGACGTTGGCGTCCGGATCGCTTTCCGCCGCATTAGCAAAGAATGCCAATGCTTTCCCAGGGTTCGAAGAGAACCTCAATACATTACTAAATGACGCTATGGCTTCCTGTAGCTTGCCTTGCCTCGCATACACGTGTCCCAGATTGCCCCAGGCAGCGGCTCGCCCCGGAGCAAGCATCAGCACCTCAATGAGCACCGCTTCCGCTCCTGCAAGGTCCGCGACCATCAGCAGTGCGTAACCCATGTTGTTGTGTATCTCTATATCTCCCGGATCGGTTTCGTGCCCCAACCGGAACGATTGAAGCGCTTCGGTATAGTTACCTACTCGAAACATTTCCAATCCTTCGTCATTCAATTGCCGTGCTCCCCGTCGATTCCCTCGTGGTACCTTCCGTGTCCGTTCTAATAGCCCTCTTATTTCCTGGACCCTTCGTTGATCACCGGCAGCCGCATAAGAAATCATCTGTCGTACGTACGATGCGCCATCATTCGCTTCTGCTTTCGATTCAAGCCCATTTATACTAGGAATATCTGAATTCTGATTCGTCGTCCCTATCTGTTGGCGAACTGCGGTTGAGGTAGGAGCTAGCGTATACGATCCGCCTCCTGTGCCCGGCATTTCGGACCCTAAAGGTTTCTTGTCTACGACTGCGGAGCACCCTACGATCGCCCGAACGACCTCTTTTGTAACTGGCTTCAATTGCTCTCCCGTCTGTGGATGCACACCGGGGTGATCGAACATCTCGTAACACCCACTTTCGTTCTGAAGGAACCATACCCGAGGTTTGCCAGTTAGCGAATCGAAGAACTCTATCTTGGCGACTGCAGTCGTGATTCTATGTGGGACCAGCCCCCGCGACTTTCGATATTCGACGTCAGCGAGGTTTTCCGTCATCGGTATAAGGCGTTGCTGAGTAATCGGGTCGATACCTGGCCCGTCCTGACAGAACAGCTCTCCATCTGGGCGAGTGGCGCAATACTTTTGTGGTGTATTTGCCGCGTAGCATTGATTCAATACCTGCACGATATCTCTTGATACGGGGATGAGTCGCTCGCCGGTTTGTTGGTGAGACCCGGGGTTATCGAATAGGTCATAACAATCGCCTTTGTTCTTTTGCACCCAAATCTTCGGCTGCCCGGAGACTGGATCAAAGAACACTATCTCTGCCAGAGGACGGGTAATCGGTTGCGGAATCACTCCATGCTCCCTGCGATACACTGTCTCAGCCATGTTTTGATTTATAGGAACAAGCTCCCGCTGCGTCATAGGATCCCTCCCGGGGTGATCGAGACAGTACAGGGTTCGATCGGGCCTTTCTGCGCAGTAATGGAGGGCCTGCCCTGTTCGCGCATCGAAGTTGGCTGGGATTTGTCCCGCGCCCCACGAAATGAGGGGTAGAGTAAATACCGCCAGATAGTCCATAAACCTCCCACGTCTCATAACGATACGAGGGATCGCCAGCGCGGGAAGAGCGACCGCTACTAGTAGTACCGCCGTCGCGACCATTGAAGCGGTGGCCGACGAGACACCGTACGTGAGAAGTTTCGACTTCGCCAGGTCGAACTGGAACCAAGCGTATAGCGCGAAGCCGGCGACATAGATAAACAGCACCCCAGCCAGGTATTTGCCGACGTTCCGTGCGACACGAAGCGATGATATTAGATGCTGCATGACTGGCGCCATGACGTTTACCTCCTTTATCGTTCCTGCAAGCGTTACGGATGTCCCACCGGTCGGATGCGCGGGCCAGCATTGCTAGAAAATAGAGCGTGGACCTCCCTTAAATCCATAATTATCGACTCCTATCTAGAATAGTTTAGAACGATTCGCGTAAGACCAAACTGGAACAAAGCAAAAACCGTCGTATAGAATCTGCAATGCCTAACCCGGCAGCTAACTCGATGATCCCTGCGATCGTCGAGCAATTTGCCGCATCATAGGCCCGATTGCGCGCCCTCACCAACTTTTCAGATCGGCCTCGAGCTCCCGTTTTGCCTCCTGGAAAGGCTCCGAGTCGGCGGTCTGGATCGACGGCATTGCAGCCAGCGATGCCTCCAGGGATCGAATGCGGCGCGGGTCCTGAAGGTGAGAAGGGCGGCCGCCGGACGGGAGGCGCTTCGCGACATCGAGCATGGCGTGCGGGTCATAGCCGGCCTCCCGCAAGATCGTTACGGCCTGCCGGTCCGCCTCCTGTTCCTTCACCGGATCGATGACCACCGACACCGAGCCCAGGTCTTTCTCACGCACGTCGTGCCTAGACGTCTCCGCGGTATCGTCCGAGCGCCCGAACAGCCAACGGAAAAAACCCGGCCTCTCTCGCGGGCAGAAATGGCCGGAGATCTGATGTCCCATCTCGTGGGCCAGGATGGCGGCCAGCTCCGACTCGGTCTGGGAGAATGCCAACGCACCGTCTGTAAGATAGAGATAGCCCCCACCCGCTGCGAAGGCATTGGGGGCGCGATTTCTGACCACGGCGACTCGCCACGCGATATGGTGACGCCGGGGCTGCGATGCAAGACGCTCCACGAGCGACTGCGTATAACGCGAGATCCCCTCGCCGCTCCCTCTAAGCGGCCATTCCCGCTCGATGCGCTCCGCGTTCGTCCGGGCCCGTTCGCGCTCGCCCTCGCAAAAACCCGCGGTCTCGGCAATTGCCGAGACCGCGAGCCACAAGGAGGCCGCAATCAGGAATCCCCGTAGCCGCAATCAGGAATCCCCGTAGCCGTTCCTGCTGGCCTATGATTCAACAACGAAGGCCGATTCGACCGTGTCGTAGCTAGTCCCAACTTGCACCTTACTTTCAACGACATAGGTACCAGGCTCGGCATTACCGGGAACAGGGAAGTCTTGTACCCCATTCCAACCCCCTTCGGGGTGGTGATTATTCTTGGGCGCCACATTCAAAAGGACTTTCCCGTCTTTCTTCAGCACCCAGCTCTCCTGTACATCCGTGCCTTGGGCTTTCATCGAGCGAGGCAGCATCAGCGAGTAATCCGTTGTGACCTGTACTGTGCCCCCGCGTTTTATGCTTGCCGGATCTGCAGTCGCCTTGCGGATCTGCACTTGGGTAGTGGTTACTGGCTCCGTCACGCCATACAGTTGCTGGTCTTGAGCCGCCGAGCGCACTTGCGTCGCCTGATACTGTGCCACGACTCCCCAGCCGGCCGCGGCACCCAGCGCGCCTCCGACCGCGCAGCCAACGTCCCCCCCGATCGCATATCCGATCCCGCAGCCGAGGGCCGTGCCGATCCCAGCGCCGAGGAGTTGCTGGTTGCCGTCCGTCGTGGCGCAGCCGGACAGCACCCCGCAGCACAGCGCCAGGGCGGTGACTTTCGATGTAGCAGTTAATGACATATCAACCTCCAATACAGTTTGGGTGTGCACCCTATCGTGACCGGTATCAGTTGACTTTAGGCGGCGCCGAGTCTGGGACCGGGGCTTGAGGAAAGCCGGTAGGGGCGGCATCGCCCGGTTCTCCCGGCTTGTCGAAATAAGGACCGGTGGGAGCGGCCGGTATCGCCTGATTGAGCTGTGCCGAGATCGCGGCCAGGGACTCGGCCGGCGGTACCTCGATGGCCTCGAAACGCGAGCTCTCATAGGTGTACTTGCCACTGCCCGAGGGGTATTCCACGCCGAGCTTGAAGCCATGCTCCTCGCCGTCCACCGGGAGATACGAGCGGAACGTGACCACATAATCGCTCAGGATGATGTTCAAGACCTCCTCGACGATCTGCTGCATGCGGTCCACGGTATCACCGAGCAGATAGTAGACCCCGAAGGAATTCTTGGAGATCGCCTCGAGGTTCTTGAAGTAATCCTTATAGGTCTTCGAATAGGCCAGCGAGTACACCGGGACGGGGATGGACAGGCTGGTGATGCGGGCATTCAATTCTTCACGCGAGATGGCGCTGCCCTCGTCGAAACCATCGGAGAAGACCAAGATGGAACAGGATACGACGATGTTGGAAGCCCCAGGCGCGACCGCCGTGCCCTGAGCCGTCATGCCGCACATCTGCATGGCCGCGCCGATGCTGTCGTAAAGGCGCGTCTTCATCCCGTCGGCCTTGACGTCCAGCAGCCGGTGGGCAAGCGCAACGGGGTCACGTTCGAACTGCGACACGAGCTCATAGCCGTCCTTGGTATCCCGGATGGCGAGGATGGCCACCTCATCCTGCGGGCGCTTGGCATCGAAGTAGCGCCCGGCGGCGCGGACCGCAGCACTGAAGGGCGCACCCTGCATCGACTTGCTGGCATCGAGGACGAAGACGGTGCGGGTAGCCTCCTGCCGCTGGCGTATCGACTGGATCGCGTACTGTTGCTTGCGGGGGTCGTAGGACTTGCCCTTGACCATGACACCGACGTTCATAAAGTTTAGATTTACGAGCGGTTGCATGCGCTCGTTGAAGGTCCGAAAGTACACCTGGACGAACGGGTACAGCTCCGAGCTGGCCCGGTAGATCTTGAGACCGTATCCGCCGGGTACGGCGTAGCCCACGCCGCCTCCCGCTAGCGCCGCTGAGCCAAAGCACGCACCGAAAGCTAGTAGCAACGTGCCGAAGTGGAAAGCGCAGCGATCTGCTCTGGTAACGGGCGGGATAGCCCGGAAGCTAACTCTCTTAGTAACCATTGGTTGCTCCTTTTCTCGGGTTTCGTTGGTCTTAAAGCGAAAGCCGCGACTTGGTGATTAGCGGCTCTGATAGGATCTGTAACCCCCCGCTTCCCACTTCGGCTCATCCTTCGGTTGCGGGGCGGGCCGGCTCGATCGGGGCTTCGGCGGCCTCGACGGCGTCCTGGTGGCACCGGCGCCGGCGATGCTACGCGGTGCTTTTTGAGGCTCTCGCGTGACCCCCCCACGGTTATCGTCCAGGATCCCCCCGGCCGACGGGCCGCTTGCGCTGGGTGTGGGCACAGGTGGCGGGCTTGGGCGCACAGGCGCTTGCACGGCCGCGGCCGGTGTGACGGCGGCGGTAGGCGAGGCCTCCGGTGAACCGCCGCTGTAGTTGTTTAGGATCGATTGAGCAGATTCGCCCCCGACCGGTGCCTGTCCGGCGAGCGGCGGCGCTGCTACCTGAGGCTGCACCGCTTCGACCCCGGAAGCTCGCGGCGCCGGTGCAGGAACAGGGACGGAGGGGATGGCATCGGGCGGACTACTCGGCGCCGGTGCGGGTGAAGCGATGGCGGTCTGCGCCGGTGGCGGCGTCTCGGAGGGCTCGGGCTCGGACCCGCTCCAGAAGTAATAGCCTCCACCGGCGATGGCGATGATCGCCGCGGCCCCTATCCCGATGGCCATTCGCATGCGACTCGGCGCGGCACCCGGCGACGGCACGGCGGTAGGCGGTGACTGTGGGCCCGTGGTACCGGCGGTCGGGATGCGGATGCTCTTGGGCTTGGCCGTAGGGCGACTCGGGACCTTGCCGACCATCGTCGTCCGCGCCGAAGCGGAAGGGGTTCGCGGCGGGGCAGCGGTCGACTCCGAGCCCTCGATCATCCGACTGAATTCCGCCACGGACTGCTGCCGGTGGTTGACGTTGAGGCTGAGCGCTTGGAGCAAGGCCGCGCCGAACCCCTCCGGGATCTCGGGGCTCGACTCCCCCGGCGGTCTCAGTTCTTTGCCGGCGACGCGTTCGTGCGCGGCCGGCGGGCTCTCGCCGGTCAGCAGCGCATAGCACGTCGCACCCAGGGCATAGACGTCGGAGCGCTGGTCGGTGCCGGTGCCCATGACCTGCTCCGGCGGGCTGAATCCATGCGTCGCGGCGCGGCCCAGGGTTCGCGTCATGCTGGAGGGCGTCGCCTCCTTGGCGATCCCGAAATCGATAAGCATGATGCGACCATCCTCATCCAGCAGGATGTTCTCGGGCTTCAAGTCGCGGTGGATGATGGGCGGGCTCTGGGTGTGCAGGTAGGTCAAGACCATGCAGAGCTGGCGCATCCACGGCAGGAGCGTCGCGAACGGGATGCGCCCGCCCTGGCGGT
Source organism: Gammaproteobacteria bacterium (assembly GCA_052387115.1). Taxonomy (GTDB): domain Bacteria; phylum Pseudomonadota; class Gammaproteobacteria; order JACCXJ01; family JACCXJ01; genus JACCXJ01. The sequence goes on along the minus strand of JBQTJM010000017.1, from coordinate 46,679 downwards.
TACGCTCGCTCGCGAGCGTGCGGCTGCCGCCGAATTCCAGGGTCAGATACACCATGCCGCCGGCCGCGAAGCGATCGATGATGTCCGGGATCGAGGGGTGCTGCAGACGACTCAGGAGCGCGGTTTCGTACTCGTCGAAGAGGATCTCCGGCACCTCCTTGAGCGCCCGCCGTTTTCCGTTCAAACGCAGATCGTCCACGAGGTAGGTGGCGCCGAAGCCGCCCTTACCGAGGACCGATCGGACCTGGTAGCGGTCCTGGATGGTATCGCCGGCGGCCCGCAGCCAACCGAACACCCCCCGGATCGCGCCGTTGACGGCGATGTCGAGGTGCGCAAGCTCGAAGCCGCAGCTCGCGCACCGGTATTCCGCGTGGATGACATCGTGCTCCGCATTGACGGCCTCGCACTTCGGGCAGGCACGCGCGGAGGTTGGTTCGACAGCGCTCATCTTTGCACTCAACCTCGCCGGTCCTTGAGTCTCAGCCCGAGCCAGGCGACGAACAAGAACGCCAAACCCAGCACCGCCACCATCCCGAGGTCGAATAAGTATTCTCCGGATCGCGGCACCAGCAACTCGCCCATGGGGTCCTTGGCGTCCAGGACCTCCCGGCTCAATGTGGCTTTCATCGCATCCAAGGACCAGAACGAGACCATGGTCGCCTTGGCGAAGGCCCGGCCCGCGTCGCCCAGGTGCACCACCGCGTCCGAGAGGATGACCTGGGGGATGAGCAGGATGGGGACGATGGCCACGGCCTTGTCGTTGGTGTCCACGAAGGCGCTCACGGCCAGCCCCATGGCCGTCGCTCCCATCGCGGCGAGGAACAGGGCGATGGCACGGTCGAGAAAGCTCCCCGGCAGAGACACCATTGCAGAGACCACTGCGAGCAGGACCACGCACTGGAAGGCCGCCAGCAGCGCGAGCGGCAGGAGCTTGCTCGTGAGATACGGGCCGATACCGAGGCTTACCGAGCGCTCTCTCAAGTACACCGGAAGTTCCTTCACGACCTCACGCGCAGAATTCAGGCAACCGAACCAGATCGCGGACAGGACCAACATGAATGCGACCTGACTCTCCGCTCGGGCGCGGGCAAGAAGCGGGCCGCTGGTGTCGAAGACCATGCCCATGACGGCGGCGATCAGGGGGGCTTGCAGCAAGAGGATCGCGAGGTTGCGTTTGTCCGCCAGGATCAGATCCACATAGCGGCGCATCAGGATCGCCGTCTGCGACCAGTCGAACCAGCGCCGCCGCGGCGGGGCGGGGGCGTGCGCGGGAGTCGCCTCCCCTCGCACACCGCTGTCGGAAGACAGGCGCGCCGCGACATAGGTTTCATGCTGGGGGGAGGCAAGGAATTTCTCCGCCCAGTGTTCGGCGGGCTCGGACTCCAGTAGCTCGTAGACCTCGGCGAGTCGCGCGACGCCGAAGTAACCGGGTGCCTCGCCGGGGGGGCCGAAATAGACCAGTCGGCCGCGATGCAGCAGGACGACGAGGTTGCAGACATCGATGTTCTCCAGGGTGTGGGTCACGCAGATGACGGTCTTCTGATCGCCGGCGAGATCGGCGAAGAGCCGCATCATGCGCTTGTCCGTCCCGGCATCGAGCCCGCTCGTGACCTCGTCGAGGAACAGGATGTTGGGGTTGGCGACCAGCTCCACGGCCAGGCTCACGCGTTTGAGCTGGCCGCCGCTCAGGGGAGCCGGCGTGTCGATGGGCAGATCGGCCTTCTCGGCCAGGCCCACTTTATCGAGCACCCGGTGGATATGGGCCTCGATCTCCTCATCGGTGGTGTCGGGTGGCAGGCGCAGGCGGGCGGTGTAGTAGAGGGCGCGCGAGACCCGGATCTTGCGATGCACGATGTCCTGCTGGGGCACGTAGCCGATGGCGGCACGGAAGAGATCAAAAGACGCATAAAGATCGGTACCGTTGTACAGGACCTGACCGCCGGTGGCGGGACGACGCCCATTGAGGGCATCGAGCAGGGTCGATTTCCCCGAGCCGCTGGTGCCGAAAATGACCGCGAACTCGCCCGGCTCGAACACCAGGCTCACCTGATCGAGCAGGTGCTTCACCCCCCCGCTCGCGCGGTCCGGGACCGCCTTGTAGAGGCCCCGCACCTCGACATGCACCCTTCCCGTCTCGTCGATGGGCTCGAGCGCTTCGCCGGTGAAGACGAAGGCGAAGGTCGCGATGGCCACCCGATCCCCGGGCCGCACCTGCGCCCGGCCGGTCAGACGTTGCCCGTTGACGAAGGTGCCGTTGGTGCTCTTCAAGTCCTCGACATAGATCGCACCGCCCTCGCCGATGAGCCTGGCGTGCTCGCGCGAGACGAGTGGCGAATCGATGGTGTGGTCGCAATGCGGGTCGCGGCCGATGGTGACGATGTCGCCGGGTGCCTGGGTCTTGCCCGGGCCGGGCGGGCGCGGCCGGGCGGTGGGTGGTCGTGTGAACTCGCTATCCGGCAGATGCACCTGGAACAGCGTCTCGCCGAGCGCCAGCCAGTCCCCGTCCCGCAGGCGGGTGGGGATGGTGATGGGTTGGCCGTTCAGGGACACGGGGGCCTCACCGACCGGTTCGATTACGACGCCGGTCTCGTGGGTACACAACCGGGCATGGCGGGCCAGCACATCCGAACCCTCGAGATCGATGCCGTCACCCGTATCGCAACCGAGCAGGTACAGACGCCCCGAAGACACGCTCACGCTGGTGCGCTTGCGCGTGTAGGAACTGCGGAACTCTACGGTTTTCGTCTCTGTGACGATGGCGGCTCCCTCCCCGAGAACCTCGGCCGTGCCTTGTGATTCTAGCGAATCGAAGGGGTAGCGGCTACACGGCGGCCGGCGGAAAAGCCCCGCAGCATTGCCGGAAAGCCCCGTAATTGAGTACCCTGCTCGATACCGATAGAAACACCAGACCTGCAATATGGGAGCCACCATCCACACCCGCCAGAATTTCGATCCGGAGGCGACGTCGCTGGCCTGGCGGCGGACGGCGGCGTTTCTGGGCGAACACCCGGGCTAATGGACCGCGGGTGTTGCGAGATCGCGGTGGGGTCGCATCGGCCGGACGAGCTGATGTACATCCTGCGGCGGAGTCGGCATGACCTCGCCAGCGCCGGGACCGTCGTCTTCTGCATCAGCCTCGGCCTGTATCTCGATGGCGATGCGAGCCCCTTGGGTCACCTGGAAAATAAATCAATTCTCCTCGGCCAGTACTTCCTCGGCGCCTGCGCCTGGGGCTTTCTCGTGGCGCTCTTAGCGCGCGAGCCCACCCCCGTCCGGGTTCAGGTCGCCATCGCGATGCTGGCGGCCACGATCTGCGAATACACCTTCGCGCCGACCTACCACATCTACACCTACCGCTTCGACAACGTCCCGGCCTATGTCCCGCCGGGGCATGGCATGGTCTACCTCACGGCGGTGGTGCTGGCGCGCTCGCTGCTGTTCCAACGCTATGGCGCCTCCATCACCCGAGTCGCGCTCCTCATCGGCACGGGTTGGTCGCTGTGGGGTGTGATCTTCGCCGAGCGCTTGGACACCGGCGGTGCGGCGCTCTTCTGCGTCTTCTGCGCGTTCGTGCTGCTGGGTCGCTCGCCGCTCGTGTATGTCGGCGCCTTCTTCGTGACCAGCTATCTGGAGTTGGTCGGCACCTACTGGGGCACCTGGGCGTGGGCCCTGCACTGGCCGTCCTGGGGCGGCCTGCCGCAGGCCAATCCCCCGAGCGGGATCGCCGCCGGTTATTGTTTCCTGGACATGCTGGCCCTGTTCTTCGCCCCTCATTCGATGCGTTTCGTCGAGTGGCTGCGAGGACTCGCGTCCGGCCCGGCCATGCTCCCCGCACGGGCGACACAAGAGGCCGATCCCCACCGTCCCGCAGAGCCACACCGGCCGGTGTAATCGAACGGCGGCGTACTCGGGCCGCGCCCGTATTGCGGTGCATCAAGCGCGGGGTACAATGTTTGCTGCGATGCACAGAGCCGTGCCCGACGGGCATGCTTGCCCGAGCGCGGCGGACGACAACCTCATTGCGGAGAGACTCATGGATATACAAGGCAAAGTAGCGCTCGTGACGGGCGGTGCCAGCGGCATCGGCAGCGCCGTGGCGCGCGATCTGGCGAGGCGCGGCGTTAAGGCGGTGGCGCTGGTCGATCAGAGCGATCGAGTCGCCGAGATCGCCGCGCAGCTCGACCAGGAGGCGGGCCGGAAAGTCGCCTATGCGTTCCTCGGGAACGCCATCGACGAAGACTTCCGGCGCCGGGTCTATGACCAGATCGCGGAGACCGTCGGCCTCGTCAACATCTGCGTACCGGCGGCCGGGATCACCCGCGACGCGCTGGCGGTGCGGATCAACAAGGAAACGGGCCGCGCCGAAATCTATCCCCTCGACACCTTCCGCCTGGTGACCGAGGTCGATCTAATCGCCCCCGTGTACTGGTCACTCGAGATGGTGGCACGGCATGCGGAATCGCGGCACCGGGTCGGGCTTAAGCGCTGGAATCCCAACGAGGGCATGCAGGGCGTGATCATCTTCATCGGCTCGATCTCGTCCCAGGGCAACAAGGGGCAGATCGCCTATGCCTGTTCCAAGGCGGGTCTGGAAGGCGCCGCGGCCACTCTCATGAAAGAGGCCATCTTCCACGGTGTGCGCTGCGGGGTGATCCACCCGGGGTTCACCGATACGCCCATGGTGCGGGCACTCGGCGAAGACTATATCCAGAAGTACATCCTCCCTGAGACCCAGCTCGGCCGCCTCATACGGCCCGAGGAGATCGCTGACGCCATCTGCTTCATGGTGCAGAACTCGGCGGTCAGCGGGGAGCTATGGGCCGACGCCGGCTGGCACCCGTCCCCGGCCTGAACACCAGAGGCCGCGGCGGCTCAACCCGATGGCGACCCCCGCCCAGGGCCAAAAACAACCGCCGGGGGCTAACTAGCGGCGTCCGGAAGGCTCGATCCCGCTCACCATTCGATCCCATCCACCTCGGATGGGAATGGCGCGCAGGGCGGTTCCCCTCGGCATCGACCCCGGCTATGATGGCGCGCGGCCACGGCCTACCCTGCCGGGCTCGGAGCGATCCATGCGCCCATCGTCCTTCCGCCCTGCGCGGCCCCTGTCACCCAGGGTCGTCCTGCTGCTGGCCACGCTCTTCTGCGGGATCGCCCTGCCCGCTTACGCCCATCCCGGCGCCAACCTGCCGGCTCCGGTCCTTCAGGCGCTCAAGCGGGCGCGCATCCCCCCGACCCATGTCGGGGTCCTGGTGCAGGAGACGGGGAAGAGCGAACCGTTGATCGCCTGGCAGGCCGACCGGCCCATGAACCCCGCCTCCGCCATGAAGCTCGTGACCACGTTCGCCGGTCTCGAGGCCCTCGGTCCGACCTACACCTGGAAGACCGAGGTCTACCGCACCGGGGTCCAGCGCGGGGACGTGTTGCAGGGGGATCTCATCATCAAGGGCTATGGCGATCCCAAGCTGAGCCTGGAACGCTTCTGGCTGCTGTTACGGGGTCTGAGACAACGGGGGATCCGGGAGATCCGCGGCGATCTGGTCCTGGACCACGGCTATTTCGCCGTCGAGGACCGCTTCCCGGTCAGCTTCGACGGCGCGCCTTTCCGCCTCTATAACACCATCCCCACGGCGCTCCTGCTCAATTTCAAATCCATCCAGATACACGTCCTGCCCAAGGGCAAGGGATTGGTGCAGGTGGTGACCGATCCCAGGCCCGCCCAGATAGAGATCCGGAACCAGCTGACCCCCACCCGCGGACCCTGCCGGATGCGCAACTCCAAGTTCGGGGTGCGTTTTCACAGCGATGCCGCGAGCGCCCGCATCACGGCCAGCGGTGCCTATCCGCTGGCCTGCGGGAAGGCGGTATACGAGGCGTCGCTCCTGAGCCACGCCCAATACGTCTACGGCGTGTTCCGGCAGCTATGGGGCGAGCTGGGAGGCCAGCTCCAGGGCGGTCTTCGCGAAGGCCGGGTGCCACGTGGGGCCGAGCGCCTGGCGCTGTCCGAATCGCCCACCGTGGTCGAGGTGGTCCGGGACATCAACAAGGACAGCAACAACGTGATGGCGCGCCAGCTGTTCCTGACCTTAGGGGCCGAGATCAAGGGACCGCCGGCGACCCCGGCCAAGGCCTTCGACGGCATCCAGGGGTGGTTCTACAAACGCGGCGTCGATACCGAGGGCCTGGTGATGGAGAACGGCTCGGGCTTGTCGCGCATCGAGCAGATCGCGACCAGCGCGCTCGGCCGCATGCTGCTGTACGCCTACGCAAGCCCCATGATGCCGGAGTTCATCGCCTCGCTGCCGCTGGTCGGGGTGGACGGCACGATGCGCAAGCGCCTGCGCCATACGCCCTTGAAGGGCAAGGCGCACATCAAGACCGGCAGCTTGCGGGGCGTCAAGGCCATCGCCGGCTATGTCCTGAACCGATTCGGGCGCATGACGGTGGTCGTGTGCATCATCAACCACCCCAATGCCGCGGCCGGAACCGTAGCCCAGGACGCACTCCTGCGCTTCGCATACGACGGCGCCAACCCCGGTCCCTCACCGGTCGCGTACGGCGCGCGGCCCTAGCGGGCGTCGCTGCATGTCGAGCCCCGCAGCCTGGCTACTGATCCTGGCCTGTCTCAACTTGGCCGCCTGCGCCAGGGACCCGGAGGTCACCGCCATGGTTCCAGCGGCCCCGCAATCATTGCCCGCAAGCAGCGAAAAGACCATCGCCATCGACCGCGCCCAAGGGGGGGAGGACACCAATCTCTTCATCGCACCGAGCCTCGGCGATGCCGGCTTCCGTCGGGCCCTCCACCTCGCCCTCGAACGCTCGGGTCTGTTTCAAGCGGCGGTAATCGACCAGAGCGCCGATTACCTCCTGTACCCCGAGGTGATCACCCAGGAGCTGATCCCGGGGCTCAAGATGACCGCGGTGCTGCACGCCCGCTATCGCCTGATCGAGAGCTGGTCGAAGAAGAAGCTCTGGGAGGACCGCATCCTGACGGTCTACGACGCGGATCTCGGCGAGGGGCTTTACGGACTCACCCGCGCGCGGGCGGCGCTCGAAGGCGCGGTACGGACAAACGTCGAAAAGCTCGTGCAGCGACTCGCGAAACGCATCGAAGCGTTATCCGACCGGCGCGAGTGAAGTCCGGCCCCCGTCCCGACGACGGGGGAGACCGGGTTGCGTGACAACCGCCTTTTCTCCCAGGGGGTGTGCGCACGCTGCCGAACGGCTCACGGACCGCCGAAGGTGACGCGGTAGACGCTACCGGTGAAGTCGTCGGAGATATAGATGGCCCCGTCCGGTCCCTCGGCCACGTCGCTCGGGCGGCCGATGACATCCTCGTCCACCTCGAAGCCGGTCGCGAACTTGCGCTCGGCTATCTTGCCATCGTCGGCAAAGTGCAGCGAGACGACCTCGTAGCCCTGTTTCTCCGTCCGGTTCCACGAGCCGTGCAGGGCCACGAGCGCCGCGCCCCGATAGTCGGCCGGCAGTCCCCGGCCACGCAGGAAGGTCATTCCGGTCGGGGAGCTATGGGCCGCGAAGGCATGGACCGCGGCCAGACTGCCGGCCACGCGATCGCCCTGAGCCACACCGAAATCGGGGTCCGGAACCTTGTCGCCGTAGGCGAAAGGCCAGCCGTAGAAACCCCCGCGCTCGATGCGGTTCAGCTCGTCGGGCGGGACATCGTCACCCAGGAGATCACGACCGATGTCGGCGCCGTAGAGGACGCCAGCTCCCGGCCCGCCGGCGCCCGGCCACCAATCGAAGGCCACGGTATTACGCAGTCCGGTGGCATACACCTCGCCCCCGGTGCCATCCGCCCGGAAACGCAGCATCGCCGCGCGCCACGGGTGGTCCTCGATACAGACATTGCAGCTCGAGCCCACCGTCACGTACATGAGCCCATCGGGACCGAAGCGCACGCTGCGGCTCCAGTGATTGCCGCCCCCTGGCAGCCCATGAACGATGCGCCGGTACTCGCCGACGGTCTGGCCATTTCGAGCATCGAAATCCACGCGGCCGACGGCGTTGGTCTCGGCGACATAGACCGTGTCCTCGAAGACATCGATGCCGTGCGGGCGTTCGAGCCCCCCGACCAGCTCGCGACGACCGTCGGGCCGTCCGTCTCCGTTGCGGTCACGTTCCAGGAGCACGATGCTGCCCGCTTCGGGCAGGCTCGCGAGCAGGTCCCCCGCCTCGGTAAAACGTAGCACGCGGACACCCGGCAGGCCCGACGCATAGACCGCGATGGAAAAGCCCGGCGCCAGGTCGACGCGCTCGCGCAACTCGGCCGGCGCCGGCGTATCTTGGCGCAGGAACGCCATGTTCACTGCGCAGCGCTCGGGGAGCAGAAACAGCAACCCCAGGAGCAGCACGCCCGCAGACACGAGCATCGGTTTCACACCAGTCAGCATAGAAGCGCTGCGCGGCCACCGCCCCTTCCGCGTATTATCATTCCGCAGGTATCATCGCCCCCCAGTATCAGCCAATTATGGCCCGGCCGCGCACCAGCGTCCACCCATTGTAACGCGAGCCCGGTGACCGGGAGTGACTACCACGATGAGCAAGACCACACGGACCGCACCGACCGAGCATCCGACCCTCGGCAAATACGAGGTCCTGCGTGAGGTCGGCCGCAGCACGACGGCCATCGTCTATGAAGGCCACGATCCCTACATCGATCGGCCGGTCGCCCTCAAGATGGCCCTCAAGCCCCTCCCCAACAGCCTCGATCTGGCCGAGCGGTTTCGCCGTCGGTTTTTCCGCGAGGCACAGACCGCCGGACGCCTGCGGCACCCGAACATCGCGCAGGTCTTCGATGCCGGCGTACACGGTGATCGCTGCTATATCGTCATGGAGTACATGAGCCATGGCGCCACCCTGCAGCCCTACACGCAAGCGGATCATCTCCTGCCCATCGAGCGGGTCGTCGAGGCCGCCTTCCAGTCGGCGCGGGCGCTCGAGTATGCCCACCGGCAAGGGGTGATCCACCGCGACATCAAGCCCTCGAACATCCTGCTCGCGGAGGACGGTGAGGCCAAGATCGGCGATTTCGGCATCGCCCGCCTGGAGCGCGGCGCCGGATCGGGCACCGCGGCTATGCAGTTCGCGGGCTCCCCCGGTTACATGTCGCCCGAGCAGGTGCAGGACGATCCGATCACCCATCAGACCGATCTCTTCTCCCTCGGCGTCGTCATGTACGAATGCCTGACGGGACGCCACCCGTTTTACGACGGGCGCTTCTCGGACCTCGTGTACCGCATCGTCAACGGAGACGCACCGCCCATGGCACAGCATCGTTCGGAGGTCCCGGAGGTCCTCGAACGGGTAGTCCGCCGCGCCATGGAGAAGGACCCGCGCCGGCGCTACAAGACCGGACTGGACCTCGCCTCCGATCTGGCCGGGGCGTTCAGCCACCTGGGCAGCCCGCAGGACGAGGTCGCCCTGCACGAGCGCTTCAACGAGGCCCGATCCCTGCGCTTCTTCGACGAGTTCACCGATGACCAGATCTGGGAGATCATCCGCGCCAGCCTGTGGCAGGAATTCGCTGCCGGGCAGGGTATCTTCGTCGAGGGCGAGATGGACAATTCGTTCTACGTGGTCATCACCGGTATGGTGCGCGTCGAGCGCGGCGGGCGCGCAGTGGGCGCGCTCGGCCCCGGCGATTGCTTCGGGGAGATGGGCTATTACAGCAGGGCCAAACGCACCGCCTCGATCATCGCCGGCGCGCATGTGTCCTTGTTCAAGATCAGCGCCACGGTCCTGGAGCAGACCTCCAAGGACTGCCAGCTGTGTTTCATCAAGGTCTTCCTGCGGCAGTTGATCCGGCGGCTGTCCTTGACGCCGGACCTCACCGGCAGCCACAACGGGCCTTAGCCCGCCTTATCTGATTCGCCTCGGGCTAGCCCGCATGCCCCTCGGCCTTGACGGTGGCCGGCAAAGCGGTGCGTTCGAACAGGAACAAAACCCCGCCGACGAGCGAAAGCAGGAGGCTCTTGGCGCGCAGGAGCAGCGCGACCGCGAGCCCCTGGTCCATCGGCACACCCGCCTGCACCAGATACACGCTGAACGCCCACTCCCAGACCCCGATCCCGTTCACGCTCAATGGCACGGACGAGACCAACAGGACGATGGGGGTCAGTACCACGGCATCATAGAGATCCAGGGGAACCGCGAGCACCAGGCACGCCACATACACATTGACCGCCGCCAGGAAATGGAAGGTGAACGAATAGAGCATCGCCTTACCGACCAGGATCGGCTTGTCCTTGAAATAGCTCACGTGGTCGTGGAACTGCATGAGCTTGGGAAGGAGCCGCGCCACGTGGCGGTTCTTTTCCATGGGCCGCAGGAACCACAGTACCCACTCCGGGTTCCAGACCGCCGCCACCAGCACGAGGCAGGCGCTGCCCATGACCCCGATCGAGACCACCACCACCGGTTCTTGTCGGAGCTCTGAATTAAACAGGAACGAGGCGGTGGCGAGCGATACCAGGGCGATCATGCCGGTGAAACGCTCCAGAAAGACCGACGCGATCGAATGGGTGTGGGATTCGATCTGCTTGCCGAGCACATAGGCTCGGACCAGATCCCCCCCGACCATGCTCGGCAAGAAGTTGTTGAAGAAGGACCCGACCAGATACAGACGAAACAGTCGGTGGAAGCCGATCACCACCCCGCGCTCGCGCAGGAACAGCCCCCATTTCATACAACTCGCCCCGAGCAGCGGATAGGTGATGGCGAAGAACGGGATCAGGTACAGCGGCTGTACCTGTACGAAGGCATCGAGCACCTTGCGGCCATTGTCGTTGACGACGAGCAGGGCGCCGAGGAGCGCTACGCCCAGCGCGAGCCTGCCCAGGAAAAACAGCCGTTGTCTGATCGATTTACTCACGATTTACTCCTGGCACGATTTACTCCTGGCACGATGTACTCCTGGCGCGATTTACTCTTGAACGAGCACCGGCATCTGGTCACAGCCGGCCCGCCGCAATTTAATCTATCTAATCGGGGGTTCGGGGGACTCTATGTCGGCCTGCGCAGGCTCTGCCCGTCGGGTCCGAATCAATCGCGCCGGGACCCCGGCGACGATGGCATAGTCCGGGATGTCCTTGTTCACGACGGCATTGGTCGCGACGATGGCATCCCGGCCGATCGTGACTCCATCCATGATGACGGCGCGTGCCCCAATCCAGGCCCCGTAGCCCACCCTGATACCGCCCTTCAGGTCCTGACCTTGGCGCGAGATCGGGATATCCAGCCGATCGTGGTGATAACTGGCGCCGCCCAGATAGGCATAGGGTCCGATCATGACCTCGTCGGCAAGCTCGAGGACGTTACCGCCGACCGCGCTCAGGCTCGCATTGAGCCCGATGCCGACGTTGTTGCCGACGACGATATCACCGTCCTTGCAGCGCAGGGTCGCGCGATCGCCCAGTATCACGTTGTCGCCCAGGCGTATGCCGCGATTGGAGTCGCCGCGCGCGTCCAGCAAACAGCCATCGGCTACCACCACATGGTCGCCGACCGCCACCTTGCAGGGGTGTCGCAGGGTGACACCGGCGCCGAAGAACACCCCGCGCCCGGCCTTCATCAAGAGACGCCGATAGAGCTTCTGCCTGAGCCAAAGGCCCAAGGCACCGGGCGCCAGGCTGCCGATGGCCACGATCAGCTCGTACTTGAGCGTATCGCCGAGACGGGTCGATCCGACGATCAACCGTTGATAGCGCCTGAGCGCCGACTGCGACTCGTCGGTGATCTGGCTGTGCATCTTTTCATGCGCCACGAGACGTTCACCGCATCCGACTAGGGAATCGCCGCAAGCCGCAGCCCCGCTACACCAGCCGCTCGGCCAGGTAATGCCGGTAGGTGTGCGCGAGCCCCTCGTGCAAGGTCACCGCAGGCGCGAACCCCAGGAGACGCCGCGCCTTTGCGATGTCGAAAGCCGAGCTCTCGGTGAAGAACTTCAGGCTGCGCGTCGAAAAGGGCGGTTCCTTACCGAGCACCTTGAATACGCCCTCCACCCCGAGACAGAGCGCCGTCATGACTCCCATCGGCACGCGGATGGGGGCAAAGCGCAGTCCCTGCACGGCGATGATCTCCGTGATCAGGTCCGCCAGCCGGACGGCGTGGTCCGAGGCGACCACGAAGGTCTCGCCCTCGATCCCGGGCCGGGTGGCGGCCAGCTCGAAGGCGGTGAGCATGTCCCGGATATGGATCGGGTGGCGGAAGTTCTCGCCCTCGCCCACCATGACGAAGCGGCGTTTCTTTATGGTGCGAAACAGCTTGAGGGTGCGCGGGCAGCGTGGTCCGTACACCCAGGCCGGCCGCAGGATCACGGCGGAAAAACCGGTGTCCTTTACGAAGCGCGTCACGGTCTCTTCCCCCTCTAGCTTGGTGCGCTCATAGAGGATGTCGGGATGGCACGCAGAGGCCTCGTCGGCCGGCAGGATCGTGAGCGGCCCGTAGACGCCGACACTGCTGGTGTGGACGAAGCGGCGGACCCCGTTGTTTCGAGCGATCTCCAGGAGCGACTTCACCGCCCCGACGTTGGTTTCCCAAAAATACGCCTCCGATTTGGCGACCTCGAGGTGCGCGCTCGCGAGGTGAAAGATTATATCGACCCCGGCGATGACGCGCGTCATGAACGCCGCGTCCCGCACGTCGCCCGCGTACAGTTGGCAGGCGGGATGGGACCTCAGGTGATCGAGTCGATCGAGATGAACGTCAACTGCGATGACCCGCCGGCCACGGGCCAACTGGTCATCGACCAGGTTGCTGCCGATAAAACCGCCGGCACCCGTGACGAGCGCCGTTTCCTGCGCCCCCATCAAGCGGCCCTCCTACCTTCGACGACCACGACATAGCCCTCGGTGAAGAACAGGAGCTGGTCGAGCTTCGAGAGCAGCGCGTAGACGGGATAGATCAGCGAATAGATCTTGAAGGTCTTCTCCACGGATTTCACCTGGTCCTTGGTCGCCGGCGCAATCTGGCCTTCCTCGACCTTGGCCTTGCTCTTCTTCGCCAGGACCATGACGTAGGCGTAGTTGATGCTCAGCTCCAGAAGCTCGGTGAAGAAACGCGAGAACGTGCTCTCCTTGCACGGCTCGATGCGGTTCTCGCTCATGAGCCGTCGAAGCTCCGGCAATTGCAGTCCCACCCGCACGTGCCCGTATTTCTCCTTGGTCATCCCGACGGCGTGTTTCATCTTGACCGCGAGCTTGGTCTCATCGCCGTTCGGCACGGTGATGATGACCTGCCCCCCGGGCCTGGTCACGCGGTGCAGCTCGGCCGTGATGGACCCCGGATCCTCGAGATGTTCGTGCACATCGATCGAGATCACGCGATCAAAGCTCGTGTCGGGAAAGGGAAGATGGTCCTTGTCCGCGTGCTTGACCTCATCGCCGAGCAGCTCCGACATCTCGGCGATGCAGAACTCTTCCAGATCGGCCCATGACCATTCCCCACCCAGCTCGCGCAGGTAGTAGTTCATGGCCCCGTTGTTGTCCCCGCAGGTGAGGAGCAGACATTTCTCGTCCTTGCCGATGGGCCCGAGGTGATCCTTCAGGACCTCATAGCGCATCTGCTTCTTCAAGGTCTTCTGAAACATTCGAAGCTGCCAGGGTGTTTCATTCTGTTCCATGATGTTCTCCACGGTGATGGGTTGTGTCGATTTCGGACCGATGCCATAGTATATCTATTTAAAAAGGGCGCGCCCGTTGTCCAAAGAAAACAATTGCAGGCGCTCATTCGCGCAAGAAGCCGTCGATGGCGTCCAAGGTATAGCTTAGCACTTGCCGGTCGTAGACGGTGACGGCGCGGATCTCGGTGGTATTGGCATAGTGATCGGCGTTCGGGACCGTCACGTAGCGCTTCGGATCGGCCATCGCCCGGTAATAATCCTCCAGATAACGGCGGTCCGCCGGCGATTCGCGCGCGCCGTCCATGAGCAGGAGGGGCTTGTGTCCCCGGCCCGCGAAATACGATGCGTAGTTTCCAAGGTCGCTGGAGCTCTCTTTGTGCCGCCGCCAGACGTCCTCGGTATACCAGGCCGGGAACGGCCCGAATCCGAGGATCTCGCGATAGGCGCGCGCGCGCCCCCAGAACTGCCTGCGATCCGCTGGGTCCGCGAGGCGCTCCGCCATGCGCCGCGGGGGACCGATGGCGACGAGCTTCCGTACACGCGCGTCGCGCGGGCCGGCGCTCAGGATGGGCGGAACCCCGCCCGAGTGGCCCAGGAGATGAACCTGATCCGCGGCTACGAATTCGAGGCCTTCGAGATACGCGAGGGCGGCCGAGACATCGGCACCCGTGTCGGGGGGCTCTCCGGGGGCGGCAGTCTTGAACGGGTCTTCCGACTCGCCGAAACCCGCTCGGTCCAGGGTCAATACCACATAGCCGCGTTGCGCCAGGCGACTCGCCAAGACCTTGTATAGGGGCCGCCGCCTGCCCCTCAGTGTATTGCCGTGCAACAGCACGATCGCCGGGCGCCTCTCTCCGGCGTCCGCGGTATAGAGGCTGGCGGCGAGCTTGAGCCCGTCATCGCGCACCACCGTGACCTCTTGCGCGGCCCCGCAGAGGCAGGCACCGAGGTCCCAGGCCGAGGTCTTGCCGAGCAATAGCTGTAGCCTTTCTGCCGGACCTCCGAGTGCGCGCGCCAGGGTCTCATGAAACAGCGCGATCGCCGCGAGCAATGCGATGAGGAGCGGCCAGCCCCGCCCGCCGCCGCGCCTGACGGTGAGAACACGGTTCATGCTTTTTTTCTCTTATACGATGGCCGGATCGGCCACCTCGGTAAACCCCGGCTGGCGCCCGATGGCAGCGCCGGCGCCCGTTGACGTCGTGGCGAACCGAAGGCTCAGGCGGGATCGCTCCTCTTCCGCGCGGCTCGGGCCCCAACCGAACAGAGCAGCGATCTCACCGGCCGCCGACGCGGTGCCCTCGGGGTCTTCCCACAGGGTCGTGCGGCGGAATACCAGGTCATCGAGGTGCTGCACCGACTCCTCTGCGATGAGCCTCGACAAGGCGTTTTGCCACCGTAGGGGCACCCCCCCGTGGGTGCCCGGATCGGACCGCAACTCACCGGCCTCGAGCCGCCAGCCTTCCCGAAGCGCCGGTCGCGCCTGTGCGTGGGAACGCGGCCTAAGTTTTTCTCTGTTGTTGGGCGGAAAGCGACGGGCGATGCACTCGAGCGTCTTCTCCGCGCACAGCCGAGAGGTCGTGAACTTGACCCCCGAGACGCTGAACAAACCCTCCGGCCCCCCCTGCGCACCGTGGTCGCGGATCACAGGACGAACGGTCAGGGTCGCGTCCCCCTCGCTGCGGGCGGGGAGGAGGCCTGCGAACACGCGCACCACCTCGGCGCGCCGGAGCGACCAACCGGGCACGGCGGCGTTGAGGTCGGCGATGAACTCATCGAGCTGCGCCTCCGAAGGCCGGGGTTGCTCGACATCGCCACGCCACGGTCCGTGACCGGTGCCGGCCAGGAGCCGGCCCTTCCAGGGGTGCAGGAAATAGGTCCGCGCATCTTTTTGTTTCTCTATTGATGGGTGGCGCGCGGTCAAGGCCAGGGCACAATCGGACGGGGCCGGGCGCGCGAACCACACGTTCCAGGCGAGCGACGGCCGGAACAGCTCCGGGGCATCGCGATCGAAGCGCGCGGCGAGCCCGCGGCCCCAGGGACCCGTGGCATTCACGACCACGCTCGCGTGATAGCGATGATCGAGCCCTGTTTCCGTGTCGATGGCGGAGATCCCGGACACGCCGCGGCCGGCGGCGCACAGCTCCCGCGCCTCCATATAGTTCAGGGCCCGCCCACCGAGCGCACAGGCCCAACGCAGCGTTTCCATCAGCAGGCGTTGCGAATCGGGCATTCGTGCGTCATACCAGAGGGCCGCCCCCTGCAGGCCCGAGCCATCGACATCCGGGAAGCGCGAGCGGACCTCGGCGGCCGAGATCAATCGACCCGCAGGGAGCCTGCGATCGAGACCCACCCCGCGATTGCGGTGCAGGGACAACAGGTCGTTGGCGCAAAGGGCCGCGCCCAGCACGCCGCGGCGGCGCAGCCCTTCCCCGTAGAGGGGCATGAGGCAGGGAAGCGGCGTGACCAGTTCCGGAAACATGCGCAGGAACCAGCGGCGCTCCCGCACCGATTCGAAGAAGCGCGGCAGGTCCAGGGCCTGGAGATAGCGCAAACCCCCGTGGACGATCCTGAGGCTCTGGAAGCTGGTCTGTCCTCCGAAGTCCCCGCGTTCGACGAGCAGTGACCTGAGGCCCCGCTGCCCGGCCTCCAGGAGCAGCATCGCCCCATAGATCCCGCCCCCGATGATGATGAGGTCGTAACGCTCCCGCGACGCCCCTTCGGGATCTCGTCCAATCACCGACACCGCCTCAGCCGACCGCCGCCATCCCGGCGGGGTTTTCGATCATGCGCAAGCGGCCTTCGAGCCAGCGCTCGCGCCACGCTTCAAAGACCATGAGCGACCATAGGATATGGCTGTGATTGGCGCGGCCGTCGAGATGCTCCGTCTTGAGCCGTTCGATGGTCGGCCATGCGAATATCCCACCGCGCTCCATCCGTTCGCGACAGACCAGCGACTCCAGGAGATCGCGGAACTGCGTGCAGAGCCAGTTCTTGATGGGGATGCTGAAGCCCTCCTTGGGCCGATACACGCAATGGGCGGGCACATGGCGCGCCGCGATCGCCTTGAGCAGCACCTTGGTGCGGCCCTTCGACACCTTGAGATGGTCGGGTACCTGAAACGCCAGCTCCACGAGCTCCCGGTCCAGATACGGGACGCGCGCCTCCAGAGACACCCCCATCGACATGCGGTCCACCTTGGTCAGGATGTTGTCACAGAGATAACTCTTGACGTCCACGTACAGGCCGCGGTTGAGCGGCTGTCGCGGCCCCGCCGCCCGGAACAGCTCGGTGATGTGATGCGTGACGGGCGTCGCCATCACGCTTCCGGCGTCGGGGGTGAAGATCTCGGCGCGCATCTCTTCGGTGACGAACAGCCGCCAGCGCGCATGCCCGAGGACCTCCGGGTGATGGAACCCTTCGACGAAGCGTTTGGCCTTGTTGATGAGTCCCTTCTTGGCGGCGCGCGGCCTCTGCCCACGGACGCAGGGCTCGATGAGTGTCTGGCGCAACAACGCGGGCACCCGCGCGTATTGGCGCGCCCGCACCTCGGCGAGATAGGTCTCATAGCCCCCGAAAAGCTCATCACCACCATCGCCGCTCAAGGCCACGGTGACGTGCTTGCGAGCTACTTGCGACACCAGGAAGGTCGGGAAGATCGAAAAGTCCCCAATCGGGTCGTCCAGGAGGTACATGAGGCGCTCGAAGAGCCCCACGACATCGGCCGAGATGGCCTCAGAGACATGATCGACGCCGAGATGGTCGGCCACCGCGCGGGCATACGGGGCCTCGTTATAGCTCTGGTCGCCGAAAGCGATGCTGAAGGTCCTGGCAAGTGGCATCGCGGCCGCCACCAGCGACGAATCGACGCCACCCGAAAGAAACGCGCCGAGGGGCACATCGGCGACCAGCTGGCGCTGCACGCTTTCCCGGAGCTTGGCATCGACCACGTCGGCCCACTCGTCGAATGTCCTCTGGGAAAGAACATGGGCCTCGCCGGCCACGGCCAGCGGGATATCCCAATAGCGGCGTGGGGCGCAGATCGGATTCGAAAGGTCGATCTCGATCAAATGGCCGGGTTCGAGCCTCTCGACCCCCGTCAGCAGGGTCTGCGCGCCCGGCACATATTCCCAGGACAGGAACTGCCCGACCGCGTCGATATCGAGGTCCCGTTTCACGAGCCCGCTCGCGAGCAGGACCTTGACCTCCGAGCCGAACACGATGCGCGCATCCGTGAAGCTGTAATACAGCGGTTTGATCCCGATGTGATCACGCACCAGGACCAGCTTACGGCGCACCGTATCGTGGAGCGCGATGGCGAACATCCCGTTCAGGTGGGCGGGAAAATCGCTGCCGTACTCCTCGTAACCATGGACGATGACCTCGGTATCGCTGTGGGTCGCGAAACGGTGCCCACGTGCCTCCAGGTCCCGCCGCAGCTCGCGGTAGTTGTAGATCTCGCCGTTGAATACCGTCAGGACGGTGCGATCCTCATTCCAGATGGGTTGCCGGCCGCCGCCGAGATCGATGATGGACAGGCGCCGCATGCCCAACCCGACGCCGCCTTGCACATGGATCCCTTCGTCGTTCGGACCGCGATGCACGATGGTCTCGCACATCGCGTGGATTTGTTCTCGAACCGGACTACGCGCGTCACGGAACGTCGCGATGCCGGCGATGCCGCACATCAGCGCAACAGATCCATCAAGCGCCGCATCTTGGCGACATAGGCCGGGCGCGAATAGTCGCGTTGGTAGCGGCCCTTGGCATTGGCGATCCGTCGTTCGCGCTCGGATCTGGAGGTGAGCGCCTGGAGGATCCCCTCGGCCATGCCGCTCGCGTCCGCCTCGACCAGAAACGCCACGTCGTCGTCCAGGACCTGGGTGTGTGAATAGATGCGCGTCGCGACCAGCGGCACACCGCTCGCGAGTTGCTCGTAGACCTTGAGCGGCGTGTTGGTCCCGGCGCTGCGGGGTGACACCAGCACCGAGGCCATGCTCGTGTAACGGCGCGCGAGCGCCTGGGGCACGCTTCCAGTGAACCGGCAGTGATCGGTGACACCGTGCTCTTTGGCGAGGGCCGAGTAGCGAGCGACCTGTTCCGCCGTCCCGCCGACGACGAGCAGGAAGGCGGAAGGATGGCGTCCGAGGACCTTGGCGAAGGCGGCGATCAGGAGATCGATGCCCTGATAGGTCTCCAGGGTCCCTGCATACACCACCAAATCTCGGCCCTCGGGGATCTTCGCCTCCAGAGAGGTACCGGCCGAAGAGTCGCCGGGACCCACCGACGATCCAGCGCTGCGGCCCCCGACCTTGACTGGATCGAAGATCGAATTCTCAATGAGGAGGTGCCGGGGTGTGTCGCCCAAGGTCCGATGGACATAGTCGGCCAACGCCGGGCAGATGGTGATGATGGCGTCCGAGGCGCGCAGGCTCCCGTTCTCCAGCCACTCGAAGGCACGGATGAGCACGCGCGACTCGGTGAACCTGAAGTTGCGCAACTGCTCGGGCAGGCTCGAGTGCATGTCGTAGACCAGCTTGAAGCCGAACAGCGGCTTGAGAAACCGGCAGAAGAACACCGACTCTTCATGGGCATGGACGAAGGCATAGCGCGTCCGGCACAAAAGGGCCACGGCCCTTGCCAATATGAAGCCGTCGAGGAACAGCTTGAGCAGCGACGGGCCGGTCTTGACGTTCCCGAGCGCCCCGAAACGCGGGATGCGATAGATCCGGACACCCGGGATGTCCACATCCTCGCCCTCCCCATAGGTCAGGAGATCGACCTGGACACCGAGCTCGGAGGTCACGAGCGTCCGGTAATAGACGCTGTACGGCGTCCCGCGCGGGGAAAAGAACGGTTGCGGTGCGATGACCAGGGCGCGCATGATTCAAGAGGCCGCGTGCTTGTGGAACTGCATCGCGATCTGGTTGTGGAGGAAACGCAGCGGGGTTTCGAGGCGGCCGTAGGGTTTCAACCCGAGGGGCGTGCCCGTGAGGAGGCGTTTGATCTCCGCGGCGGGTCGCCCCGGGTCGATCGTCGCGTGCGCCACGAGCCCGAAGCTGCCGGCGCGGCCGTACTCCGCCGGGAACGGCAAGGGATCGGTGCCCGGCAGGATGGCGATCCCGTCTCGGCGGGCGTCCTCGAAATGAGCGGGTCGCCCTAGCAACGCCGTGCGGCCGCTGTTGTCCCCGAGAAAAAACCCCAGGGCCTCGTGGTCTTTTAGCAAGGCCGAGACCACCTTGCCGCGTCCGCCCCACCATTTCCCGAAACCCCACGGGATCACGGCCACGGCCGCGGCCGATCGCACTCGGTCTATCACCTGTCGGATCGGTTCCCCGTCCGGAACGAAGCCCTCGAAACCCAGGGCCAGGACCTCCAATCTTTCGGCCGTGACGATCTGGCGGCCTGCGATGATATACAGGCATTGTCCATGGCACTCCGCCGTCACGGAGCCGGTCTCCTCCGTGTGTCGTAGACGCCAGTCCCCAAGCACCGAGTCAACGCCATCGGCCGCGCCGTCCGCCCATGCCGAAAGGCGCTTGAAGCAGTCGGCGCGTGCGGTCTCGGTCAGCATCAGAACACCGATGAAACCACCGTCGCTGCTCTTATGGGTTTCCGGCTGGGCGCGCGCGGCGCGCTCGAAATTGACGTGAGCCGCATCGAAAAACCCGGCCAGGGGGAAACAGCCATGGATGTGGACATGGGTGTCGATCAGGACCGCGGGCGTATCACCGGGCATAGGCATGGCTCACGGTAGGGCGTCGGTCCTAATAGGCACGGTTTCGCTCCCACCGCAGCGACGTCTCGACGATCGTGTGCAGGTCGTCGTAGCGCGGTTGCCACCCCAGGACCCGGCGGATGCGGTCGGCCTCGGCGACCAGGACCGGCGGATCGCCGTCGCGGCGAGGACCTTCGCGTACCTCGAGCCGCTGCCCGGCGGCCTTCTCCACGGCGGCGATGACCTCGCGCACGCTGTAACCGCGCCCATAGCCGCAGTTCAGCGTCGTCGATTCACCGCCGGACATCAAGTATTCCAGCGATTTCACATGGGCATCCGCGAGGTCCTCGACATGGATATAGTCGCGGACCCCGGTGCCGTCCGGGGTCGGAAAGTCCGTGCCGAAGATGGCGAGGCTCGCACGCCTGCCGGCGGCGACCTCGGCGGCCACCTTGATGAGGAGCGTGGCATTGCGGGTCGCCTGTCCGATCCGGCACGACGGATCCGAGCCCGCGACGTTGAAGTAACGTAGGATCACGAAACGCAGGGCGCTTGCCGCCGCCAGGTCGCGCAACATCCATTCGCTCATCAGCTTGGAGGTGCCGTACGGATTGATGGGTCGGGTGGCGGTGTCTTCACGGGCACACTCACCCTCCGGGATCCCATAGACCGCGGCCGTCGAGGAGAACACGAAGTGCTCGACGCCGTGCTCGGCACAGCACTCGAGTAGGTTGCGGGTCTTGCAGGTATTGTTGCCGTAGTATTTCAACGGCAGCTCGACCGATTCCGGCACCACGGTATGGGCCGCGAAGTGCATGACGGTCTCGATGTTGTGCTCGCGCAAGAGGCGCGACACCAACAGCGGGTCTCCGTTGTCGCCAACCACGAGCACCCCGTGGATCACCGCTTCCTTGAAGCCGGTCGAAAGGTTGTCCAGGACCACCACACGGTGGCCGGATTCCCCGAGCTGCCGGACCACATGACTGCCGATATATCCAGCCCCGCCGGTCACCAGTATCGAACGCTCTTGCACGTGGATCCTCCCACCCTTAAGACAGGCGAGCGAAAGGCAAGTATCGAGCCACTAGAAGGCCCACCACAGCGCGCCGCCGACCGCCAGGCCGACGCACGCCGCTATGCCGATCAGTCTCCCCACGCGCCACCGCCCCGCTCCGAACTCGCTGTCGCGGGACGCGCGTCGCACATGGCCCGCCGTCACCTTGACGGCGTTGGCGGCATAGGCGGCGAGCAGGGCCTTGTCGGCCAATATGTTGATCCTCCGCAGCAGGCCGCGCGAGCTACGGGTGAGTCTCCGTACCGCCCCGCGCGTGAACAGCCCCATGCCCTGGTAACCACAGGCGCGCAGACGGGTGGTGAGGTATTCGGCCACCTGCTGCGCCGTGAAGGGCGTGAGGTAAAAGCTGTAGGTGATGCGCTCCTTGAGCTGGCGGATGCGGGGAGTGGCCAGCGTCTCGTCCAGCTCGGGCTGTCCGAACATCACGATCTGGAGGAGCTTCTCGTCCTGGGTCTCGAGGTTGCTCAAGAGCCGGATCTCTTCCAGGGTCTCGATGGGCATACCCTGGGCCTCCTCGATGAAGGTCACGACCCGTACGTTCTCGGCGTGTCGCTGGATCAGATAATCCTGAAGGGTGTGAAGGACCTTGAGCCTGCTGTCCGATGCCGCGGCCGGCAGTTTCAGCTCGAAGGCGATGGCATGCAGGATATGCTCGGGTGCAAGGCTCGGATTGGCGAGATAGACGATCTCGGTGTCTTCCGGCAGTTCCCGCGCCAGCATCCGGCACAGCATGGTCTTGCCGCTCCCCACCTCGCCGACGACCTTGACGATGCCTTCGCCGCTCGTGACGGCGTACACCAGGGATTCCAGCACCGCGCCGCGGTTGCCCCCCGGAAAGAACAAACGCGTGTCAGGCGTGATCTTGAAGGGCGCCTGCGCTAGCCCGAAATAGCTGTAATACATCTCAGCCCCGCGGGTTGGCGAGCCGCTCGATCTTGCTGTACAGCGTCGTGCGATTGACGCCGAGCAGGCGCGCGGCCTGGCTCAGGTTTCCATGGCCCAGCTTGAGGGCCGCATCGATGTAGCGCCGCTCCCACGCGGCGAGGGTCTCATCGAGCCTGAAACCCGGCGCCTTGATCTGGCGCTCGGCGACCTGGTCCGAGCTCAGCGCCTCGGTATCGATCGGGGCAAATACCTCGGATTCGAGCTCGGCCTCGATTTGCGCGATGCCGACCGAGCGGCCGGGATACTTGGCAGACAGGCGAATGACGATATTGCGAAGCTCGCGCACGTTTCCCGGAAACTCATAAGCGCAGAGGCGGGCCTCGGCGGCCGGTTCCAGCCGGAACGAGGCGGATGACGAGGCATACACGGCGCTAAAGGTTTGCAGCAACAGGAGAATGTCGTCGCCGCGTTCGCGCAGCGGGGGTACCTCGATGGAGAGCACACTCAAGCGATGATAGAGATCCTGGCGAAACGCCCCGCGCCGGACACCATCGCCGAGGTCTCGGTTGGTCGCCGTGATGACCCGGCATTCGGCCCGCCGCTTGTGCGTCTCACCCAGCCGGTAGTATTCACCGTTCTCCAGGACGCGCAAGAGCTTCGACTGCAAGAGGGCCGGCAGCTCGCCGACCTCGTCGAGGAACAAGCTGCCCCGGCCGGCCTCCTCCAGGATCCCCGGGCGGACGCCGACGGCACCGGTGAAGGCCCCGCGGCTGTGGCCGAAGAGCTGGGTCTCCAGGAGCTCGGGGGTGAAGGCGGCGCAGTTGACGGCCAAGAACGGCTGGCGCGCCCGCTGGCTTTCGGCGTGGAGGCGATGGGCCACCAGCTCCTTTCCCACCCCCGACTCGCCCTCGACGAGGACCGGAAACGGCACATCGGCGAACTGCCGAATCAAGGCCCGCAGGGTCTCGATAGCGGGGCTCGTGCCCAGGAGGTTGCCGCCTTCGCGGGAGGCGCGGGCCTGTTTCTCGGCCGCGACCATCGCGGACTGATGGGCAAGCCGGGCCTTGAGCACCAGGGCATCGGTCGGCTTCGGGATGAAATCGACGGCACCCAAGGTCATGGCGTGCTGGATAGTGGCGCGCGAGCTCTGCCCGGAGAGGACCAGGATCTTCATGCCGGGGTCGAAGGCGAGCAGCTCACCGATCAAGGTGAATCCCTCCTCGGGGCTGTGCGGGGTGGGTGGCAATCCGAGATCGACCAGCGCCAGCGCCGGCACCGGGCAGAGGGAGCTCAATAAGGACTTGGCCCCGGCCCGCGTCGCGGCGCTGTGGGTCTCATACTCGTCATCGAGCACGAGGCCTAGGGACTCGACGATCAAAGGGTCATCGTCGACCAGCAAGAGCTTCGTCTTGGGGGTCGGGTTCGTATCGGTGCGCCTGACGGTGTCGTGTTTCACCACACCCCTCGGCCCTCGCGGGCCCCAACGGCGTGCGGTTCGCAGCTATGCGGAAACCGCGACCCCCCGGCTGCGCGCGTCTGCCGTGCCGATCCCGAGATTACGCCAGATCGCGATCGAGGCCTCGGCTTGGTTCATGGTGTAGAAGTGCAGCCCCGGCGCGCCCCGCTCGAGGAGCTGTCGGCACAGCTCCGTAGTCACGTCCACGCCGAAATCGCGGATCGCCACGCGGTCATCGCCGAAGTCGCGCAGCCGCTTCAGGATCCAACGCGGGATCTCGGCCCCGCAGGCATCCGAGAAACGCAACAACTGCGTGCAATTGATGATCGGCATGACACCCGGGACGATGGGGATGTCGATGCCGAGCTTTCGGGATGCCTCGACGAAGCGGGAATAGGCGTCCACGTTGTAAAAATACTGGGTGATCGCGCTGTCGGCCCCGGCATCGACCTTACGCTTGAAGTTGACGAGATCGGCCTCGGCGCCCGCCGCCTGGGGATGGAACTCCGGATAGGCCGCGACCTCGATGAAGAAGTGATCCCCGGTCTCGCGGCGGATGAACTCGACCAGCTCGTTGGCATAGCGCAGCTCCCCGTAACTCGATGTACCGGAGGGCAGATCGCCGCGCAGGGCCACGATCCGGTCGATCCCGGCCGACCGGTAGGTCGCCAGCACCTCCCGTAGCGCCTGCGTCGGACACCCAATACAGGAGACATGGGGGGCGGCCGGGATCCCGGTCTTGTCGCGGATCTCGACCACGGTCTCGAAGGTGCGCTCCCGCGTGCTACCCCCCGCGCCGAAGGTCACGGAGAAGTAATCCGGCCGCAACGCCGCGAGGCGGTCACGCGTGACCTCGAGCTTGCCCACCGCCTCCGGCGTACGCGGCGGGAAGAACTCGAAGCTGAACAGCGGATCGCGGGCGTTTGGTCTCATCGACGACACCCTGCGGCCTGCCTCAGAACAACCGCTCAGTACCGGTAGTATTCCGGTTTATAGGGGCCATCCACCGGGACACCGATGTAGGCGGTCTGCTCCTCCGTCATGCGCGTGAGCTTGACGCCGAGCTTGGCCAGATGCAGGCGCGCGACCTTCTCGTCGAGGGCCTTGGGCAGGGTATAGACGCGCCTTTCGTAGGCCTGGTGATGGTTCCAGATCTCGATCTGGGCCAGGACCTGGTTGGTGAAGGAGGCGGACATCACGAAGCTCGGGTGCCCGGTCGCGCATCCGAGGTTCACCAAGCGCCCTTCCGCCAGCACGATGAGGCGCTTGCCGTCGGGGAAGACGACGTGGTCGACCTGGGGCTTGATGTTTTCCCAGCGATACTGTCGCACGGAGGCGATGTCGATCTCCGAATCGAAGTGTCCGATGTTGCAGACGATGGCCTGGTCCTTCATGGCGCGCATGTGCGCGTGGGTGATCACGCGCACATTGCCGGTCGCGGTCACGAAGATGTCCCCCTGGCCGCAGACATCGTCCACGGTCACCACCCGATACCCCTCCATGGCCGCCTGGAGCGCGCAGATGGGGTCGATCTCGGCGATCCACACCGTGGCCCCGAGCCCCCCCAGGGCCTGGGCGCAACCCTTGCCGACATCGCCATAGCCGACGACCACCGCGATCTTGCCGGCGATCATGACGCCCGTGGCGCGCTTGATGCCGTCCATCAGGGACTCACGGCAGCCATAGAGGTTGTCGAACTTCGACTTGGTCACCGAATCGTTGACGTTGAAGGCCGGGACCTTCAAGGTGCCGGCGCGCATCATCTCATAGAGGCGATGCACGCCCGTGGTGGTCTCCTCCGATAAACCGCGCACATCGGCCAAGAGCTCCGGAAACCGCTCGTGCATCACTTTGGTGAGATCGCCCCCGTCGTCGAGGATCATATTGGGGCGCCAGCCGTCCGGACCGAAGATGGTTCTGTCGATGCACCACCAGAATTCCTCCTCGCTCTCCCCCTTCCAGGCGAACACCGGCACGCCTTCGGCGGCCACCGCGGCGGCGGCATGGTCCTGGGTCGAAAAGATGTTGCAGGACGACCACCGCACCTCGGCCCCGAGCGTCAGCAGGGTCTCGATGAGCACCGCCGTCTGGATGGTCATGTGGAGGCAGCCGGCGATCCGGGCCCCGGCAAGCGGCTTTTGAGTCGCGTACTCCTCGCGCAATGCCATGAGGCCCGGCATCTCGGTCTCCGCGATGCGGATTTCCTTGCGACCCCATTCCGCAAGCCGGATGTCGGCGACCTTGTAGTCCATTTGGAACCGCTCGAGGGGTTGTGTGCTCATCAATTGCTCCTGGTCAGCTCGATGGTGAGGGGTTTCTATCTTCTATTAGATAAGGGCCTATTAGATAAGGGCCGTAGGGAACGGCGCTAGCCCACGCGCGCCAGTGGCTCGCGTTGATGCACACGGGTAAGCCCGAGCGCGTTCCGCAAGGCCTCCACCCGATCGGTGCGCTCCCAGGTCAGCTCGCTCTCGGTGCGGCCAAAGTGTCCATAGGCCGCGGTCTTGCGGTACACCGGGCGCAGCAGTCGTAGCATGTCGATGATGCCTTTGGGCCGTAAATCGAACACCTCGCGCACCGCGGCGATGAGGCGCGATTCGTCCAACGCACTGGTCCCAAAGGTATCGACGTTGATGGAGGTCGGCTCGGCCACCCCGATGGCATAGGACACCTGGATCTCGCAGCGCTCGGCGACCCCGGCGGCCACCAGGTTCTTGGCGACATAGCGCGCGGCGTAGGCTGCCGAGCGATCCACCTTGGACGGGTCCTTGCCCGAAAACGCACCGCCGCCATGACGGGCCATGCCGCCGTAGCTGTCCACGATGATCTTGCGTCCGGTCAAGCCGCAATCCCCCATCGGCCCGCCGACCACGAAGCGACCGGTGGGGTTGATGAAGAAGCGCGTGCCCTTGTCGATCCACTCGGCCGGCAGGACCGGTAACAGGATCTGGTCCATGACGGCCTCCCGCAAGGTCGCTTGGGAGACCTCGGGGCTGTGCTGGGTCGACAGCACCACGGCATCGATGCCACAGGGCCTCTGGCCCTGATACCGGAAGGTGATCTGGCTCTTGGCGTCGGGCCTGAGCCACGGCAGGGCGCCGCTCTTACGGACCTCTGCCTGGCGGCGCACCAGGCGGTGCGCGTAGGTGATGGGCGCGGGCATGAGCACATCGGTTTCGTTGCACGCGTAACCGAACATGAGCCCCTGGTCCCCGGCACCCTGCTCGTGCCCTTCGGCCTCGTTCACGCCCTGCGCGATGTCCGCCGACTGCTGCCCGACGGAGACGATCACGCCGCAGGTGTCCGCATCGAAACCCATATCCGAGCTCCGGTAGCCGATGTCGCGGATGACCTCGCGGGCGATGGTGCGAAAATCGACCTGCGCCGAGGTCGTGATCTCCCCGGCGATGACCACGAGCCCGGTGGTGAGGAGCGATTCGCAGGCGACCCGGCCGCGCGGGTCCTGGGCCAGGATCGCGTCCAGGATCGCATCGGAGATCTGATCGGCCATCTTGTCCGGATGCCCTTCGGACACCGATTCGGAGGTAAACAAACGCGTGTGTTCCATGGTATCTTCTCCTGTAGGGCCCGTTCCAAAAGTGGTTGGTTTATTAGTGTAACTGGACACGGGGACGAAGGACAGCTTTACGTTGCGCGTGTCTCCCCGCCCCCAGGGCCCGCGTCGAGTGCGTTTAGCAAGAACCATGACATGCTTATCGAACCGCTAGGAGGGCCGCCATGGCGTTGATGCAGACCCGCGTGTGCGACTTCGGCGCGCCCGCACCGGATTTCTCGTTGCGCGGGACAGACGGCAACACCTGGTCGCTGGCCGGGTGCCGCGGGGAACGGGGGACCTTGGTGATGTTCATCTGCAACCATTGCCCCTACGTCCAGGCTATCCAGGAGCGCCTGGTGCGCGATACCCGCGCGCTGCTCGATCAGGGTGTCAAGAGCGTCGCCATCATGCCCAACGATCCCGGCGACTACCCGGAGGATTCGTTCGACAACATGCAACGGGTAGCGGCCCGCCTCGGATATCCCTTCCCGTATCTCATCGACGACACCCAATCGGTGGCCCGGTCTTACGGCGCGATCTGCACGCCCGACTTCTTCGGCTACGACGCCGATCTGCGCTTGCAGTACCGAGGGCGGCTGGACGAAAGCGGGCGTCACCCGGCACCGCCGGAGGCCCATCGTGAGCTCTACGAGGCGATGGTGGGCATCGCGCACACCGGCCAGGGTCCCAGGACCCAGATCCCGAGCATGGGCTGCTCGATCAAATGGGCGAAGCCGGTTAACGACAGGAATGAATAGACAGCAAAGGGCAACATGACAATCAAAATCGCAATCAACGGATACGGTCGCATCGGCCGGAACATCCTGCGCGCGCTCTACGAAGGCCAGTACCGATCGAACAATGGCCGATCGGATATCGAGGTCGTGGCCATCAACGATCTGGGCGACGTCAAGACCAACGTGCACCTGACCCGTTATGACAGCGTACACGGACGGTTTCCGGGAAAGGTCGAGGCTATCGCGGAGGCCATGCTGGTCGACGGCGACCGCATCCGGGTGTTGGCCGAGCGCGATCCGGCCAAGCTGCCGTGGGCCGAGCTCGGGGTCGATGTGGTACACGAGTGCACCGGCCTCTTCACCACCAAGGCCACGGCCGCGGCCCATCTCAAGGCCGGAGCCAAGAAGGTCATCGTCTCGGCCCCCGCGACCGAGATGGATGCGACCGTGGTCTACGGCGTCAACCATAAGACCCTCAAGGCATCCGATACCGTCATCTCGAACGCCTCGTGCACGACCAATTGCCTGGCGCCGCTGGTCAAGCCCCTGCACGAGCACATCGGGGTCCTGCGCGGGGCCATGACCACCATCCACGCCTACACCAACGACCAGGTCCTGATCGATGTCTACCACAAGGACCTGCGGCGGGCGCGCTCAGCGACCCAGTCGATGATCCCGACCAAGACCGGCGCCGCGGCGGCGGTCGGCTTGGTACTGCCGGAGCTCGCCGGCAAGCTCGACGGCTACGCCATGCGCGTCCCGGTCGTCAATGTCTCGCTCGTGGATCTGAGCTTCGTCGCCGCGCGGGAAACGAGCATCGAGGAGATCGACGCGGTCATGAAACAAGCGGCCGCGGGTGATCTGCGCGGCGTGCTGGAATACAACGGCGAACCCCTGGTCTCGGTGGATTTCAACCACCATCCGGCGTCTTCGATCTATGAGGCCAGCGAGACACGGGTCATCGACGGGACGTTGGTCAAGGTGCTGGCCTGGTACGACAACGAATGGGGGTTCTCGAACCGCATGCTCGATACCACCGTCGCCTGGATGCAGGCGCGCTGAGGTCTCGAATTGTCGATGCTCTCCATGTCGGATATCGCCCTCGCGGGGAAGCGGGTCCTGATCCGCGAGGACTTGAATGTCCCCATCGAGGACGGCCATATCTCCGACGATACCCGCATCCGGGCCGCGCTCCCCGCCATCCACAAGGCCCTGCGGGCCGGGGCCCGAGTACTGGTAGTCTCACACCTCGGGCGCCCCCGGGAAGGGAGCTATGACCCATCGCTGTCCTTGGCCCCGGTCGCTAGGTCGCTGTCCGCGCTGCTCGGCCGCGAGATCAGGCTCTGCAAGGACTGGCTTTCCGGCGTCACGGTCGCGCCCGGCGAGGCGATCTTGTGCGAGAACGTGCGCTTCGAGCGCGGCGAGAAGGCCGACGACGATGTGCTGGCGCGCAAGATGGCGGCGCTCTGCGATGTCTATGTGAACGACGCCTTCGCCACCGCCCACCGCGCCGAGGCCTCGACCCATGGGATCGCCAAGTATGCTCCCAAGGTGTGCGCCGGTCCGCTGCTTCAAGCCGAGGTCCAGGCGCTCGCCCGGATCGTCAAGGACCCCGAGCGGCCGCTCGTGGCCGTGGTCGGCGGATCGAAGATCTCCGCCAAGCTGGCGTTACTCGAGTCCCTGATCGAGAAGGTCGACCGACTGATCGTGGGCGGCGGGATCCTGAACACCCTCATGCGCGCCGCCGGCCTGCCCATCGGCAAGTCCCTTTGTGAAGAGCCGCTCCTCTCGGTGGCCCGCTCCCTCATGGACAAGGCGCGCGAACGCGGCGGCGAGATCCCGCTGGCCGAGGATTGCGTGTGCGCCAAGGAGTACTCGCCCACGGCGCGCGCGACCGTCAAACCCGCCGCCGAGGTCTCCGAAGACGATCTCATCCTCGACATCGGCCCAAAGACCGCCGCGCGCTTCGCCGGATGCCTTTCCGAGGCCCGCACCATCGTCTGGAACGGGCCGCTGGGTGTGTTCGAGCTCGAGCCCTTCGCCGCCGGCACGCGTGCCATCGCCGAGGCCATCGCCGCAAGCCAAGCCTTTTCCATCGCCGGCGGGGGCGAGACGCTCGCGGCCATCGCCAAGTTCGGCGTCGCGCAACGCCTCTCCTACCTCTCGACGGGCGGTGGCGCCTTCCTGGAGTTCCTCGAAGGCAAGACCCTGCCGGCCATCGCCATCCTGAAGGAACGCGCCAAGGCCGATCCCGACTACGTACACCCGAGCGAGGGGTACTGAGGGCTCCCCCGGCCGAAGATCGGATACCGCGTCCTATTTCTAGTGCGCCCCGCCTCCGCCCGCCTGACTTGGCCAGCGCCTATTTCAGCAGAGGATGATCCTTCGGCAGTTGCTTGGCGTACCAGAGGGCAAGCTTGTGCCGCATGGATTGTTGCGAGACCTGATCCTCCGGCAAGGGTTGAATGACCTTATCGTGGACCAGCAGTCGGTAGATATAGAGGATCTTCTCGCTTGCCGAGTCCGTCGCCTCAAACACGGCGGCTCCCCGGCCTTCAACATACGTCACGCCGGCGAGAATCGCACCTTTGACCAATTCCGCCTCATGTTTCAGTTTCATCCTCCCGAGCTCCGTTGTTCCCATGCGTCAATGGCACCTTCACTCCCCTTGCTTGCAATGGATCTCAAGGAACCTCTCATTAGTTTGTCATTTCGAGCGTAACGAGCAATCTTATTGCTACGTCGCCCAACGGTATCGCTGCGAGATTTCTCCCTTCGGTCGAAATGACATCCCGGAATTAATTGACGCTCTTGAAGAGCTTGTGCATTGATGACTGATACCGTCGTTCAATGAAGTCTACCCTATTAATGCGGTCGTCGCGCGCCCGGAGACACCCCGACCCTCACCGTGGGCCTGCTGGCCGTGCAGATCGACCGAACGGCCGGCGGGCAGTCCTTCTGCTGGGACTACGCCACGAACACCGACCCCAAACTTCCCCGTACGCCGGCGATCTCGCCCGACCACGCGAGCGTCAACGCGTGCCGAATCGTTGAGGTCCCCTGCAATCAACCGAAACTGCTCCAGCGCCGCCTCCAGGTCATCGACGATCTCCTGCACGATCACGTTCGGCGGCGGAAGATTATCGGAATCCGCGAGGGAGTCGTCCTTCAGCCAGAAGATATCGAGGCTCGCCTTGTCCCGGGCGATCAGCTCGTCGTAGCCGTAGCAGCGCCAGCGGCCCTCACTCCCAATTCTCTCACTCGCGCGGCGCCGCCCGCTACGCACCGTCCCTCCTCCCTTCGGAAGAGCGTGCGGGTGAGGGGATCTCCCCTCCGACCACCTAGCTAGCCTTCCGATCGTGCCGGTTCGACGGGTTGTAACACGTGACGAACTCGTCCAAGTCTTCACGCCTGAGTGGGTTGGTCTTAAGTGTGAAGTGCTTGTTGGTGCGCAGGTCGTAGATCCAGAGCTTCCGGGTCCACGGGGTTTCGCTCGCCGGCTTCTTGTCGAAGAACAGCACGTTCGCCTTCACGCCTTGTGCGTAGAAGAGGCCGGTGGGCAGCCGCTCGTGTCGAAGCGTGTTTCGTCGCTGATCCCGGCGACGCGAGCGTCGTGTAAGTTTCGCCCGGCTGCCGCGAGCAGGCGCCGGACCTCCGCGACGGTTGGCGCGTGGGGCTTGAGCTAGCCCGTACGGAAGAGATTATCCAAGCTCATTTTCGCTGCCGATTACCCACAGCTTGGGTGCCTTCCACACCGTCAAGACGAACCCATCCTTCTCCGCCCGCTTGCGGCGGAAGTCTTCGGCCTTCATGACGGTCGGATTGACCTCGCGTCGCAGCGCTCCCTGGGCCGGCGCCAACGCCTTGACCGCCTCGCCGAACGGCAGGTCGCCGAGGATCATGACGTCCACGTCGCTCTGCGACGATTCAGTGCCCGCCGCGAGCGAGCCATAGATGAACACCGCATAGATCCGAGCGGCATGCGGTTGAAGTGCGCCATGTACGACGTCGACCAAGCCGGCCGTCTTGCGCAACAGGCCTGCGAGCTCCTCGAACACCGGGCAGTCACGATTAGCCGCAAAGAACACCTGCCTCCCCACTGCCTCGCGACACAGCACCCCCAGCGCAGCGAGCGCCGTCAGCTCGCGGTGCAGCGTCCCCGGCGAGGCGCCGGTCAGCCGCGCCAGTTCGCGGACGTGCACACGTTCCTCCGGCCGCAGCAACAACGCCGCCAGGATTGCGGTGCGCGTGTCCCCCAGAAGATGGTCGACCAGGCTCTTCATGTTCTCAGTTCAGCAACGAATGTAGCCGAACTGAGAACACACGGCAAGCTAGCAACGATATCTCGACGGATTCGCCTACTCTTTCGTTCGTGGATCAAGGTCAAAGCATCGCAGTAGCCGCGCACCCAGATACCACGCCGTGCTCGTCGGTACTGTCGTGGAGGCACGGGAAATGGCAGGATTCATGGATTCGCGTCTTCCCGAAGAAGGGCGCGAAAGCCGGCCTGCTCAAAATGGTGGTCGTGCGCCAGCGCCTCGGAAATACCGCGAGAACTCATGACGTCGAACGAAGCGCAATCGGTGAGACTCCACTCCTTGTCCACCATGCGCTTATACGTCGCGAACGCCTCGCCGAACTGAAGTGACGTTTGTGGGACGACCTCGATGTTCGGGTCGGCGCAAATACTCTCTACACCTTGAACGGCCATCGGTCTGACGGAGACCTTCGACAACGCCGCCAGCAGCTCGGCCAAGACCATCTCGGTTGTCACGATGCGGACCTTAGCCAACGATCGAGAAACCTCGTTCGCTCTGGTGTTCCAATCGTCTTTCGGATTAAGTACGGCGACCCAGTAGCCGGTATCGGCAAAGACGACCTTCATGTGCCCCCAACGCCGCTGCCATACACGATCTCATCGATCCGCACCGATAAGTCGGACGGCACGGCATCCCATGCTCCCGGTGGGGCCGAGCGTCCAATAGCGCCAAGCTGTTCCCAGATCGGCGGAACGCTGTCGTCGAACTGGAGCGCTTCGCCCGAGGCTAGGCGGACGTCATCGACTCGCACGAACCGTTTCAGCATCCTGTCGGCAGTTGCGAACTCGCCGATGCCAACCACACGGAGCCTGACCATTCGGTGTTCGTTCAGAGCCTGAAGCACCCTGCCCTCCTGCTCAGGAGCGAACTTGCCATCTACCAGGACGGTCGCGCCCGCCTGCTCTATCTGCAAGGCGAATCGGCTAGGCCCCACATTAGCCATACGCACCTCGCCTACAACATCGGCCTTATCCTCGTAACTCGGGCCAAGCCATTCGGCTAAGGTGAGCCGTGCCTTGAGGGTGTAAGCAGCCTCGACTTTGGTGCGCCGAGCGCGGGTGAATAGAACTTCGTCGTCCCGCAGTGTCTTTCCCAACTCCCGGAACAACGGGATGACATGGGTCGGCAGTTCCGAGGGCAGCAGATCGTCCACATCCGCAGCAGTAATCGCCCGATCGATCAGTTCGGCCGCCTCGTCGAACTCATCGCCCAGGTCAAGCTCGCCTTGCTCGGGTATGCGCACACGCCGCAAGGGTACGATGGCTGAACCCGCTTCCAGCCGGTCGAATTGCAAGCGAAAGCCGCCCTCGAAACCCTTCGGCAGACGCGCCCGGTCCGGGTATTTTCGGCGCCAAAAGGCCTTGGCGCATTCCAGGACCAGATCCCTGTAAGCAATCAACTCCTGGGTACAATCCACATCGAGGGCATGCCCGGCGAAGCGCTCACCATCGAAACGGAGCAATGCCAATTCGAATGTCATGTCTGTGATCATCGTTCGGACCTCCAGTGCCTGTTGTCTCGCCGATAGCGAGCCCGCGAAAGCGGAGCGTGGCGAGCGATTTCTTCCACCATTAGGCATTCAGCGCGGAACGCTGCCGCGGTCAGTTGGTACGGCCGACAGCCAGACGGCGATGCTACTTCCCATTGTACCGCGCCGGACCCCGCCCCGATCAGGCCGATCAGCTCAGTGGCGTAGAAGCTTCGGTCGGGTTGGCCGAAGAGCCCCGAGCACGGCCTGCTGCTTAGGAGGAACAAAGCGCGTCAGGGAGGCTGCTGCAAGCGGATCGCAAGATCTCCACCAAGCTTGGTTTACTCGAGTCCCTGATCGAGAAAGTCGACCGGCTCATCGTCGGCGGCGGGATCCCGAACACTTTGCATGCGCGCTGCCGGCCTGCCCGTCGGGAAGTCCCTTTGCGAAGAGCCGCTCCTCTCGCTGGCCCGTTCCCTCATGGACAACGCGCGGGGGGCCTCCCGGAGATGAGGATTTCTCCCACCGCTGGCGTCTCATCAAGCGGATGGTCACGCAGCAACACCCAAGCCTCGGTCACAAAACGGATGGCTCAAACGAAGCGTTCCGATGCGGTGGCGTTTACGGACCGAAAGTCCGGTGCTTTGTCTACTGCAAAGCGCTTCATTTCGCCAAAAGCGAACGTTGCGCCTTTGTTTCAAGTGCTCAATCCGGATAATCCAGGAAGGGCAGGTTCGCACGCCTGTGTAAAGCAATATATTGTGAATATGAGCGGGCGAGAAAAGACCTGTTGTGCGCACCCGTCGGGTTGCGTGCACCGAGCGGCTTTACACCACGCCGCTGTTGATGGCGATGAGCAGTTCCTGGGCCTCGCCGGGGGAACGACTGTTCAGGAGCTGTGCGGCGAGCGTCGCCACGGCACCGAACGAGGTCGAGTTGACGATGCGCTTGACCTCCAGGAGGGTCGCCGGGTGGACGCTGAACTCCCTCAAGCCCAACCCCAGGAGCAGGCGCACATAGCGCAGATCGCCGGCCATCTCCCCGCACATGGCCACCGGGATGCGACAGCGCGCGGCGGCATCGATCGTGGTCTTGATGAGCCGCAAGACACCGAGATTCAACGGATCATAAAGATAGCTCACCTCGTCGTTGACGCGGTCGATGGCCATCGTGTACTGGATGAGGTCGTTGGTACCGATGGACAGGAAATCCAACTCCTGAGCAAACAGGTCGGCACACACCGCGGCCGCCGGTACCTCGATCATGCCGCCGATCGGCATATCCGGATTGAAAGGGATGGAGGCCGCCCGCAACTCCTGGCGGATCCCTTCGATGATGGCCAATACCTGATGCAACTCCTGCAGGCTGGCCAGCATCGGGATCAGGAGCCGCACCGGCCCCAGCGCCGAGGCCCGGAGGATGGCGCGCAGCTGGGGGAGGAACAGCCGCGGCTCCTTCAGGCACAGGCGCACGGCGCGCAGCCCGAGCGCCGGGTTGGCGGCGATGGGGCAGTCGCCGCGCGCGCCCCCGTCCATCTCCTTGTCGGCCCCGATGTCCAAGGTCCGGATGGTGATGGGCAGGGGCTCGAGTAGCCGCAGCACCTCGGTATAGACCTCGAAATGCTCGCCCTCGTCAGGGGGTTGTGGGCGATTCATATAGAGGTACTCGGTACGATAGAGGCCGACGCCGGCGGCGCCCACGGTCAGCACCGTCTCGAAGTCCTTGGGCAACTCGATGTTGGCCTCCAGGACCACGGCAATGCCGTCCTCGGTCCGGGCCGGCGCCCCCTTGAGCTTGCCGAGCTCGGCGAGGTCGTCCCGCTCCCGGCGCTGCAGACCCTGGTAATACTCGAGGGTCCTGGCATCGGGGTCCAGCACCACCACCCCCTTGCCCCCGTCGACGATGAGCACATCGTCCTCGCGCACATAGCGGCGCGCCTGGTGCAGGGCTACGATACTCGGGATCCCGAGGCTGCGCGCCAGGATCGCGGTGTGCGAGGTGGCCCCGCCGCACTCGGTCACGAAGGCCGCGATCCCGTGGTGTTGCATGACCACGGTGTCGGCCGGGGTCAGGTCGTCGGCGACGATGATGTATCCGGCGAGCCGGCTGTCGGGGACCTCGTGACGCAGGGGTCCCTGGTTCTGGAGGACGCGTTGGATACGGTGGACCACGTGGTCCACGTCGTCCTTGCGGGTGCGGAGATAGGGGTCGTCCATCTCCTCGAATACCGCGACCAGGGCGTCGCGCTGCAACCGCAAGGCCCACTCGGCGTTGCAACGGCGCTCGCGGATGAGGCGCGCCGGCTCCTGGCTCAATGCCGCGTCTTCCAGCATCAAGACGTGTGTATCGATGAAGGCCGCGATGTCGGCCGCCGTGCTCCGAGGGATGTGCCCGCGGATGGCGCGCAGTTGCTGGCGCGCCAGGACGGTGGCCTCGTCGAGGCGCCGCACCTCGTCTTCCACGAACTCCAGCGCGACGCAGTACTCGCTGATCTCGAGCTGGTCCCGGACCAGGATATGCGCCTTACCGATGGCGATCCCCCTGGCGACCCCGATCCCGTGCAGCGCGATGCTCATTCGCCCTCCCCGAAGCGATCGCAGATCAGGGCCTCGAGCCGTCGAACGGCCTCGTGCTCGTCGCCGCCGCTCGCAGAGATGGCGATCTCGCTCCCCCGGTGGGCGGCCAGCATCATGACGCCCATGATGCTCTTGCCGTTGACCTCGCGCCCGTCCCGCGCCACGGTGATCTGACACTCGAAGCTGGCGGCCAGCTGCACGAAACGCGCGGCCGCCCGCGCGTGCAGGCCGAGCTTATTGACGATGACCACCCGACGCTCCTCCATGTGGGTCAGCACGCGGCCGCGCCGGCCACTTGGAACACCCCGTCACGTCCGGCACTCAGCGCCTTGGCCACCAGGCCCTCCAGGCCCATACCCGGATAGTTGAATACGCGGATCAGCATCGGCAGGTTGAGACCGGCGACCAGTCGCCGGTCCTGACGCGAGTCTACGAGGCGCTCCGCTACATTGCTGGGCGTCGCGCCGTACAGATCGGTCAGGACCAGGACCCCGTCGCCATCGTCGAGGGCCGAGCACAGCCCCGTGGCGCGCCGATAGAGGTCCTCGGGGTCACAGTCGGCCCCCGCGCCAAGGACCTCGGTCCTGAGGGGGCAACGGCCGAGCGCCTGGCGGGCGCTGTCGAGGAGCACGGCGCCCAGGCCCTCATGGGTGACGATCAGGAGGCCGACGCTCACTATATGTCCCTCACATATCCCGATGAGTGACGAGTAGCGCGCGGCCGGTGCTCCCGAAGCGTTCCGCCAGCTGGTGCACGACATACACCGAGCGGTGGCGCCCACCCGTGCAACCGATGGCGATGGTGAGATAGGCGCGGCTCTCGGCCTCGAAGCGCGGCAGCCAGCGCTCCAGGAACTCCCCGATCTGCTCCGTCATGTCCCGCACCTGCGGCGCCCGCTCCAGATAGTCGACGACCTGGGGGTCCTGTCCGCTCAGGTCGCGCAACCGTGTCTCCCAGTAGGGGTTCGGGAGGCAGCGCACGTCGAACACGAAATCCGCGTCCGTCGGCACACCGTGCTTGTAGCCGAAGGCGATGAGCTGCAACGAGAGGGTCCCGGCGGGACGCAGGGCGATGCGCTCCCGCACTCGATCGCGCAACTGGTGCACGGAGCTGTGGCTGGTGTCGATGCGCAGATCGGCATGTTCCGACAGGGCCCCGAGCAGGCGGCGTTCTTCCTGGATCGCCAAGGCCAGCGACCGGTGTTCGCTGGAGAGCGGATGGCGGCGGCGCGTCTCGCTGAAACGGCGCATCAGGGTCTGGTCATCGGCCTCGACGAACACCAGATCGGCCACCGCCCCGCGCCTCATCTCCACCAGGCGCTCGGGAAATTCCAACAGGGAATCGGCCGGGTTACGGGCATCGATCCCGATCGCCATGTGCCGGTACTGCGGCTGGTCGACCTCGGCGATATGGCGCAGAAACGTCGGCAGGAAGCCGATGGGGAGGTTATCGATGGTGTAATAACACAGGTCCTCGAGGGCGTTCAGCACCACCGTCTTCCCGGCCCCCGAGAGGCCGGTCACGATGACCAGCCGAGGGGCCGCCAGGCCCACCATTCAGGACGCCGCCCGGTCGGTCTCATGCTCCAGCATCGCGCGCTGGCGCTGCATGAAATCGTCGGCCGAGTTGTAGCCGCTCATGCGCAGGATATGGTTGCGCGCGGCGCATTCGACGAGCACCGCCAGATTGCGCCCAGGCGCCACCGGCAACAGGATGTCGGGGATATCCAGCCCCAACACCTGGCGCGTCCGATAAGTCCCCCCGAGCCGCTCGATGTCCACGAGTCCCGGCCGATCCAGGCGCTCCAGACGGATGATCAGGCGGAGGTATTTATTGCTCCTCAAGGCCCCCGCGCCGAACAGCTCGCGGATGTTCAGGATCCCGAGACCGCGCACCTCCAGGAAGTCCTGCAGGGCCTTGGGGCAGGTGCCGTTCACGATATCCGGGGCGATGCGCGAGAACTCCGGCGCGTCGTCGGCGATCAGGCGATGGCCGCGGGTGATCAACTCCATTGCCAGCTCGCTCTTCCCGACCCCGCTCTCTCCGGTCAGTAGCACCCCTATCGACATGACTTCCATGTACACCCCGTGCAGGGTCGCGGCCTCGGCCAGGAGGTTCGACAGGTAATAGTGCAGGTCGTCGGCCAGCTTGTTGCTCGGCAGCGGCGACGCCAGCAGCGGGGTCGCGCTCCCCTCGCAGGCCGCGCGCAGCGGCTCGGGGATGCCCTGTCCTTCCGCGACGATGACACAGCGCGGCTCGTGGCTCAAGAGCTGTCTCAGCGCGTCCTCCCGCGAGATGTCCCGCAGCCCGGTCAGGTACTGGATCTCGGAATCGCCCAGGACCTGGATCTCGTTGGGGTGGATGAGGTTCAGGTGCCCGACCAGCGACTTCTTAGGCGACCCCCTTGGCGGCGACCCCCGCGGCGCCACACCCCGGCGGGTCTCGATGGTCGTGATGTCGTCACCGATGACCTGGCGCCCGTCGGCGTGGACCAGACCCGCCACGATCTTGCGCGTAGCGCCGGCACGTCCCGCGACCCATGCGAGCTGCAAGCGCTCGGCATGGATGGCGAACAGCTCGTCGATCGCGATAGTGGCCATCATGGCGCGGGCGCGGGTGACCAGCCGGTCAAGATTGCGTAGGACTCGGCAGGCCCGCTGCTGGCCCGAAGGCGGGCGACCAGGTCCCCGTCGCTGAACATCTCCGCCAGGTGCGCCAGGATGCGCAGGTGATGATCCTGGCACTCGGCGGGGACCAGGAGCGCGAAGAAGAGATCCACCGGTTGATTATCTGCGGCATCGAAGTCCACGCCTTTCGCGGCGTGCAGAAAGGCCGCGCGCGGCCCCTCGCAGCGTTCCATCCGCCCATGCGGTATGGCGATCCCACGCCCGAGGGCCGTGCTGCCCAGGCGCTCTCGGGCGAGCAGGCCCTGGAACACCTCACCGGCCGTAGCGCCACCGCCATCCCTCGCGATCAGCCCGGCCAGGGCTTCCAACACCGCCTTCTTGCTGCGCGCGCCGGCGTTCCATGCCACAGAGCTCGGCGCCAGGATCTCCGCTATTTCCATGGACGGGCCTGCAATGTCGATGGCGTTGCGCGCCTGGCTCACGAGCGGGCCGATCACGACTGGCCCTTGAGCCCTCCATCGGCGCGGTGGTGGTCGGTCAGTTGTTCTTTATGGCGGATCAACTGGCGGTCCAGCTTGTCGATGAGGACATCGATGGCGGCGTAGAGATCATCGTGCTCTGCATCGGCGTATAGGCGCCCGCCGGCGACGTTGATGGTCGCTTCGGCGCGCTGGCGTTGTTTCTCCACGGCCAGCACGACGTGAACGGTGGTCACATGATCGAAATGGCGTTCCATTCTTTCGAGCTTGGTCTCGACGTAGGTCTTGATCGCCGGCGTAACTTCCAGATGGTGCCCCGTGAGATTGATCTGCATCGTGACTCCTAGTGACTGCCCGAAAACCTTTCCAATGAAACCGCTACCGGGTCGTCGATGTAGGTTGAGGGGAAGTATTCGATAAAAAGCCGGGCTCGACAGGCACCTTACACCAGGCGCTTGCGCTCGTTGGACGGCGGGATCGCCATCGCCTCGCGATACTTCGCCACCGTCCGGCGCGCCACCTGGATGCCCTGCTGGGTCAGGACCCCCGCGATCTTGCTGTCGCTCATGGGGCCCTGGGGATCCTCCGCGGCGATCAGTTTCTTGATCACGGCCCGGATCGCGGTCGAGGAGCAGGCCCCGCCGGTGTCGGTGTTGAGGTGGCTGGAGAAGAAGTACTTCAACTCATAGATCCCGCGCGGCGTGTGCATGTACTTGCGGGTGGTCACGCGCGAGATGGTGGATTCGTGCATGCCGAGGACCTCGGCGATATCGTGCAGGACCAGCGGCTTCATCGCCACGTCGCCGTGCTCCAGGAACGCCCGCTGGCGTTCGACGATGGCGGTCGCGACCCGCAACAGCGTCTGGCTGCGGCTCTGCAGGCTCTTGATGAACCACCGCGCCTCCTGCAGGTGGGCCCTGAGCGAGGTATTGTCGGCGCTGGTGTCGGCGCGCCGGATCATGCCCGCGTAGTAGGGGTTGACACGCAGGTGGGGAACCGCCTCAGGGTTGAGCTCCACCTGCCAGGCGCCGGCCTTGCGGCGGACATAGACATCGGGGACCACGTACTCGATCCGCGCCGACTGCAAGTGCGCCCCGGGCCGCGGGTTCAAGGACTGGATCACTTTGATGACCTCCTGGAGCGCTTCCTTGTCGAGCTTCATGCGCCGCGCGAGCTGGTGGTAGTCGCGCGCCACCAGGAGATCGAAGAACTTCGCGATCAAGAGCTTGGCCTCTGCGAGCCACGGTCTGCCCGCTTCGCCTTGCTGGAGCTGCAAGGCCAGGCACTCGCGCAGATCGCGGGCCGCGACGCCGGGCGGATCTAGGTTCTGTACCCAGTGCAGCATGGCCTCGATCTCGTCCATCTCGACCCCGGGCTCGGCGTCGTTGCCGAGGGTCTGCTGGATCTCTTCCAGGCTTGCCCCCAGGAAGCCATCGCCGTCCAGGGCATCCACGACGGCGTAGGCGATGACCGTGTCCATCTCCGTGATCGGGGCCAGGTTGATCTGCCAGAGCAGGTGCTCCCGGAGCGATACCTCGCCCGAGCGCTGGTTCTCGATCTCCATGGCGTTCTCCGAGCTGCCACCCGAAGAGGCGAGCGGCGTGTCGAAGACATCGTCCCAGGAGCTGTCCACGGGCAGCTCCTCGGGGATTTCGCCCGCGATGTTCTCATCGGTGGCCTTTAGATCGGCATCCGGCTCGGCTGCGCGCGCCGGACGATCGGCCTCCCCCTCACCGTTCTGCGTCCCGGTGCCGCGCCCCAGGTCCTGCTCCTCGTCGATCTCGAGCATCATGTTCGAGTCCAGGGCTTCCTGAACCTCGGCATTGAGCTCGGCCGTCGAGAGCTGCAGGAGGCGTATCGCCTGCTGCAACTGCGGCGTCATCACCAGGCTCTGTCCCAGGCGTAGCTGGATCGACTGTTTCATGATCTCTTGGGCTTATCGGCGCCGCCGGGGCCGCGCACACCCGGCAGGGGCAGGGCCTCCAAGGGCGGCGGCCATTTTACCGCAAATCGCCCGCCACATCGCCACGGGCGTGCCGGTGCCGGAACCCACCGGCAGGAGTTGGCACTACCGTGCTAACCCGGGCGACGCCGGATCCCGAGTTTCTTCATCCGCGATTCCAGGGTCGTCGGCCTGAGCCCGAGGCGCTCGGCCGCGCCATTCGGGCCGGCGACCCGCCAGCCGGCGGCCTCCAGGACGCGGAGGATGTGGGCGCGTTCGGCCTCTGCCATGGTTTCCGGTTCCGGGTCGTCCTCCTGGGTCGGTACGCTCAAGGCCTTATCGAAGGTCAGCTCGCCACCACGGGACAGGATCACGGCGCGTTCGATGACGTGCTCCAGCTCGCGCACATTGCCGGGCCAGTCGTGCGCCTCGAGTGCCGCCATGAGGGCCGGCGAAACGGTCTCGAGGGGCTTGGCGTAGCGCCCGGCGAAACGGCGCACGAAATGCCCGACCAGTGCCGGCAGATCGTCCCGGCGTGCGCGTAGCGCGGGGAGGGCGATCGGGAAGACATTGAGCCGATAGTACAGATCGGCGCGGAACCGGCCCTCCTGGATGCTTTTCACGAGGTCGCGGTTGGTGGCGGCGATGATGCGCACATCGACCGTGCGGGTCTCGGTGCCGCCCACGCGTTCGAGCTCCCCGTCTTGCAGGACCCGCAAGAGCTTGGGTTGCAGCGCGATGGGCAACTCCCCGACCTCGTCCATGAACAAGGTGCCCCGATCGGCCAGCTCGAAGCGGCCGAGCTTGCGCGCCAGGGCGCCGGTGAAGGCCCCCTTCTCATGACCGAACAGCTCGCTCTCGACCAGGTGCTCGGGGATGGCGGCGCAGTTGAGCTTGACCAGGATCGCGTCCTTGCGGCGGCTAGCCGCATGGATAGCGCGCGCGATGAGCCCCTTGCCGGTGCCGGTGTCTCC
The DNA here is from genome assembly GCA_052387115.1 of Gammaproteobacteria bacterium. Taxonomy (GTDB): domain Bacteria; phylum Pseudomonadota; class Gammaproteobacteria; order JACCXJ01; family JACCXJ01; genus JACCXJ01. The sequence goes on along the minus strand of JBQTJM010000017.1, from coordinate 4,231 downwards.
GGTGATGAGCACGGTGGCATCGGTCGCCGCGACCTGGCGTACCTGCTCCATCACCGTTTGCAGGCCGTGCGAGCCGCCGACGAGGTCCGCGTCGTTGCCGGCGGCCTCTAGCTGTTCCTGAAGATAGAGGGTGAGCCCCTCCAATCGCCGGCATTCGGACTCGGCGTGCGTACGCGCCTCGATGTCGCGCAGGAACAGGGTAAAGGTGGCGCCGCCGGTGACGGGCGCGCAGGATAGGCTGGCCTCGATCGGAAAGGCGCTGCCGTCGGCACGCAGCGCGCGATGGCCTTCGGGAATGCGGATGGGGGCCCGCGGGGCGCGTGCCACATACTCCGACACCAACCACCACAGATCCGGGGACAGGCGCTCGGCGCAGGGCGTACCGATGGCCACTGTGGCCGGGCAGCGAAATACTCGCTCGGCCGCGCGGTTGAAGAGCGTGATGCGACCGTCGCCGTCGAAGGCGATGATGGCATCGAGGGCGGACTGGAAGACGCTGGCCAGGCGTTCCTCGCTCTGTGCGATGCGCTGCTTGAGGCGTTGCAGCGCGATATGGGTACGGATGCGAGCCAGCACCTCCTCATGCTGGAAGGGCTTGGTGATGTAGTCCACGGCACCGCACTCGAATCCCTTGACCTTGTCCGCGGTATCGGTCAGGGCGGTCATGAAGACCACTGGGATGTCGCGTGTCTCCGGTCGCTCCTTGAGGCGCCTACAGGCGGTATAGCCGTCCATCTCCGGCATCAGGACATCGAGGAGGATGAGGTCGGGGTGGATGTACTCGAGTTGCTCCAGCGCACTTACGCCATCCTCGGCGACCGAGACTTCGAAACCGCGGTTGCTCAATAGATCGAACAGCACGCGCAGGTTCGCCGGCGTGTCGTCCACCAAGAGCACCAGCGGTTGGCGGGGGGGATCGCTCATGGCCGGTCGAGCTGCTCGAGCCACTGGCGCAGCTTTTTCATCTGGAAGCCCTCGAGATACCCCCCCATGTGCCCGGCGAACGCGGCGTGCGGCGGGTCGAGCGCGGCGAGACGCAGGGCTTGCTCCCGCAGCGCCCCGATGTTGCCCTGGCGGGCGAGGTCGAGAAGGGTTCGGAGCGTGCTCTCCGGCGGGATCGCCGTGCGCGCTTCTGTATAACGCCACAGGCTGACGCGCTCAATGTGCATGAGCCGGGCCGCCATCCCGGTCACATGCCGGATGGTCTCCTCCAGATCGTCGCCATGGAAGACCGGGCTCTGCGTGAGGCTCGCAAGTGCCGCGTGCTGTTCCAGGAGCCGCTCGCGCCGCTCTCCCAGCGCGTCGTCCCGGCCCGGCCGGTGCCCGTGGGTCATGGGGGAACCGCGGGGCTTATATCAAGGGGCGCACGGCCGTGCGCCCCTACCGTTTTTCGGTGGCGGGGCTGGTCACCTCGGCCTGCGGGTGATGAGCCGGATGGTGATCGGGGTGTTGCTGACGATGGCCCCGCTGATATTCCTCACCTCCAGCCTACCCTTAAGTCTCTTCACGTTTTTCTTCTTGACGATCTTCCTGCCGTTCTTGGTGAGCCGGAGCTTGAAGGTGTCGGTCCGGTCGGGCGGGACGTTGACCACGCCGAAAGCGAACCTGATCCGTCGGCGCGCCTTGGCCAACATTGACGGGTCACGGCCGAGCCTGACGGCACTGGCACGCACGGTCAGATCGACATAGCTGGTGCATGCGGTACTCGAGTCCTGGCAGGTGAGCAGGACCCCGCAAGTCCTGGCCCGACAGGTGGAAACGGGCGGGAACCCAGTCGGTGGGGTTACCGGTGGTGGCGGTGGTGGCGGTGGTGGTGGCGGCGTGGCACACGCCCCCGTGTTCGCGCACGGGGCCGGAGTGCTCAGGGCGAAGTCCGTAGCGTTGTTTGCGGTGCTGTCGACGCGCCGGAGGCTCACGGCCCCCGTGATGGGGAGGGCAGGGGCGGGGGATCCGAAACCTTCCGTGTCACCAGAAAAGGTCCCGTAGGAAAGGCACTGGGTGACAAAATCGAACGCACTAGGGTCGTTCTTGTAGCAGACCTTTCCGGAGTTCGCCGCGACCATGGGCGGCATGATGAAATCAGGCTCAGGTGTGGGCGGGGTGGGTAAATCGGCGAACGCCTGGGTGCCGATCAGGATCGACCGGCCCGCCCCCCCGATCGGGGTGTTGTGGGGGAAACCGAAGCCTTCCGGGACTCCCAGCGGCGTACCGGCAGCGTCGAAGAAGAACAGTCGGGCGGCGCTAAAATCCGGGGACGCGGACGCATCCACGCATCCGAACGGGCCGGCGGGATCGGCCTCTCCGCTCTGCTGGCAGTTTTCTTCGTTCTCCAACATGGTCAACTCGATGAACTGGATCGCCGGGTTGCCGTTGGCCCCGGCCATGACCTCGTCGAACTGGACGAAGTGAAAGCCGGCGTGTACCGGAAACGCTACCAGATACCCCACGAGAAACGCTGTGGCGCCAAGTGCCCTACGGATCTCCATATGATTCTTCTCCTGTCGGTTGGTGCTACGGTGCGGTGGGCGCCGCGATGCGCCTGCGGGCTGCCCGTTCTCTTCGAATGGCCCTTCGGATCGCCGTCTTCGAACAGGGCTCGCAGCCAGTCACGGATGACCTGGCCTGGTCAAGGAGCGTCACGGCATCGGGATGCAGGCTGGCGCCCGCGAGGACTTCGAGCGCATCTTCGATCTCGCCCGCCGAGCGTGCCACGAAGCGTGTCCTGCGCGCCGCGTTTCGGCTGCGTAGGGCGGAACGCTGTAAGCGGATCGCGCCGTCGATGTTTTCCAATGCGTTGATGACCCTGAGGAACGCGGCCACCGCCTCCACCTGGGTGGTATCGAGATGGATGCCGCCCCCGATCTGCCGAGCCCCGCGCGAGTTGTTGAACGCATCGCTATTATAGAACGCCACCGCGCCTTCGAGGGTGGCGATGGCGTTGTTGTGGAAGAACGGGGGGGTGTCGGCCGCCTCCACCAGCGGAGGGATGTTGAAGCTCCCGTCCCCGAAGCCGAGTTGCGGGATCGGGTTGGGGTCTCTTCCGAATCCGCCGTCGGGGGGCACGGGCTCACCCGTCAGGCCCGCCGGCGGGTCCAGGAGGGCCTGGACCCCGATATCGAAGCGGATGTTCCCCAGATTGCCGGCGCCGAGGTTGGTGTTGGCCCCGGCGTTCACGTGGCACAGGTTGCACTTCCCGAGGCTATCGTCGAGGAAGATGTCCTGCCCGCGGCGGGGGACCGTCCCTTTGAGGGGCAAGGGCAAGACCGGATCAGACTGCCTGCCCAAGGACAACTGGAACGCCAGCAAGGCGTCCAGCTCCGCCTCTGTCGGCAGCCGGAAGTCCACGCCGGGCACGCGCCGCAATGTCCTGGTGAAATGCTGCATCACCGCGCCGGTGGCAAACGACCGGAGCGTACGATCGCCGGGTGCGCCGTCACTCGACCAGCCGGTCTGGGGCCCGGAAAAGCTCGCGACCGAGGTGGACAAGGACAAGACGTGCGGGACGCCCCGCAGGACGCCTGGATGCTGGAATCCATCCACGTTTTCGAGGATCAGACCGAACTCGCGCAACAGCCGCGGGTTCTCGAGACCGGCCAGGGCCGGATCCCGTTCCGCGATGAACAGGGGGTCGTTGCGTTCGAGCGTGGCGATGAATGCAGGGTCCAGGGTGAAATTGTTCTCCACCGGGTGGCAGGTGCCGCAGGTCCTCCCGTTGCCGTTGAAGGTCTCGTTGAAGAACAGGTCTTCTCCGCGGGTGATGAGACGGGCGCGCGCAGAGCCGGACTCCGGTCCAGGCGCGGCTGCGGCCCGTCCGGCTCCCCCGACCCGCCCCTCCGGCAACGGGTGCGCGAAAGCGACGGCCAGGGAGCCTGCCAGCAAGGCGAGGACCCGCGAAGGACCTGCAAGAACCGCTTTCAAGGATGGCCGGGCCACGGGATCCGTCCCTCGGAAGGTCATTCGGGGCGCTGCATCCGGTGAGAAGCCTCCTTAGATCCCCGCACATGCTACCAAAGTGGGTCGAGCAAGGTGCCGCACCGCTTGCACCCGGCTCAGGCGCGGAGACTACACCATCCGTGGCGTGGTGCAAAGTGTCCCGGGGCTTGTTGTAGGAGCAAATTAGTAATGTCCGGTTCTGGCAAGTTAGAAATGTCCGCTTTGATTGGAAGCGGAGGGGTAGCAGGTGGACCGGATCGAGATGAGCGGGAAAGAGATCAAGCGGTTGGAGGTGTTG
>JBQTJM010000016.1:0-3882 GCA_052387115.1 Gammaproteobacteria bacterium | reverse complement strand
TCGCGTCGAATACGATCGCGAGCGGCGCCCGTGCTCATCGACGACCTATCACATGAATACGCTGCAAAAGGTCTCCGCGACCACGGATTATTTCGTGACCTTCGGGGATACGAGCCACGTCGATACCAATAAAGTCCTGAAAGCGCTGTCCTACGAGCACCCCATCTTCGACCTCGCCGCCATCCACGCCCAGGCGAAGCTCCATACGCTCAATCAGAACGGCTGCACGTTCTTCTGCGGATCGTATTTCAAATTCGGATTCCACGAGGACGCCTTCCGCGCCGGCGTCGAGGTCTGCCGCGCCCTGACCGGGGAGCCGATCTGGGCGTAGTCACCGGCGTGATTAAAACGCAAGGGGCGTGTCGATTTTAATCGTTTGGGACAACGCGCCCACTCGGCGCAGCAAAGATGTGAGCGCGTTCCGAACGCCGAGGCGCCCGAGCCTTCGGGCCATGCTACCGGCCTCCCACCACCGTGATCATCCGCTGCACCCTTCATGCGGAACCCATCGGCCGTGGTGGGTGTATAATCGGCATGTATCCTGGAGCGTATGCCATGGGCCGCATCGTCACATCCGTCATGGTCAGCAATGTTTTCCATCCCGAAAGGTATATCCGGTGCGATGCCTTGGTCGATACTGGGGCGTCTCATATGGTGTTGCCGCTCGCTTGGCGTGAGCAACTGGGCGATCTCGATGCGGTGCGCACGCTTCCCCTGGAGACCGCGACCCAAACGCTCGTCGAAGGGGAGGTATGTGGTCCGGTGAAGATCCAAGTGGAGGGCTTCCGGCCGGTCTATGGCGAAGTGCTCTTCGTCGAGATGACGCCGGAGGACGGTATCTACGAAGCCTTGCTTGGCTATCTGGTCTTGGAGGCATGCCCCGCCGCGGTGGATATGATCGGACACCGGCTGGTACCCGTGAAACACCTCGATCTGAAGTAGCAAGCGTAATTCGGATTCCACGAGGACGCCTTCCGCGCCGGCGTCGAGGCGTGCCGCGCCCTGACCGGGGAGCCGATCTGGAAGTGAATCATGACAGGCATAAAGCTCATCGGGCGCGACGATAGGAGCGCTCCGGTGCAGCGTGCGGTTATACGGCGTCGATTTCGACCAACTCGCTCGTTGACGAAGGATAAGGAATAGGCTCTCCACCCTCCTTGATCTCAGTGAGATGTAGCTCTATGGCCTCTCGAATGAGAGTAACAACTTCTTCCTTGGTTTCCCCAGCGGCGATACAACCGGGGAGGTCGGGCACATACGCACCAAACGACGTCGGTCCTTCCTCAACGACAACCAAATAACGCATTCGTGATACCTCTACTTTTTGAGCCCAGCGTGTTTCAGCACATTGCTCAAGGTCCCGGGAGGCACATCGACGCTGGGCTTACCCGCAACGGTAAGCGTCCCTTGCTTGGTCGGATGGTGAAACTGCCGATGGCTCCCCTTCATGCGGACTTGATACCACCCATCGGATTCGAGTAGGGCGATTAGATCCTTGACCTTCATCCTTCATGGGTGAAGTTCCAGCGTTAGTTGAACACGCGGAGTATTGGATTGGATTAGCGCACCATTCTTTCTTACTTGCTTTCTTATTGTTTGTAAATTTGTTGTTGAGCCTGTGGAGCTTGTGGGCGAGAGGCCCGAGCCCTTCGGGCCGGTCCGCAGGACTCGTCCACAAGCTCCACAGGCTGAGGATGGATCATGCGGCAGGTGCTAACTTTCGCGGCCGTGCTGCAGCGGGCCGATGGGCAGTGATCTCCACACAGAGGCATTAGGCCCATGCGCTGCCGCGACCCACATCACCAGCCATTGCTTCGCGAGGTACCTTACCTTCGTCCCAACAAACCATTTCAGGGAAAGCCATGAGCGTTCAATTAACGCTGAAACTTTGTCACGTCCATGTCAAACAAGTGTTCAACTAACGCTGAAACTTGCCCCTTCATGCTTTACTACCATTGCACCGCCTGCCGAATAACGTGAAAGCTTACACGCCGACGAAAGAGGTCGGGTGGAGCGTTACTCACACCGTTATGGGCTCCTTGTTTCCGAACTGACCCATTGTACTCCGTCGGTAGTCCCGCACCATTCGCTCCAGCCGCATCAAGAACGTTACATGGATACGCCCTGAGTTAAGCAAGCCAAGAAACTGTTTGGTAATGGGAACCTTTAGAGGAAAGAAATCACTTTGTTTTGTCACATGCGGAACCAAACGATACTCTGCACACAGCAGGGTTATCTTCTCCTGCTCTAGAAATGCCGCCACACGATCAGCAAATTGAAAATCCGACCCGCGATAAAGCGAAATGTGCGGGTTGAAACCGAACTTCTCTATTGAAAACTTCGGTTTCCAGCATATTTTCCGAAGGTTTGGACTATCTATGCGAAAGTATACGGTTTCTTCACCTGGATTGCTGAAGCGTCCCACCTGGCCAATTTCTAGGACGTCATATGCCATAACGTTTTGGCACGATTCGATGGTAGACCTACAAATAGGCTGCTCGTAAGGACCTCGTACCGTCATGTGAAAAGACTGCGTAGGTGCTTGACCGGTGACGATCTCGGTTATCGCCCATATTAAAGCGTTGATCTCAGGGTCGGTGATTTCCAGGAATATGAAGAACTTTGGCATTGGCTAAAGAACTAGATAGCGTCGGTATTCCATAGGAATGCGCGGATGCGTCAAGGCCTTATGTAGAAACGCCGAGAATCTCTCTGCGTAGCTTCGAACAGTCTCCTTTTGGTCACCCTCCTCGAGGTATTTTTCCACGTCATCGTCGTCTTTCCAGGTGAGGAACGTCTCATAGATGTCCAACACTTCCGGCCATTCGTTCATGAGAGGCTGATCTTGAAGAAGATCGAGGCCAAACGCCAGTCTTTCCAACGGAGTTTTGCTACAAAGCTCTCGCAATTCACTAGCCGACGAGACCGGTTTGGCTATAAGAGGAAGAACCGTGCTGAATACTGTCATCATGCGGCTAAACTTGAGATTGACGTTCTTCTTCCGCCATGGCTTGCTTGGGTCGTGGCGCCGCTCCTCGTAGTTTAGACACACCGTTCGCCAGTAGCGAAGCAGGTCGTTCAGCAGGAAGAGCGGTCGAAAGGAGCGCTTGCCCTTGTTATCTCGGTAGTAGAGCTCCAATATCTCGGCTAAATGTCTATTATATACATCGTCGTGCACCAAAGGTTGGCTTTCCAATATAAGGAGCATTCTAGTAGTGAATAGGTTCTCGCGCTATCGTCCCTACGTGATCCGGTACGCGTCTTCAAATCATCGATAAAGCATATCTGTAAGTACTCCCCATCATTGCTAAATGGTGGGAAACCTAGTTTCTCGTTTAGTTGTATTAAGTGTGCGATAAGCGTGTATTCGCACAGCCGGCTTTGAAGCATAGGGTCCTTATCCGCCGTCACAAAGAGGTCTAGATCAGACTTCTCGCCAATTTCCATTCGAGCCAATGACCCAGCACAATATATAGCAACGGGAAGGTTTCGAAAGTAGTCGAGGTTGGTGAATCGCTTGCGAACAAGTGCAATATGCTCGGCCGACCGCTGCCGGCGTCGCGCCAGTAGCTCATGTTTCTCGAGCAGAGAGCTACACGTCAGCATTTGTCCGTTCTGCGGCATATCGCTGCGCTCGTCCCCTCCTGGACCTGATCGAAGCGTCTCAGGCCGCCGAGGCCTCGTGTCCGGGCGGCGACGCTTGCGCCAATAACTCTTCCTCCTGCAAGAGCTTCGTCAGGCCCGGCACGGCATGGTCGAAGGTGAACATGTGATAGTGATAGCCGAGCGTGATGTAGTGCATGATGAACGGGATCTGATCGGGATACTCCCGCATCACCCGCCGGGTGAAGACGCGGCTCGCCATCTTGTAGTGCTCCGGGA
>JBQTJM010000015.1:0-8880 GCA_052387115.1 Gammaproteobacteria bacterium | reverse complement strand
ACTATTCAGCCACAGTGAGTGCGACCATCCCGGACCCGCCTCCCACGACGCCGACAGGGCTCACCGCGACCGTCAACTCCACCACGCAGATCTCCCTCGGTTGGGATCCGTCCACGGACAACGTCGGCGTGACCGGATACCGCGTCTTCCGTTGCACCGGCGCCGCCTGCGTCCCCGCCACCATGGTCACGGCGGTCAGCGGAACGACTTTCGTGGACGCGGGCCTGTCCCCAGGGACCACGTATGGCTATCGCCTGCGTGCAGAGGATACGGCGGGGAACCTTTCCGGCTACTCAGCGACGGTGAGCACAACCACCCAGGACCCGTTCGACTACAGCCTATCCTCCGGGGGCTCCCTGACGATCGTGAGGGGCAGCAGCGGATCCACGACGGTGACCCGCACCCTCGTGGCCGGCACGGCCGAACCGGTCGCGCTGTCTATCTCCGGCTTACCCTCCGGGGCGACGGCTACCCTCACGAACAACGTCTGCACGCCGCCCTGCACGAGCACCCTGAGCGTGGCGACGACCGTCTCGACGCCCATCGGGACGTACTCGCTGACTCTCACCGGCACGCCGCTCTCGAAGACCACGAGCCTCACGCTGAACGTACAGCGCGTGGTGACGGGTGGCCTTGCGAGCTACTGGCCGTACGACGAGGGCGCCGGGACGTCGGCGCAGGACGCCTCCCGAAACGGCTGGACGAGCACGCTCGTGAACGGCACGGCCTGGACTGCCGGCACGCGAGGCCAAGCGGTGAAGTTCGACGGAGTCAACGATCAAGTGCATGCGGGGGACATCCCCGCTTCATCCGCCAAGACGTGGGTGTTCTGGATGAAGGTGACCGGCCATGCCTCGAGGCTTCAGGGGCTCCTCGACAAGTACGCGAACGGCGACGGACGTGAGTGGCGGATCTACTTGTTCCAAGGCGCCTTGCGCCTGCAGGTGGGAAGAGGCGCTACGAGCTACGAGGAGCGGATCGCAACTGGATTCAAGGCCGTCTCCAATGCATGGACGCACGTGGCGGTGGTGTTCGACGGCGCAACCGGAGGGTTTCAAGTGTACATGGACGGCGTCTCGGTGGCGACCAGCGGGAACTTCCCGGTGGGCGCCATTCCGGATACGAGCACCCCGGTCCATATCGGCTACCGGCGCCTCGGACACGAACATTTCAGCGGCGATTTGGACGAGGTGCGTATCTACAACCGGGCGCTGTCCACCACGGAAATCCAAACTCTGCGCGCGGACGCAGGGCCCTGATGACAGGAGGCTGTCCGGTGACCTGCCCGTCAATTGGAGAGCAAGGGTTGCCTCTCCGCGGAATCTGACCCTTTTATAGCCTACCGCCACAAAACGCATGGGATGCCCAACATCCCATGCGTTTCTTACATTGCGGATCTCCGATGCGCGGCTCGTCCCGTTTCGCCGATGTCATGCCATACACGGCCTCCTATCAGCGTCGCGCAAGCCAGAGACCGGGAGAGACCCTGAACCCTCCGGTGTCAAGGCACGCCATTTTCGACAGTCAGGTCGCTGAGGTCTATGCGCGCCTCGCGGCAATGAACACCACTCGGCTCAGCATAGTCTCAACCCGCCTTCTAAACCCCCGGTCGCCGTCGGGAGGAATTCGCCCCGCCGCTGATTTGTGCAACAACGTCCTTTGAAACCAGCAAGGATTACGTTGTCGGAGTTTTCTCAAGTATATACAGTAGGTTAGAGTGTTTTGCCGATAGGCGACCGCCCGATAACATTTCTGCGGATCGCAACACCAAGCTAATTAGGACACGTACCACACCCTGTCCGTGGACGTGGTATCCATCGCCCCGTTCTGCGCGAATCGTGAGGTGGTGATTCGCACAAAACTCGCGAATACCATTACGAGAGACGACGTGATCGTAGTAGGTCTCGTATGGCCCGTACCCCGGTTTTCCGGCATTCCGGCGGCGGAGGATGTACTTGTGATAAAACACGTGGGCCCAGAAAGGTGTTATACGGGTAATGAAGCCACGTACGGAGCTCGGGTCTGGAATCCGCAGTATGATCATCCCCCCAGGTTCCAACCAGCTTACGAACTTGCGCATTACGGCATCAGCATTGTCAATGTGCTCGAGCACGAAAGCGTTATAAATTACATCAAAGGCGTTCGCCGGTAGCTGCACGCTGCGCAAGTCGCCATGAATACTTTCGTGGAGATCCTTTTTAGTTATCTTCCGTACTTCTAAGGCATCCTTGTCCAGGTCGATACCCGTCAGTACAAAATCGACGCCCTTGAGATTGATGGGCCATTGACGACCACAGCCGGCTTCGAGGATCTGCAACGGTGTACTGTCTGACGCCTTTTGCCTAATAAGGTTTTCCACCAGCTTGAGTTCTTGGTCACGATCGAGGGACAGCTGAAGTTCGGGCAGCGATGGCATTTTAGGACCTCCCCAGGGGTCATTTTAGGGTGTATGCCTCAACCTGATCATGGATACGACGGCGCGGTAGTGCCACGACGTTGTCGGGTGGCGTGATCTCGGCACGATAGGTTTGGGACAACATCTCCCAAGCCTGATCGAAGCGCTGGCTTTGAATGAGGGCGCGTAAGCTAAGGATGGCCTGTCCACCGGCGTGTCGCCAACGTATCCCGGAGCGCTTCGTGCGTTGGGTCGCAAGCGTCTTGCAGGTGGCCTCGACGACACCGGAGCCGATGCGAAGGCTTTTTCGGCCATCTCGGCATAACGCATGCGCCTCCCTCTCCAAGCGCTCAAAGTGCTCCAGCATGCCACGCTGGGCGCACCGCTTCTCCAAATAGCCCCCTGCAGCGCGCTCCATACCGCGGCTGCCGTCGGCGCGTTGTTTTTCAAGGCAAGGGTATGATCTACTGGCATTGGGGCAGTCCTCCGGAATGGTTGGAAATCGCACCGAATATTATCCAAGAGATCCACTACCCCATAATTACCCCATAATCCCTTCGTGCTCTGCCCCGCTCGCCCCTGCCCAGAGCCTCTCCCAGCCCCTCTCTCCGCAAAGCCCCTCACCGGGCCACGGGACAAATTGTCACTGGCGCCCACTTTCCAGCAGGGAGCAGAAATATAAACCATATATAATCAATAAGCTACATAATAATACTAAGATCAATTATAGATCTACACCCAACCGGTGAAGTTTCAAGTCTACCAGGACGGCGCCTCGGTGGCGACCAGTGGGAATGTCTCGGTGGGCGCCATTCCAGATACGACCCCCCGGTCCATATATCAGCTACCGGCGCCTCGGCGGCGAACCTTTCAGCGGCCCGATCCCCAGCGCGGCCATTCGATCGACTTCAAATAGCCTGATCCCAAACCGATACACCCTCCCGTCCGGTTCATCTCCCTGAGCCGACAATCCTCCTTGGCCTTCACTCGCGTGGCCAAAACGTTCCGCAACCTCGCACCTCGGACCCATGACGCGCCCCAAGAGTCCCCGATTCCAGGCCGAGGCCTCGCATGCTTGACAACTCACTCCTTCATCACTACCCTTCCTCGATATGAAAAAGGGTATTTTATTCTTGCTATAATATACTTATACGTAGCCGCCGCTAGAAGGATTGATCATGCACAATGTGCTTCCCGTCATAATCGCAGGCGTTAACAAGGCCGGTACCACGTCACTATTTCGCTACCTATCCGATCATCCCAGTGTGTGCGGATCGGTCGTGAAGGAAGCGCGTTTTTTCAACACAGCCCCCCCGCGCGATGCCACCGATCCCTGGGCGGCCTACCTGCGTATCTTTCCCGATTTGTCCGATCAACATGCGGTCTGCCTTGAAGCCACTCCAACCTATTTGTACCGTGGCCAAGAGATCGCAAAGCGGATTGCCGAATGGTTTCCGCGGGCGCGCTTAATATTCGTCTTGCGAAATCCCGTCGACCGGTTTTGTTCCTTTCTCGGATCTCTTCGTAACCGTGCCGCAGACGTTCTTACCGGGGCCTCGGATCAAGATATTATTCACGCTCTGCAAAAGCACGTTTCGAAAACAACAAAAGGGGAGGACTCCGCGTTTTATCAACAGATTGCGTTGGAGTTCGAACGAGGAAACTATTCACATTATCTCCCTGCGTTTTTTTCATGCTTTCCTTCGGGACAGATTCAGGTGCTATTCTTCGAAGACTTGACAAACTCCCCACGGTCATTCGTAAAACGGGTCGCGGCGGATATTGGGATCTCACCCAATTTCTATGATGACTACGCCTTCGAAATTGAGAATAAGACCCGCAACTATCGTTCAAAGCGGTTGCAGCGCGCCGTCCATTTAATGAACATGACACTCGAACCGTTCCTTAACCGCCACCCCGCGTTGCGGCGTTCCTTACGAACGATCTATACTCGTATTAACGAAAACAAATGTGCGGGCAATGAGGTTAATGCGGAACTACGGCGGGTCTTGGCGGAATCATACGACCAGACTCTGACCGAGCTAAAATCACTGCTTTTGAGTCAGAATGCAGCGCTCGCTTTGCCGCGTTGGTTGCCGTAACAATGATAGTTTCTCACCGATTCAGCTCGGTCTGCGGCAGGCTCAAAATGCGCGCGGCTGTCGTGCTATCGTCCCAGTTACTCTTGAACAGACTATGCCACGATTGTCAGGAGTGAGAACCAAACTAGGAATAGCGCGATTGGCCATCTACGGCGGCGGTTCGACTGATTGAGTCAACCGTCTATCAATCGGACGTCTGCTCTCGCTTCACCAAGCACCGTTGCGCGGGGCTACTGGATCGCATGTCCGGGTATAGGAATTTGCAACGCCCTTTTTCCTAACAAGGAAAGGACCGCTGGGCTATAGTGAGTTGTCAAGCACGCGAGTCACGAAGCCGCCATGATCTCAATCCCCGTGACCGGACCAGCCGGTGGGCCAGAAGAACACGATGGGCCTGGCCTTCAATTCGATGCCTACCAGAAGTTTTCCGGCGAAGGGCTCGATGAGTGGGCGCGCCCTCAAGCGCAGCCGCCTCTTGATCGCCTCGGCGAGCTCGGTCGATTGAGTCACGCGCACCCCGACCGGCATCGCGACGGCAAACTGCACCGAGCCCTTGGCGGGGATCGGCGGGCCCGACAGCCGCACCTCAACGCCGTGCTCCCGGAGGATCTCGACCAGCACCCGTCCGAGATGGGCATAGTCCTGCGGCGCGCCCCTGCCCTGGGCCGAGGCGACCACCGGCAGGCCGCTCGAGACCACCCCCGCCGCCTGGCCGATCAGGCACCGCAGTTGCCGCTGTCCCAGATCGAGCCTCGCGGTCTCGAAGGCCTGCTCTTCACAGCGGGGACTGAAGGAGACGAGGGTGAGATCCCCCTGCGTAGTATAAGGACGGCTCTCCGGTGTCCGCGTGCCCTCTGCGAGCAGACGGTAGAGGCTCGCGTACCCGAGGCCGTTCCCATCGCGTTCCGGGGTCAGCCGGAGCGCGAAGGCGAGTCGTGTCTTGTGGCTCGGAAGGCGAAACAGGGCCTCGCGGATATGGGTGACGCAGACGGCATCGGACCACCCGGGCTCACGCAATTCGAGCTCCGCGGGTCCCGGGCTCTTCGAAAACATCCCGGGTTCGGGAAGCCGACCGGTAGTCTGATAAGTGTGCCACAGGCGCTCCGCGATCCAGGCGCACAGGTTGCGCACTGCCACCCACAACTGACACACCTGGAACGACAGCGAATGCAGCTCGACCTGACACTGTCTCAACGCGGGCCCGACGGAATGGAGGTAGGCGTCCTCCACCAAGCGCGCCTGCCAACGGGCCGGATCGAGGTCTTCTTCGGCCAACATCGCGATCGACCCGGCGCGTCCGGCTTCGCCGGCGAAGCGATCCAGGACCCCGTGAAACAGACGGGTGAGCATCTCGGTGGAGGGCACCGGGTGATCGCCGACCGACGCGGAGGGCGGCGCCTCGGATAGCATCTCGCGCACCTGCGACATACTAAGATAGACCGCCACCGGGTGGTGTCCCTAGTCGACCGCAGCCTCGAAGATCACCGCCGGCGGTCCCTGCAAGAGCCCGAAGCGATCCGAATAGCGCGACACGCAGGCCTGGATCTCGGCCTCGCTGCGCGAGAGCTGCTCCGCCGCCTCGCTCAGCGGCACGACCCGATGGTCTTGGAGAAATTCCAGGAGATCGTCGTAGAGCCCATCGCGGGAGCCCTGCCGGCGAGTGGGGAACAGGGCCTGCACCAAGTCGTGCAAGGGCTCGGGCAGGTGGGTCGCGAACCACCGTTCGGCCTCCGCGGCGGTGATGACCTCGCCGCGCTTGGCGAGATCGCCGGCCTTGGCATCGGACAGGAGGCTCCGGAAGGCCTCCAGGGCGGTGAGCTCGCGGGCCGAGGGGCGTAGCAAGGGTACGTCCCGCTCTGCCAGCGCATCCAGGTGTTCCTGCGCCTTCTTGGCATAGCGCGAGATGGCCAGCCGCTCGTCCCGGACCAGCACCAATTGCGGTAAGCGCCCGTGCTCCACCAGTTCCCGAAGCTTCGAGAGCTTGCCGGTGAACTGGTTGCCGGCCTGGTTGCAAAAACCCAGGTGGCAGTGCCCAGCGGGCGTGTCGAATATCACGTCTACGCATCTCAGATCATGGTCCATGACCTGCCTGCCGCGACCGAGGACCCGCAACAGCAGCGGAAGGCCGTGGGCCAGGATGCCGTCGCTCTGCTCCGCCTGGTTATTCTGCAGGGCCTGCTCCAGCTCGAGCTGATATTGCACGGCCAGAAATTCTTCCAAGCTGGCGACCGGGCGCGCCTGGCCTCGGTACCATTTCTCGAACTCGTCATCGCAGAAGGACAGGAGCTGGCGCGGGGTGCACGCGGAGGTCGACTGCAGGAATTCCGCAAGGCGGCTCGGCTTGAGCGGCCAGACCCGGTTGGCCTGTTGGGACCGACGCATGTCGGCCAAGACCGGCGAGGCATCGACTCTGGCCATGACCAGACGTTCCGCCTCTTCGTGAGAGAGCGGTCTCAAGAGGCCCTCTTTTTCGGCCAACCGATCCATGTCGGCACCGCGGACGATGTGGTCCAGCTCGTCGAGAAACGCGGTCTGCACGCAGGAAATGATCAAGGTGTTGCGGGTCTTGTCGCGCAGGGCACTGGCCATCTTGCCGAAAGCGTACAAGCCCTCCCGATCGTCCGGTGACGTCTGCAACGCCTCCAGTTGGTCGAAGCACAGGACCAGCGGTACGCTGGAGTCCGCGAGGCGGCTGAACGCGCACACGAGATCCAGGGCTTGCTCTTCGGGGTCCTCATCCTCGGCCGGCTGGACGAGCCCGAGATCCCGAATGGCGGTATCGGGCAGGACGCCGTCGTGGAGCCAGTCGCGCACATCGCGTCGGTGCCGGCCGAGCACCAAATGGCGGAGCGCAGTGGCGAGATTGCGCCCGAGCGTCGCCTGTTCGTCCATGCGCTCGATGAGCCCCTCCACCTCGCGGGTGGCCCGGGATATCTCCTCCGGTGGGCCGAATGGCCAATACCAGCGCGTTCTGGGCGGCTGGCGGAATACCTGCCATACACGCTGCGCCTTCTTACGGTCCTTCAGGTGCTGCGACAGGCGGTAAAGGAGGAGCTGCTCGAGCTGCGACATCCCGAGGCGTGTGGGCCGAAAGAGATCGGTCGCGAGGGTGCGGCGCAGGTGCCGGCATAGCATGCGGGCACCGGCGCGCAGTCGCACCGCGATGAACAGCACCGTCGGGGGTACCGGTAAGGTGACGGTGGGGCCGGACTCGGGCGGGGTACCGGTCAGCGAGGTGCGAAAGCGCGCCAGCAGATGGGTCTTGCCGCTACCGGGGAGGCCGTGCAAGAGCACGGAGCGGCTCCCGCCCGATTGCCGGACCTGCTCCAGCACCGCGCCACACAGGTCGTAGACGTTGGCATGGATCACGGGGACATCGGACTGGGCCGGCTGCCAGGCATCGGTCACGATCGAGTGCGCGAACGGATTGGTCAGGTCCAAGGGTGATCTCTCATTGGGTGATCTCTCATTCGCGCAGGGACACCCCGTTGTAATAGTTCCCTTGGCCGTCGACCACCATGCCCGCGCGTTCGTCGGGACTGAGGCTGGCCGGAAAGTCATGCCGATACAACCACACCCGGTCGCTGCGAGCCAGCCCACCCAGCGCGGCGTCGAACGCCCCTTTGTCCGCGCAGCGGTCGCCGATCGCCTCTCTGAGGTCCCGGACCGCGACCAGGCCGCCGTGACGCCGGGCGCGGCTGAGCCCCCGCAGAACCTCCAGGAGGTGGTCTTCGAGCATACTACCCGTCAAGCTCCGCGACTCGGAGCAAGGTCCAGGACCGGCACCTGGAGCGTTCGGAGGGCCGTGGCACGGCCCGCCGAACAGCGGATGCCCCAGGAGGAGCTCGCGGGCGGCCGCATAGGTCCGCACCGTTGCGATCCCGATCGCTTCCAAGCGTACCACTTCGCGATCGAGGCCCTGCAGGAAATCCGCGACGCACCCCTGCAGAGAGTCTTTGGGGTCGGGCGGGACCGCGCTGAATCGGCTCGCGCGCTCCCGAGGCCGGCCCGGCAGCCGGTGCGCACGCCCCTCACCGACCAGGTGCTCCAACAGGCGCATCACGCCTGCCAACGGATAGGCGGGGATGCGCGCGACCACATGTTTATGTAATCCCACAGCGGTCAGGGACTTGTGAGCCAGTTGCCGCGCCATCAGCGCTTCTGCGTAGGCATCTTCGCCCCCCCACCAATACCGGGGATCCTGCGCGGACCCGTACCGAAACGCCCGCCCCAGAGCCAACTCGCCTGCCAGGAGGGCCATGATATCCCCCTCGGTAAGGGCATAGCGGCTTCGCAGCCGCACGCCGATCTGGTGGGCCGAGAGCGGATCGGGGGCTTTTTCGAGCACCTCTCTCGCGGCCACAGCCACCTCGGAGTCAGGAC
>JBQTJM010000014.1:0-3522 GCA_052387115.1 Gammaproteobacteria bacterium | reverse complement strand
GGGGGGCGGGAGATCCAGCGAGCCATGTCATTTCTCCATTCGGAACGCGACCGTCTGCGAGGTTCGCCACGGCACGGCTTGACCGTTCACTATCTTGGTTTCGAACTTCCAGTGGCGGAGCGCCGACAGCACGGCGCGGTCGAAAACACCGCTCGGATCGGAGTAGACGACGACCGGGGCATTCACCGAGCCATCCTCTCCCACCGTGAACTCGACCCGCACCCGGCCTTCGATGCGCTCTGCCTGGGCATGGGGCGGGTAAAGGGGAGGGGTCCGTACCAGCGGCACCGGCTCCCGAAACTCCCCGATCCCTTCGCCCATCCCCATCGGGCCGATAAAGGGCCCGCCTGTGATGTCGAGGGGAACATTCAGGCGCGGCGTCGGTGCGCTCAATTCATTGATCACGACGCGCGGGGTGGACGTAACTGGAATATCCGGTTTCGGCATTTCTTCCGGCGGCTCCTCCTCGGGCGGCTCGATCCTTTCCTTGACCTCGGGCGGGGTGATCTCCCGCTTCAGGCGCAAGAAATCGATGTTGGACAGGACCCGCAGGACCGGCGCCGATCCGGCCCGATCGGCCAGGCGCTCCATCAAAAGGAACAGGGCGAGATTGATGGCGGCCGCGCCGCACAGGATGAACGCGAGGCGCGCGAGCGGGCGGCCCCGGCTATTGGTCGTAAGCGGCGATGGCGACATCCTGCACCCCCGCGAGACGCGACTCGTCGAGCGCGGTGACCAGCAGACCGATGGGTGCCGCCTCGTCACCGGCGATGATGACCGAGCTGCCGGGGTTCTCGGCATACAAGCGCTCGACATTGGCACGCAGGGCGCGCATGTCGATCTTGCGCCGATCGATCCAGATCTCGCCGTTCGTGGTGATCGAGATGATGATGTTCGCTTTGTCCTGCTTTTGCGCGCTCCTGGCCGTGGGTCGATTCACCTCCACCCCCGTTTCCCGGATGAACGAAGACGTCGCCACGAAGAACAGCACCAGGAAGAACATCACGTCGATGAGCGGGATGACGTTGATATAAACGGGTTGATATTCGCTTTCGGTATAACTGCGACGCATGTTTCCCTCCGTCAAATCTATTCCCCGCGGTCTTGCCGCGGATACCTTGGCGATGGGGTTTCCAAAGGGGAGAGGCGCAGCTCTCCCCTTTGATCTAGATTGACTTCTTCTTTCATGGCCTCGAGGGCTCGAGCCGCCCCGGCGCGGGCCCTTTGCTCGAGGTGCACGACGAAATAGAGCCCCGAGAGAGATGTCACCAACCCGGCCATCGTGCACAAGAGGGCCTCCGAGATGCCGCCGGCGATACCACTCCGGTTGCTGCTGCCGTAGACCGTGATCACCTCGAAGGTCTGGATCATGCCCGTGACGGTGCCGAGGAGACCGAGGAGCGGCAGAACTTGGACCAGGGTGCCGATGATGGGCAGGGTGCGCCGCGCCGAGCCCGCTAAGGCCTCGCTCAAGTGCGCCTTGAGGCGCTTGGCGGCGCGGGAGCTTCGTTCGGGGCGTGCGGCCCACATCGCCTGGACGCGCTCGAGCTCGCCTCGATAGCCGAACCAGAGGAACCAATAACGCTCCAGGATCAGCGCCCACATGCAGAGCGACAGCAAAAGGATATAGCCCATCGCCTCGCCGCCCCGATCGACCAGGAGGAAGAGCCGCTCCAAGGCCTCATGCAGCATGGGCATAACGCTGTTCCTCACGCTTGGCGACGAGCGTTGCAACCTCTTCCTCCAGGATCTGGATCAAGCGGTTACTGGAGCTGTGCAGCCAGCTATGCAGCAACAAGATCGGGATCGCCACCAGAAGGCCGAGCTCGGTGGCCACGAGCGCCAGGGAAATACCCCCGGAGACGAGCTTGGGATCGCCGGCCCCGAACAGCGCCATGGACTCGAAGGTCTCGATCATCCCCGCGACCGTCCCCAGTAAGCCGAACAAAGGCGCCGCGGTGGCGAAGACCGCCAAGGTCGGCAACAGACGCTTGAAGCGCGGCGCTTCGACGGCCATCACTTCGTCGAGCTTGAGCGCGAGGCGGTCGGCATCCAGGGCGGGATGGGCGTGAAAGACACCCCGCAAGCGCCCGAGCGCGTTGTCTTCGCAGACGCCCTTCGCGACGCGCTCCCGCTCGAACTTGCGGCGCGCCACCATCAACCTCACAAAGCGCTCGCCCACGATCAAGAGGGCGATCCCGCCGAGCGCCAGGATAACATAGCCGATGACCCCGGCGCGCTGAATGTGCTCGATGAACCCCGGCGATTCCACCATGAGCGACAGGATCGAACCGCGCGAGGGATCGAGGGCGATCGGCTTGACACCGGATCCGCCTCGCTGCAGGTCCGCGGCGAGAGACAGGTAACGCCCCGCGGGCTGCCGGGCGAGCTCGACCAGCCGTCCGGTCTCGGGCAGATAATGCAGGTAACGCCCGCCCCCGACGATGTTGAAGCTACCGATCCGGACGACCTCTTCCTGGCGCTCTTCGCCGCTCACCAGGGTCACCGCGGTCTTGAAGCGCGCGACCTTGCCCGATTGTTCCATCTCGCCGAGCAAGGTGAGCCAGAGCCGCTCCAGCTCGTCGCTGGTGGGGTTGTCCTTCTTTTCGGCCAAGCGGGCAGGCAAGGCGTCGCGCCCGGGCCGTTCCACGGACACGAGCGACCCGCTCAACAAGGATCGGGCATCCTTGGCGATCTGACGCGCAACGCCGAAAAGCTCGCCGAGCGATCCCGTCTTCTCGCGCAGCGCCTCCTGCTGGACGCTGAGATAGGCGTCGTTCTCCGTATAGCGCCGTTTCAGGTCCTCCCCCACCGCGCGCTCCTCGGCGAGCTCTCTGCGCAGCTTCTCGATGCGCACCTGCTGCTCCGCGCGGGCCTCGCGGAATTCACGCAGACGCGCCTCCAGGGCCTGGTTCTCGAGCGCGCGCTCCTCCTCTGCTCGCTTGACCAGTTCCCCGAGGCTCGCGGGTGTCTGGTCATCGGCGACGGCCGCGAACGCCCACGTCGCAAAAAATAACAGCCCAATAAAATTAAATAAAAATAATATTCTGGTTCTCATGAGCCGGCCTCCGGTGCAGGCACCGGCACCTTCAGCAGATCCGGCGCGGCCTGCTTGCGGGCGATGCGCAGTCCCCGCTCGATATCGATCCGATATTCGCCCGGCAATACCACCCACGCGCGGGCACCGTTGTCCCAGTAGCCCGCCTCGCGCCGATCCAAGGTCAGGTAGTACAAGCCCACCCGCCCGAAACGCAGGAAATCGACCGCGCGCGACTTGTCGCCGGACTCGAGATCGCCTCGATAGGCTTCGATCGTGCGACCGTATTCCGTCTCGATTTGGTAAGCTTCCATGAGCCGGCGATACTTTTCGGCGAGCGTCGTGTCCGACCGGTCCTTCATGGCCTTGAGATCGTCCAGCCGCTTGGTCCGCTCCTGCTCCAGGAAGGGCGTATCGAGCGTCACGAATTGAACGACTACCTCCAGCATGCGCAGCATCAACGGCAGGATGTCTCTCTGCGTCAC
>JBQTJM010000013.1:0-4818 GCA_052387115.1 Gammaproteobacteria bacterium | reverse complement strand
CGCCTCGACCTCTGCCTCGCTGAGCCGCCCGCCCGGCATCGCGCCGGCCATGACGCCCTTCGGGTAGCCCGCGACGATCTCGGCGTCGGGATCGAGGATGGCGCGCGCCAGGTAATCGCGGTCTCGCACCACGGTTCGCCCATCGGCAAGCTGGGCCTCAGAACCGGCCAATCCCTTCCAGCCCGGCCCTACCCCGGAGGCGCCGTCGGTGGAATGACAGCTCAGGGAACCGCGTTGCTCCGCCACCCGCCGCCCGCGCCGGGCTACGGGCCCCATCTGCCCTGCCGGCCCGCCGCCCTGAGTCCGCACACTGGCCGCCGCAGCTCGCGGTCCCAGGGCCTCCTGGATGGATGGCAGGTTCTCGGGGGCATGGGGGTCCATGCGACCCTGCCAGTGACGCACCATGATCCCTTCGCGGTCGATGAGAAAGGTCTCGGGGACCCCGAGCACCCGGAAGCGCTTCGCGATGCGGTTATGCGGGTCACGCCAGATCGCGAAGCTCACGCCTATCCCCTCGACGTAGCGAGCGACCGCCTCGTCGGCCGATCCCTCGTCGATGTTGACGCCTACTACCCCCAGGCCCTGTTCCCGATACCGGCGGTACAGGGCCTCGAAGGCCGGCATCTCCTGGCGGCAGCGGGAACACCAGGTAGCCCAGGTATTGAGCCGTTGTCCCGGATCCCATTTCATTCCATCCGGGCCAGGCTGGCTACGCTGGCTGCCCAAGGTGTAGCATGGTGAGGTGGCCTACAAGAGCTTGGCCAACGCGGCGATGGCGCCCACGGCCACCACCATCATGGCACCGAGCTTAATCGTCATGCCGTATTCGAGCTCCTTCATATCGCGCTTGAGCGCCACCTCGAGTTCCTTGATGTCGCGTTTGAGCGCCACCTCGAGTTCCTTGATGTCGCGCTTGAGCGCCACCTCGAGCTCCTTGAGATCCCGCTTCGTCGCGAGGTTCTCGTCGATGAACTCCGCCTCGGCAGCGGCCAAGGTCTCGGCCTGTTGCTCGGTGAACCCGGCGTCCTTGAGGCGCTTGGCAAATTTCAAGGTGTCGAAGGCGATGGCGGTCATGAAGGGCGTACAGGCGTGTGGGGGCCGAGGCCGAGCATAGCAAATCGTGCCAGCCCGGCCAAGGGCTGAGCGCTTGGACGGCAACCCACCGTGGGGGCTGCAAGAAAATGCGTCGGCGTCCCTGCCGACGCTCGCGGCGGGTTACGCTATCGCTAACTAACCCACCCTGTCATAGCTTTGGCAAGGAGAGGTGTCCGGGGCGTGAACACCAAGCTCGATCGCGATGTCGCCATCAAGGAGTATCTGGGCGGATGCCCGCAGGGCGATCCGCCGCACGGACCGCCTCAGCCGCCAGCCATACGGCGGAACGCCAAAAAGCGGCTTCCGCTGTCCGCCTTACGCGCGTTCAACGGCGCTGATCTCGGCGAACGAGTTGGCGCGGACACGCGCCGTCTTCGCCGCGGCGGCAAGGTCAGATAGAAGTGTAGCCCGGATGAAGCGCAGCGGAATCAGGGAACGCCGTTGTCCCGGATTCCATTTCATTCCATCCGGGCTACGCTGGCTCTACCCTGCATTTTCGAGTCTCTCCAGTCTTGCGTTTACCTTGCTCACCAATGACTCTTTGCGCTGACGCGCCCGCCGCTTCTGCCGCCAGCGGATGAAGCCGGTCACGAATAGCACTGGGCAGGCGAAGCCGATCAGGAAGACAAGAATGCGCCCGGTCCAGCCGAAGGCATAGCCCGAGTGTAAAGGCCATTGCCACTGCATGAACACTTCACCGGCGCTGCCGATGCGGGGATCGTCCACGTCCAAGAACTCACCGGTGTAACGATCCAGCACCACACACACCCGATCGAGCCAACTGCCCGGCCGGTCCACCCCGTTCTTGCACACCGTATAGGTATCGGTAGCCTCCGGCGCGCCGTAAATCCAATGCGCCCGCCCTTCCGGATAGAGGGTGTTCACTGCCGTGACGGCCTGCGCCATGGGGATGGGGGTTGCATCGGGGCGGGGCGTGGAGTGAAAGAAATATCGGTAAGTGGCCGGCGAAAATAATTCCACGACACTGACGAACTGTTCTGACAGCACCATGGAAACGCCGGAGAGCAGTACTGCAAAGAGCACCAGGGCCGTGTAGAACCCCGAGGTCTTGTGCAGATCGTAGTTAAAGCGCTGGGGGCTCGTGCGGTGTTTGACCGTGAGTGCCTGCCGCCATTTGCCGGTCAGCGGCCACCAGAGGATGAGTCCGGTGAGTACGGAGAAGAGCAGTGTACAGCCCATAACGCCCACGACGGTGCCGCCTACCTCGGGCAGCAACAGGGCATAGTGCAGCTCGAAGACGAAACCGAGGAAAGTTTCCGGGAGCCAGCGGTTCGGCCGGCGTTCCAGCCGCTTGCCGGTGATCGCGCCCGTGTAAGGATCGACCCCCACTCCCCAGGACTCGGTGATACCGTCCGGGCCTGGCACGCCGAACGATAGCATCAAGGTCGCGGCCTCATTTCTGGGATAGGAAGCGAAGGTAAGCTTGGCATCCTTCGGCGCAACCGCCTCTCCGGCCTCTTGCAGTTGCTCGAAGGGCCGGTAGGACGCACCCGCTGCGGGCGGTGCCACGGTCAAGAGGTCCGGATTGAGCCATTCGTCGATTTCCTGATAGAACACCAAGATGCTGCCGGTGATACCGAACACCGACAGAAACAACCCCAGAATGAGCCCCAGCCACAAGTGCACCTGAAGCCACAGCTTGCGCCGGGCCTTGAGGCGGGTGAGCGGTGCTGTATTCTTGCCAAGCGCGCCGACCAAGTTGGGGAATATATGCATGTCGGAGGTGCGCTCAAAACTCCAACCGGATCGACCCCAATACCGTCAAAGGCTCTCCAGGAGCGATCGCCGCACGGGGATTGCCGCTAAACTGATTGGCAGCAACGAAATACTCCTTGTCCAAGAGATTATTGATATTGACCTGCGCCGTCATTCGCGTCGGCCCAAGCTTCCAATGATAGGCTGCGTAAGCGTCGAGACGGACATAGCCGGGCAACTGGACCGTGTTCTGGAAATCACCCTGGCGCTGGCCCGCTGCGAACACGCCCGCGCCTACGTCCAAGCGCTCCGGGATAAGTGCATATTTGGCCCATAGGCTACCGGAGTGTCGTGGTGCTCCAGGAAGCTGGTGACCTTCATTCCCAAGCAGCGGATTGCCTGCCTCGTCCTGCTGCGGGTCTTTGGTGATCTCGGCATCCATATACGCGTAGGATCCGATAACGTTCAGGCGATCCGTGATCTGGCCGATCACATCAAATTCTATGCCCTGGCTGCGTGCTTCGCCAATAGTAACGGAGTCGAACGGATCGGGTGTGCTGAGATCGGCGGCCGGTAGGTTCTCCTTGGTCAGGTGATAAAACGCCAGCGTGGCACTGAGGCGGCTATCGAAAAACTCCGTCTTGGCTCCCACCTCGTACTGGGTCGCCAACTGCGGATCACGCCGACGGCCCGTTGAGTCGCGCCCGTTGTTACGTCCCAGGGACTCTACATAGTTGCCATAGAGCGATAGCCATGACCATGGTTGATACAACAATCCGACGCGGGGACTGAATTTTCGATCGGTGCGCGTGTCTTCGCTTGCCTCGGCATCCGCCAGTGAGATGGTGGAGGACCCAGAGCGGCGGCCGGCCCAATCGTAACGCCCACCACCCAAGACGTGAACTTTGTCCCAGAGCGTGATTTGATCCTGGAAGTAGATCCCCACCCACTCATCGCCCGCAACAAAGTTGGTTGGGTTCGTGGCCCGCAGTGCAGCGTAGTCAAAATTGAAGACTCTCGGATTGAATATGTCTTGAGGGATCAGGTCACCAAACCACGTGGGTTCGTTTTTTTCTGCAAGATAGTAGTCCGCCCCGAGCAAGACGTCGTGCGTGGCCCCGAACGTCTCGAACCGTCCAGTGGTGTCGAGGTAGACCGCGTAACCTCTTTCTTGCGTGTCAAACGGGACCGGCAGCAGACTTAAGGTACGATTGTCGTCGAGTAAGGAGTCGTGAAAAAGATAATCGTATGTGAAGTCGTTCCAATAGCCCGAAAATCCTCCGCGTACCGTCCAGGCTTCGTTCAGTTGATGCGATGCCGTCAGGTAGAGGTAGATATTGTCTGAGGTTTGTGTGTTGTTTGAGCCCACCAGCGAACGACTGATGGGCAGCGGCGCGGGCCGGTTGCCGATAGCAGGAATGCCTTGGTCCTCCGAATCGTCGACGTGGGAATATTCGACCAGCAAGTTCACTTCCGTATCCTCACGGGGCCGCCAAGTCAGGCTGGGCGCTACGAGGATGCGCTCCGTCGACACAAAGTCCCTAAAAGAATTCTTGTCGAGGTACTCGAAATTGAAACGATAAGCGAGCGAGCTATCTAAGAGCGGACCTGCGGTATCCACGGTTGTTCGATAAAAATCGTAAGAACCGAATTGCTGTTGGATAGAATAGTACGGCGAGAACAGTGGCCGCTTAGAAACGAGATTTATTAATCCGCCCGGTTCGATGCGACCGTACAGTACGGCGGCTGGCCCTTTAAGGATCTCGATGCGCTCTACATTCGCGATTCCCGGTATGCCCTGGCCGCTGGCTGGACGAAACCCGTTGCGGAACACGCCGGAAACACTGGTATCGAAGCCGCGAATGAAGAAGGCGTAACCCGGGACTGGTCATTCTGCTTTACACATCATGCCGACCGCCTGGCCTAGCTAGGGAAGGTTGGGTGGTGGCGAAGAGGAGCCAAGCGGGGCGCCGGGGGTGCGCGATATGCGATGATATGGTTGACCAA
>JBQTJM010000012.1:0-10361 GCA_052387115.1 Gammaproteobacteria bacterium | reverse complement strand
ACCGAGATCCGGGCCACGGGATGCGATCGAGATCGCCTCGTTCCCTTTGCCGACCGCGAAAGACGCGGGCTCGATCGCCTTGGTACATGGCTTGCTGAACGCAGGAATGGACCACAGCGCCGCGTCGCAGTCCGTGCCGCGATCACGCGATCATATGTATTCCCCGTATACTTCGCCCGAGATCCTACCCCCGGCGGGTGGAGACATGTCGATCGACTGGCAGGGTTACGACACGGGCGATGGCTACGACGAGTTGATCGCCTCCGGGGGGGCGCCTCGAGAGGCCGCCGAGCCGCTGTGCCGTTATCTCGCCTCGCTCAGCAGCGCCGAGATCGAGGAACGCAAGCGCGCCGCCGATCTCTCGATCCTGACCATGGGCGTCACCTTCACCGTCTACACCGAAGAGGGCGGCAGCATCGATCGCGCCTGGCCCTTCGATATCATCCCACGCATCCTCTCGGCCCAGGAATGGGAACGCACCGAGGCCGGGCTCAAACAGCGGGTACACGCGCTCAATCTCTTGATCAACGACCTCTACCACGATCAACACATCGTCAAGGACGGCGTGCTTCCAGCCTGGCTTCTGGAAAAATCCGTGAATTTCCGCCCAGAGTGCACGGGGGTAGATCCACCGCACGGGGTGTGGGCCCACGTCTGCGGCAGCGATCTGGTGCGCGACCGGGACGGGACCCTGTACGTGCTCGAGGACAATCTGCGCATCCCCTCCGGGGTGTCTTATATGCTCGAAAACCGACTGGTCACCAAGCGCGTGTTTCCCGAGCTTTTCGAGCACGTGAACATCCGCCCGATCGACGATTACCCGGCGCAGCTCTTCGATATGCTGTGCTCGCTGTCGCCGCGTCCCGGCGACTCCCCTGAGATCGTCGTGCTCACCCCGGGCATTTACAACTCCGCCTATTTCGAGCACGCCTATCTGGCCCAGCAGATGGGCGCCGAATTGGTCGAGGGGAGTGATCTCTTCGTCGGCGATGACGACTGTGTCTATATGCGCACCATCGAGGGTCCGGCGCGCGTCGATGTGATCTACCGGCGCATCGACGACCTCTTCCTCGACCCGGAGGCCTTCGGGACGGCATCGGTGATCGGAGTGCCCGGGCTCCTGCGCGCATGGAAAAAGGGCAAGGTCGGGCTCGCCAACGCCCCCGGCGCCGGGGTCGCGGACGACAAGGTCGTCTATGCCTTCGTGCCCAAGGCCATCCAATATTATCTCGACGAGGAACCGATCCTGCCGAATGTCCCGACCTATCTGTGCATAGACCCGAGAGACCGCGAATATGTCCTGGCCAATCTCGACAAGCTCGTGGTCAAGCCCGCCAATGCCTCGGGCGGCTACGGCATGCTGGTCGGCCCGCACGCCACGGCGACCCAGCGCGCCCAGTTCACGCGCCTCATCGAGCACGATCCCCGTGATTACATCGCCCAACCCGTGATCTCGCTCTCGACCGTGCCGACCCTGTGCGAGGAAGGGTTGGGACGGCGGCATGTGGACCTCAGGCCCTTCATCCTGTCAGGCGCAGCCAGTTACGTGACCATGGGTGGCCTGACGAGGGTCGCGCTCCGGCGTGGCTCCCTGGTGGTCAACTCCTCCCAGGGCGGCGGCAGCAAGGACACCTGGGTAGTGGACGCACACTAGCCATGTTGTCACGGGTCGCGGAGCGTTTGTATTGGATGGGACGCTACCTGGAGCGCGCGGAGGACACCGCGCGCCTCATCAATGTCAACACGCACTCGTTGCTGGACCTGCCGAAGGATATGGCTTTGGGCTGGGAGCCCCTGGTCTTCATCATGGGCGCCGAAGAGCCGTTCTTCGCGCGCTACCCGGCGGCCGGGGAGACGGAGGTAGTGCGCTGCATGGTGGCCGATCGCGACAACCCGTGCTCGATCCTGACCTCGCTGCACCAAGCGCGCGAGAACCTGCGCACCACCCGCGACATCGTGCCGCGCGAGGCCTGGGAGAAGCTCAACGACCTCTACCAGTACGCCGCGGCGCAGTGTGAACAGGCCATCCGACGGCGCTCGCGCTTCACCTTCCTCACCCATGTGATCGACGGCTGCCAGCTCTTGACCGGGCTCTTAGCCGGCACCATGAGCCGCGGGCCGGGGTACGACTTCGCGCGCATCGGCCGGAACCTGGAGCGCGCGGACATGACCACGCGCATCATCGACGTGCGTTCCGCGAGCCTGCTCGCCCATGCGAGAGACGAGCTCGTCCCCTTCGAGACCATCCAGTGGGTGAGCGTGTTGAAGTCGCTGTCGGGTCATCAGATGTACCGCCGCCATGTGCACGTGCGCGTCAACGGGGAGGACGTGGTGTCGTTCCTGTTGCAGGACCGCAGCTTCCCGCGCGCCGTGTATCATTGCCTGAACGAGGTGCAGGAAAGCCTCGGCAAGCTGCCGCGGCACGAGGTCCCGCGGCGGCACGTGGCCCGGCTCAAGCAGCAGATCGGCAACGCCGGGGTCGAGAACGTCTCGCGCGAGGGCCTGCACGATCTGATAGACGCGCTGCAGATCGCCCTCGGCCGGCTGCACGATCGCATCCGCGCGACGTATTTCCTGGGCGAGGCCCCGGCCCCGCGATCGGACTCGATGGCGGCCTGACGCTGGGCAATGTGCGTCGGGTGGTGGGTTGCGGCGCATTCCTCCCACCTGACCCACCGTACACAGGAACGTGAAGCGTTGGGCCCGAGCGCACCGCAGGTCGCAGACGATCCCTGAAGCACCAAGACGATGGCCATCCGAGTCGCCCTGAACCACAAGACCGAGTACCGCTACGACCGCCGCGCGCGGCTCTCGCCGCAGGTGATCCGGCTCCGGCCCGCGCCTCATACCCGCACGCCCATCCTCGCCTATTCGCTGCGCGTCACGCCCGAGAAGCACTTCATCAACTGGCAGCAGGACCCGTTCGGCAACTACCTCGCGCGCTTGGTCTTTCTCGAGCCGACCCGGACCTTGGCCATCGAAGTGGATGTGGTGGCCGACATGACGGTCATCAACCCCTTCGATTTCTTCCTCGAAGAGTATGCCGAGCACGTCCCGTTCGAGTACGCACCCGAGTTGCGCCACGACCTCCTCCCCTACCTCAAGGTCCGGGAGGACGGTCCCAGGCTCAGGGACTGGATTGCCGGCATCGACCGCTCGCGGCAGCCGACCAACGACTTCCTGGTCGCTCTCAACCGGCGCCTGTGCGGCGACATCCGTTACACCGTCCGGATGGAGGCCGGCATACAGAGCTGCGAAGACACCCTGGGCAAGGCCCTGGGCTCGTGCCGCGACTCGGCCTGGCTCCTGGTCCAAGTGCTGCGGCACCTGGACCTGGCCGCGCGCTTCGTCTCGGGTTATCTCGTGCAGCTGGTGCCGGATGTCAAGGCCCTGGACGGACCCTCGGGTCTGGAGCGCGACTTCACCGATCTCCATGCCTGGGCCGAGGTCTATCTCCCGGGGGCCGGCTGGGTCGGACTGGATCCGACCTCGGGCCTGTTCGCCGGCGAAGGTCACATCCCGCTCGCCTGCACCCCCGATGCGCAGAGCGCCGCGCCGGTCACGGGCTCTACGGACGAGTGCCGGGTCGAGTTCAGTCACTCGAACACCGTCACGCGCCTGCACGAGGACCCGCGCGTCACCAAGCCGTACAGCGATGGCGACTGGGCGGCCATCGACGCCCTGGGCCACGCCATCGACGCGGACTTGGCCCGTGAGGATGTGCGGCTCACCCTGGGGGGCGAGCCGACCTTCGTCTCCATCGATGACATGGAGGGGGCGGAGTGGAACATGACCCCCCTGGGCGCGCACAAGCGCCGACTGGCCGAGGACCTCATCCAGCGCCTCCGCCGGCGCTTCGCCCCCGGGGGCGTCCTTCACTACGGCCAGGGCAAGTGGTATCCGGGGGAGCCTCTGCCGCGCTGGGCGCTCGGCTGCTTCTGGCGCAAGGACGGCGCCCCGGTGTGGCGCAACGCCGAGCTCATCGCCGCTCCCCACCGGAGCGACGGCCCCTCTATGATGACAATGGGCCCGACCCAGGCGGCGCGCTTCGCGGCAGCGCTGGCGCGGCGCCTGGGCGTCGGCCAGCGCTACGCGATCCCGGCCTACGAGGACACCTTGTATTACCTCTGGCAGGAAGGCGGTGTTCCGATCAACCAGGACCCGCTCTTGGTCGAGCTGAAGCTCCCGGAGGCGCGTGAGACGCTGCGCCGCGCCCTGGAGCGCGGGCTCGACACCCCCGTCGGTTACGCGCTGCCGATCGAGTGGGACTATGGGCAGGGCACGTGGCGCACCTCGCCCTGGGAGCTCCGACGCGGGCACCTGTTCCTGATGCCCGGTGACTCGCCGATGGGGATGCGCCTGCCGCTGGAAGCCCTGCCCTATGTCGCCGCGGACGAGCTTGAGCCCGCCCTCGAGCGCAGCCTCTTCGAGCCGCGTGCAGCGCTCGGGGACATCCACGGCGAGGTCGCGATGCGCTATAGCCAGGTCCTGGCGCGCGGGCAGGCCATGCCAGGCGTGATGGAACAGGGCCACGCCGATGTGCACCGGGAACGCCCCCGGCAGACCGCCGCCAAGGTGGTGCGGACGGCGATCTGCATCGAGCCACGCGATGGGCGGCTGTGCGTATTCCTGCCGCCGCTCGCCTATCTAGAGCATTACCTCGATCTCGTGGCGGCGATCGAGGCGACCGCAGAGGCGCTTCGGATGCCGGTGGCGCTGGAGGGTTATGAGCCGCCGCGCGACTCGCGCCTGGAACGCCTGCAGGTGACCCCGGATCCGGGCGTCATCGAGGTCAACATCCACCCCTCGCGTGACTGGCCGAGTTTGGTCGCCGTGACCGCGGCCCTGTATGAGGAGGCCCACCTGGCGCGGCTCGGGACCGAGAAGTTCATGCTCGACGGGCGCCACACCGGCACCCAGGGCGGCAACCACATCACGCTCGGCGGCGCCACCCCGGCCGACAGCCCTTTCCTGCGGCGGCCCGATCTCCTGAGGAGCCTCGTGACTTTCTGGCAGCACCACCCCGGCCTGTCCTATCTGTTCACCGGGCTCTTCGTCGGGCCCACTAGCCAGAGCCCGCGGGTCGACGAGGCGCGCCACGAGGCCCTCTACGAGCTGGAGATCGCTTTCAATCAGATGCCGGAGGGCGAGGTAGCCCTGCCCTGGCTCGTGGACCGGCTCATGCGCCATCTCCTCGTGGACATCACCGGCAACACCCACCGTGCCGAGTTCTGCATCGACAAGCTCTACTCCCCCGACAGCGCGGCCGGGCGGCTCGGGATCGTGGAGCTGCGCGCCTTCGAGATGCCCCCCCACGCGCGCATGAGCCTGGTGCAGATGCTTCTGGTGCGCGCCCTCGTCGCGCGCTTCTGGCGGCGACCCTACAAGCACACGCTGGTGCGCTGGGGCACGGCGCTGCACGACCGTTTCATGCTCCCGCACTATGTGTGGGCGGACGTGCGCGAGGTGGTCGGGGAGCTCCGCGAGTCGGGCTATCCCTTCGATCCCGAGTGGCTCGCGCCGTTCTTCGAGTTCCGCTTTCCGAGCTACGGCACGGTCCGGATCGGTGAGGTGGAGATCGAGCTGCGCGCCGCCATCGAGCCCTGGCATGTCCTCGGCGAGGAGGTGAGCAACACCGGCGCGGCACGCTTCGTCGATTCCTCCGTGGAGCGCCTGCAGGTCAAGGCCACCGGGCTCATCCACGACCGCCATGTCCTCTCGTGCAACGGCCGGCGCGTCCCGCTCTGCGCGACGGCGACTCAGGGCGAGTCGGTGGCAGGGGTGCGCTACCGGGCCTGGCACCCCCCGTCCGCGCTGCACCCGACCATCGGCGTGCACTCCCCGCTGGTGTTCGACCTGATCGATACCTGGAACGGGCGTGCCGTCGGCGGCTGCACCTATCATGTGACCCACCCCGGGGGGCGCAGCTATGCGATCTTCCCAGTCAACGCCTATGAGGCCGAGACCCGCCGGGTGAGCCGCTTCTGGGCCCACGGCCACACCCCCGGGGTCCTGGAGCCGCCCCCCGATTTCGCGCGCTACGGACACTTCTTCACGGAAGGCCATCCCCCGGGCCCCGTGGCGCCGCCGGCCGAGGAGCGCAACAGGGAGTACCCGAACACCTTGGATCTGCGCCGGCCCCCGGAATGAGCTAGAGCCAGCGGATATGCAGAGCACCGCCGACTACTTCAGCGCCGCGCAGTACGGTCCCCCGCACGGGGCCTACGACGAGATGCACCTGCCGGACGGGAAGCCGCGCCCGCACTGGCGCTACCTCGCGCCGGCGCTCCTGGCCCTGGGGCCGCACGAGCTCGAGCGCCGCACCGACGAAGTACGGCGTCTGGTGCGCGAGCACGGGGTCAGCTACCACGTGTACGGCGAGCCCGAGGGCAGCATCCGGCCCTGGGAGCTCGACCCCATTCCGTTCGTTATGAGCAGCCAGGAATGGGCCGGCATCGAGTCCGGGCTGGTGCAGCGCGCCGAGGTCCTGAACCTGGTGCTGAAAGACCTGTACGGACCGCGAGACCTCATCAAGAAGGGCCTGCTCCCGCTCGAGTTGATCTATGGCCATGGGGGATTCCTGAGACCCTGCGCCGGCGTCGGTTTTCGCAGGGCGCATCCTCTGACGCTGTACGCCGCCGATCTCGGCCGGGCACCGGATGGGCGCTTCCAGGTCATGAGCGATCGCACCCAGTCACCCTCGGGCGTCGGCTATGCGCTGGCCAACCGCATGATCGTCTCGCGCTGTCTCCCGAGCCTGTTTCGCGATGCCCAGGTGCATCGCCTGTCGCTGTTTTTCCAGGGCCTCAGGATGGCGCTGGTAGCGCTTCGACCCGACCGCGAAGGCGCATCGAGCGAAGAACCGCGGATCGTGCTCCTTACCCCCGGCCCGCTCAACGAGACCTATTTTGAACAGGCCTATCTGGCCGGCTATCTCGGCTTCACCCTGGCGCAAGGCGATGACCTCACGGTGCACTCCGGGCGGGTGTGGTTGCGCGCCCTGCAGGGCCTCGAACCCGTGGATGTGATCCTGCGGCGGGTCGATGACCATTACTGCGACCCGGTCGAGCTGTGGCCCGAGTCGCGCCTCGGGGTCCCGGGGCTCTTCGAGGCGGTGCGGCGCGGCACTGTGGCCGTCGCCAACCCGCTCGGCAGCAGCGTCCTCGAGAACCCGGGGCTCAACTGCTTCCTGCCGCGCATCGCCCGTCACTTCCTGGGCCAGGGCCTGGATCTGCCCTCGGTGATGACCTGGTGGTGCGGGGAGCCGGGCGGCCGGAGCCACGTGCTCGCGAGTCTCTGCGATCTCGTGATCAAGCCCATCTACCGGGAATTCGGGAGCCGGCCGGTGTTCGGACCGCTGTTGAGCGCACGCGAACGCGGCGCCTGGGCGGACCGCATCCGTGCCCGTCCCTGGGCCTATGTCGGGCAGGAGGTCCTGCACCCCTCGGCCAGCCCGAGCTGGGTCGATGCCCGGATCCTGGCCTGCCAGACCGTGTTGCGCAGCTTCCTGGTGGCGCGTCCCGACGGCTATGTGGCGATGCCCGGCGGTCTCGCGCGCGCCGCCCCCGACCGCGGCCCGTGCCTCATCTCCAACCAGGCCGGGGCGATCGGCAAGGACACCTGGGTGCTGGCCTCTGAGCCGGGGCAGCAGGTCAGCCTGTGGACCCCGGAGACGCGCGCCGCCGTGGCGCCCGCCCTCCG
Source organism: Gammaproteobacteria bacterium (assembly GCA_052387115.1). Classification (GTDB taxonomy): domain Bacteria; phylum Pseudomonadota; class Gammaproteobacteria; order JACCXJ01; family JACCXJ01; genus JACCXJ01. The sequence goes on along the minus strand of JBQTJM010000012.1, from coordinate 2,660 downwards.
GATCCTGCCCAGCAACGCGGCCAGCAACCTGTTCTGGCTCGGGCGTTACACCGAACGCGCCGAAGGCACCCTGCGCCTCCTGCGCACGGCGCTCGAGGTGTGGTCCGGCAGTCCCCTTAATTGTTGTAGTGACTACGGGGACTTCGAGCGCCTCGCCTGTGCCGGCGAGCTCCTGGGTGTGCTCGCACGCACCAGCGCACCCAGCCCGGTGCCGCCGCCGGAGGTTCCAAAGGTCGTCGAGACCGTGTTCGGGCCCGAGGGCTATGGCGGGCTTACGCATGACCTCAATGCCGCGTTGCAATCCGCTCAATCGGTACGCGACCGTCTCGACGAGGACGCGTTCAGGGTGCTCTACGAGATCCCGGAGCACCATAGATCGCTGTCTGGCAGGTCGCTGTCCGGCCGCATGCCCATCGAACACCAGCACCTCGATGCGCTGATCACGACCCTGGCCGCGTTTTCCGGGGGTCTCACCGAGACCATGATCCGGGGCCAGAGCTGGGCCTTCGTCGAGATCGGCCGGCGCCTGGAGCGCGCCCTGGGGCTCTCTGCCACCCTGCGGGCCACACTCCTCTGCGGCCCTTCGCCCGCACCCGAGGGCCTTCGGCTGGAGGCCACCTTGCGGGCCCAGGCGAGCCTCATCACCTACCGGCGCCGCTACCAGCCGGTGCCCGATCTGGCCGGGGTGCTGAGGCTCTTGATCACGGACCTGGCCCATCCGCGCGCGCTCGCCTTCCAGCTCGCGTGTCTGCAAGGCCACTTGGAGTCGTTGCCCAGACCGGCGGGCGGCCCGTTCGGCAACGAGCGCGCCCTCATCCGAGAAGCCGGCAACGCGGTGAGCCTGGCGGATACCGCCTGCCCCTTGGGCTCTTGCGATACGGAGGCCCTGCGCTGCTTGCTGGAGCCGGTGCTGTCGGAGGTCGAGCGCCTGCTCCGGCTGTGCTCGGACGGGCTCACGGCCAGGTATTTGGCAGATACCTATGGCCCACAGCGCCTTCTGGCCGGTAACGCAGGGATCTGAGGGGGACTCTGGCTATGCGCTACCGCGTGGTGCATCACACGGAGTATCGTTATGTGCAACCGGTCGCGCTCTGTCACAACGAGACGCACCTGAGACCCCGGGCGGTGGCGCACCAGCGCTGCCTCTCGCACGCGCTCGTGATCGACCCCGAGCCCGATCTGGTCTCGGAGCGGGAGGACTTCTTCGGCAATCCGACCGCCTTCTTCTCCATGCAGCGCGGCCACAGCCACCTCTCGGTCACGGCCACGAGCGAGGTCGAGGTGGGATCGCCAAAGCGGCCCGCGCAGGTGGCGGATGTTCCCTGGGAAGAGGCGGCCGAGATCCTGCGCCACGACCTCGAGCCCGAGCGCCTCGAAGCCCGCCAGTTCCTCCTGGACTCACCGCTCTGCGAGGCCGCGGCCGACATCACCCGGTACGCGGCGGTGTCACTGCGCCCCGGCGGCCTGCTCCTCGAGTCCGTGGCCGAGCTCAGCACGCGCATCCACCGCGATTTCGCCTATGTGCCGGGATTCACCAGCGTCACCACCCCGCTGTCGGAGGTCCTGGAGCACCGGCGCGGGGTGTGCCAGGACTTCGCCCACCTGGCCATCGCCTGCCTGCGCGCCCATGGCCTGGCCGCGCGCTACGTGAGCGGCTATCTCGAGACCCTGCCCCCACCCGGCCGGGACAAGCTCATCGGCGCCGATGCCTCGCACGCCTGGTTCGCCGTCTTCCACCCCGGTTTCGGCTGGTTCGACTTCGACCCCACCAACAACCACTGCCCCGATAATCGCCACATCACCGTCGCCTGGGGGCGGGATTACGGCGACGTGACCCCCTTGAAGGGCGTGGTCTACGGCGGCGGCCAACAACAGGCAACCGTGTCCGTCGAGGTGATCAATCTGCTGGAGGGCTGATCAGCCACCCTGGCCGATCGCGGTTCCGGCCAGCGCAGTCAAATGCAGGGTGCCCGGCGCACCAGAGGAGGATTTCGATCCGCGCAAAGGCACCAACCCTGCCCTGAACAACTCCCCTGCCTGAATATGAGCTCGATCAACGGGTGAGCTGGTAGGCGCCGTTCCACTCCAAACCATTCTGCCAGCCAAGGTGACTTGACCGGCACCGGTGGGCTCGCGTCCCGGAACCCGGGCGCTCGCCTTTGTGTCAACTCACGAATCACGAGACACCCGGATGCGCCCGCCCCTCAAGGTTACGATCGCCCGATTGAGCAAGGCGGTGGAATGATTTTCGAGGAGTTGTTCCATCATCTGGATACGCCGGTCCGCGGACACATCGGGCAAGCGAATCATGCCGCGGTGCGGGGCCTTATCGAGAAAGACGAGCGTCCCGAAGTCCTTATCCATGGTCACCAGAATGCGGCCCTCGGCCTCAGCCCACGCTAATAGCCCGCGGTCACCGGGATCCGGACCGCGCTCCCTGGACTCCACGACGTCATGGCCTTGTGCCCGCAACCATTCGCTCAAACGGTGGCCGGCACAGCGGTCGATGAGAAACTTCACCGGGCGGCCACCGTGACTTCGTCGAGCGTATCGTGGGCGATGACGGCATGCGCGTAGACGAGGCAGGCTTGAATGTCTTCCCGCTCAAGGTCGGGGTAATCGGCGAGGATCGCCTCGGGGGTCTCGCCTTGCGCCAATAG
>JBQTJM010000011.1:0-4859 GCA_052387115.1 Gammaproteobacteria bacterium | reverse complement strand
GGCAATTGCCCGATCTCACGGCCAGCGAATACTTCTATGCCCTTGCCGCTGAACAGTATCGATTGGCCGGACGCACGCTGGTAAATTGTACCAGTGGTGGCCGACTGGAGCTACTCGAAAGGTGCTCACTCACTCGGTTTCTAGGAATGGCGAAACACTCAGCACCATACCGTTAGCCGGGCTCGCAGCATCGTAATGGTAATCGCGGTCGTCATTGCAACCAGAAACAGAATCGCGGTTACTCGTGGCTTTCTAGCATCACTGGAAGCTCAACAGGGTCGCGACCGAGAATATATGCTGCGAGTTTACGCGTGCGACGACGGCAGCAGCGACGGAACCGCCGAGCTGCTCAAAACACTCTCACATGTCACCGTCCTGCAGGGCGACGGGAGCCTCTATTGGGGTGGCGCTACGCACCTGGCTATGACCAGAGCCATCGAGGACAGACCGGATTACATCCTTTGGGCGAATGATGATGTCAGGTTGCTTCCTAATGCCATCGAATCCATGCTGGATGATTCGAAGCGGATCCCTTCCAAGTCCTGCATAGTCGCTGGAATGTTCTTGGGTACTAATGGAGAAGTATCCTACGGTGGATACATCCGCAGGCCTGGATGGCGGATCGCCTTTTCGAAGCATGCTCCTTGTGGGGCCAGGATAGACGCATTCAATGGTAACCTGGTCTTGATTCCACGAGATATATATTCGAAGCTGGGATCAAACGATCCCCGCCTCCGACATACCCTTGGAGACGTCGAGTACGGATTGCGAAATGTGGCATCCGGCGGCGTGAACATGTCCTCTTCTTCGATTGTCGGGTATTGTAATAGGAATTCTCGCACAGAGACGTGGGAATACCACCAACGATTCGTGGACAGACTTCGCGGTGCATTTGGGCCGAAAGGCTATCCGGTGAAAGGCTGGTGGCGCATGTGTGTCAGGTATTCAAGCCGTGTGTCCGTGGTGTCGAATTTCGTCGCGCCATATTTACGCATATTGTATCGCGCGAGATAATGAGTAATACGGCTGTCTCGTTCGTGATGCCTATCAAGAACGCGGCTCCCTTCATCGGTGACGCATTATCGTGGCTTTCAAGGCCGGAGATTATTACGCTCGGCAAATCCATAGAAGTCATTCTGGTCGACGACAGCTCGTCTGATGAGCTGTGCTCGGCCCTTGAAAAGGTCCGCGACCCGGTTGGCGTTATTCGCTATGTAATAAGCCCGGGGTCCGGGCAGGTGTCGGCTTTGAATTATGGTTACTCATTGTCGCGAGGGCGGAGCATCAAGTTTATCGACGCAGACGATGTGTTGGAGTGTGCATGGTTCGCCCTTACAGAGGCCTGGAAACACGGTGGAAACGGGCGCTGGGCCGAGGTGCATGGCGGCAAGATCGTAGATGTGCGGCTCAAGCCAATAGCCATCTATAGACCACCGTCATTCGAGAACCGCGATGAGGCGTTTGAAAATCTCGCATCAGTTCCACGCTGGAGTTGGTGTGTCTCGCGGGGCCTTTGCGATAAGATATTCCCGCTTCCCGCAGAGCTTCCTTTCGCGGATGTCTGGATGGCTGCCGCGACGGTGCGATGGGCTCAAAGTATCCATGTCATTGCGTCTCCGGTATATTTATACCGGCAGCATGGGCATCAGACGTATGGTGGAACTCTGAATTTCTCGAAGGAAGTAGTGACATTCAGGTGCCGTCGAATGGAAAAAGTCATTTCCTGCATGATTTCGCACGCCGATCATTTCGATATGAATGAGGCCGAGGCCTCGCAAGTACTGCGGCAGCAAGCAGACTATTGGCGTCGGCTTCAGGACTACGATGCCGGAACGTTTGCGGTTTTAAAGTCCCGCTTGCCCGCGAGGCTGAAGATGAAGATCCTGCTTCAACAAAGGACACCGAGGTTATGTGGGTGCGTTGTCCGCATGAAGTGGTTCTGGGATGGTCTCCGGGATTACGTGTGACGCTTACGCTATGCGCTTTCACGTAGCACGATAGGGGTATGGACATGGCGCATATCGGAGCTCCTTCCGCTAATAGTTGAACCTCGTGCTCGTTCTCGCCAATGGCGCATTCAAGAGCGGATCGACATGGTTGTATTATGCCGTAGGCCGGTTGACCGGGTTCCCTCCACCACCTGACGAGTTTCGTAACCCCAGGTGGCTCAACTCGAGCATCGATCCCGAGAAGCTGGCAGACGTACTGGCGCGTCTGGATTATCATGCCGGCGACTACATGACAAAGACCCACTTTGGGAAGCCGGAGCAACGGGACCTGATCCTTTCCTATGACGATGTTTATGTCCTGAATATCAAGCGTGATATGCGTGATGTCGTAGTTTCCGCCTATTATCACGAATGCCGTAACGCGGGCTATGAAGGATCCTTCCAGGACTTCTATGGGGAGCGAGGCAGGGAAGTGGCCCAGAAGGTAGCCGACTATCACGAAGTGTGGTCGCTGGAATCATCCCGGGTCCATACCTCGTCGTTCGAGCGCATGCTCGAGGATGGCGCCGATGAATTGCGGCGGATCGGTAGTTTTCTGGGAATTCACACGACCGATGGTGGCATCGGAGAAATTCTTAAAGTTTTGCAGATCGACCACATTCGAAAGGCGACGGGGCAGGAGCACGATCAGATACCCTTCTTCCGCAAAGGTGTTGCCGGGGATTGGAAAAACCACTTTACAGCAGAGATGATCGAAGACTTCGAGGAGTGGTGCCTGAATTCGAGACAGGGGCAAAGGTAATGGAGGTGTCCGGCATGACGGAGTTGGGCAGACATCATGACAAGGCCCCATCGAAGCCATCGCCCGGCAGGCGGGGAACCGCGTCGATTTCCGGTCCTTGACTATGGCGGACGGGGGCCCGTATCGATCCCTGGGAGCGGACAGGCGGCAGCGCTGGACCATGGCGCTCGTCTGGCTGCTCGTGGCGATTGGCCTGACCAAGTGGGCGGTGCAGCGCTCGACGCAGGTGGGCCGTTTGGCGGCGCCGCCTCGTTACGACGACGTCGGCTATTTCAACGCGGCGCTAGGCTGGTTACGCCGGTGGAACGAGCTCGGGCCGCTCGATGCGCTGACGGTGTTCTTGCAGGAGCCGCCGCGGGCGCCGTTCCCGGAGCTATTGGCCGCCGGTTCGTTCGCGATCGGCGGGGTCGATCTCGCCGTGCCCTATTTCGCGAGCTTCTTCATCCCCTGGGCGGCCTTGCTGTGGGTGAGCCGGTTCGCGAGAGGGGTGCGCGCCATAGAGCGGCTGCTCATCGGACTATACGCCTGCACGATACCGCTTCTGACCGTGGGCGTGACCCAGTTCCGGCCGGACCCTTTCTGGGGCATCGTGCTGGGCGGGGCGATGGGCCTGCTCCTGACGGAGCGCATGGTCGGGGCGAGGGCCCCCCACCTGATCGCGGTAGGCGCCTCGTTCAGCGCGGCCTGTCTGATCAAGACGTCTACGTTTCCGATCACCGCGGCGGCCCTCTGCGCCGGTGTGGTCCTCGGCGCGATCGCGGATCGCTATTCCCGGCCGACGGAATGGTCGTGGCGGGCGGCGATCCGATCCGCGCTCATCATCGGCGCCGCCGCCGCGATGGTGGTGCTTCCCTACTACGCGCTCGCTGGGCGCACGATCTTCGATTACATCTATATCAATGCCGTAGGCCGAGATGTCTATATCTGGCTCACGCCGGGCGATTGGTGGTACCACCTTGCCTATTACAGCTTCGGGGGCGCAGGCCTTACGATGTTTGGCTACCAGACGCCGTTGCTACTGTCGCTGGTGGCCGCCGGGATAGTAGCCGCTGGCGTGAAGGCCCGGGCCGTCGGAGCGCAATCGCGCGAACCGCTGGTGCGCCTCGTCGCGTTCACGCTCGGCGTCGGCGTGCTGTACGCATTGCCCACCATGGTCCCCACCAAATCACCCTATTTCGGCGCCGCCTTTGGCGCGGGGCTCATTTTCCTGGCCGTGTATTCCGTCGCTCGCTTGCTTGAGGTCTTCCCACAACGGGTTGGCCGGGTGTCTGTCGCCACAGTAGCGCTGGTGCTCTTGGTCGCGGCAGGCGCGTCGGCGTTCCGGTGGCCTTTGGCGGAAGGACGGCCCGACGACCCGATGCTCGCGGATCGGACGCGGCTGCACCGCGAGCTGGTCGGTGCACTCCGGGCCTTCCCCCCGACGCCCGCGCCGCGCCGGCTGTGGGTCACGGCCCCGGCGCCGATCACCGCCGCCGGGTTACAATGGATGGTCGATCGTGAAGGGCTGGGGGTACAGGTGGTCCGGGACTATCGGGAGCCCGATCTGTCGGCGCTGATGCGGAAATTCGCCGACATCGACCTGGTGTTCGCGCAGGAAGAAGGGGGCATCTACCTGTCCAAGATCGGACGCCGGCGGATGCCCGCGGTGCGCATGCAGGGCGAGATCCTGTGCGCCCTCCGCGCGCGCGGCGACCTGCGGATCGTGGCCACGCTCCGGGAAAGCGGCGGCAAGGAGCTCTATCTGTTCCAGCGGGAACCTGCGCGTGAGAAGCTATAGCCGGGCTAGCGATCCAACGACCATGCCCGCCAATCCCAGACACCACGATCGGAACACCGCGGCTGCACTCCTGTACGCCGGCGCAGAGGTCGCGTTCTTTGTTTTCATCTTTCTGCCGGCGATCGTCGATTTCTTCAATGCCGCGTTCGTCCGTGGAAGACCTGGACCAGGTCAGGGATTCGGTGGGAGACCGCTGCGCTAGCAGGGTCGGTCGTTGCGCGAACCCCGGCCCGCGATGCTCTTTCCGCTTTTTCTGCTGAGTCTCCTCCAATTGCTGCTCCTCCCGGGCCTCCTCCTGCACCGTTTGTTGGGGTTAGAGTTGAGAGGCATC
>JBQTJM010000010.1:0-4182 GCA_052387115.1 Gammaproteobacteria bacterium | reverse complement strand
CCGATGCCACCGTGTGGTCGGCAGTCGAGTGGATCACGCCGTATGAGACGGACCTGCGGAAGGAGTCCATGGATCCGCATGCAGCCCATAAAAAGGACCTGAGGTAAGGTCCGTCTTTGGATGCCCCTGCCGAAATGGACAAGACCAAGTTTTTCACCGAGCAGGTGCCGAGCGGGAGCCGCGGCAAGGTGTCGGACGAGGACATACAGAGCGGAATCACCGATTTCGGCGCGGAGGAGATCCCGGACGACAGGCGTTTTTCATGGCGGAGGAAGGGGGCGGGTTTGTCGGCCGGGCCAAAGGTTGGGGGCGCTAGGCCCATACGTCTCCTGCCGTGATGCCGCCGCGCCGAAGGCCACCGGCCCGCGCCATTCGACGCTGGCGTTCTGTGGACCCGGCCCCCCGTTTGCTTAGTCTTGGGAATGGACACCAGCCCGAACATATCCTTAACGGCTATTGAGGAAGCGGCGGCCAGACAGGCGAAGTATGACGCCTTGAGGGGATCGGTGGTGGGCGAGACAGTGTGGGCCGTGCTGTTGGTTGCCTGCTTACTTTTCTTGCTTTGGTCGATGCTCGGCCGTGGCTAGACCCCTAGACGAGACGCCGGTCATGCCCGCGGCCTCAGAACGGGATCGCGTCATCGAAGGGCGCCGCTTCCGCACGCTCGCGTCTAGCCTTCGCTCGCCCAGGCCGACCCCCTATCTGTCCCAGGACCTCGATGCGCCACGCCGTGACCGCCAGCCCGGTGCGCTCCGCACCGTCGCGGCTTGTCCAGGCGTTCAGGGATAGGCGGCCCTCGGCATACACCTCGGTGCCCTTGGCGAGCCCCTCAAGCCCCCGGGCCTTCTCTTCGAAGACCGCGACGGACACCCACGTCACCTGGTCGCCGCGAGGACCTGATTGCCGAACGCCAGGACGTAGAGGCTTTCGCTGGCGGGGCTGGGCGTCGTGCCTTCGGCGGCTCCGGCCTACGGGTCGCGGCAAACTCGCGCAGTCGCGTGAGATCAGCATTCGTAAAGATGCGCCTGCCCGCGTTGTCACGCTGGGGTGCATCGATGACCCCGCGCTCCTCTCATCGGGCGATCGTGTTGGGGTGCACACCGAGGGTTCGCGCTACGAAGGTACGTGTGTACATGTGCCTTACCATGTGTGGTATGCTGGCGACAGCGTACCTAGCTACGCTGGCGGCCCTGCACCTATCGGAAACATCAATTAGTTACGATTGGACCGTCGGCGCCTCGTTCGAAGGGTTCATGCGGCGCTTCCCACCGGCGAGCGGCTGGATATGGGGATCGACGGACTCGAGGAGTGGGGGGCGGGGTATTGCCTCCGTTTTGGATCGGAATGAGCGCTACATCGTGAACAGCGCGACGCCGGGATTCTTTTCTCGCGATAGGCGTGAATTACCGTTTGCCCTGTGAGCTCGTGGGATCCCGCATGGGGGCGAGATCGAATCCTCCTAACCCATGTGCAGTCGCTTGAATCGTGGTGGGGTGAGCGGGTGTGGTCGATTGGCCACGCGAGGTTTGAGAATGCCGGCAATGCCGCCGCTCATCTCGTCACGGACTGTTCGGCGGGCTCGGTCTGGTAGCACCTGCCACCCGGCCGAGTCTCTCCTCTAAATGCCGAAACTTTCCAAGAAGGCAGTGGATCGCATTGGCGCCGGTATCAAGCGCTTCCAGCCCATTCTCGCGTCGGCGAAGACCCGCGACGTGAACGAATCAGACCCACCACAACATCCGTTGCGCAGGGTACGCGACCGGCGCACGGCGATCGATTTCATTAAGGGCGTCCCCGGCATTTTCCCCACCACCCTCCTGCCTGCTCTCCGCCGCTCCGTGCCGGGATGCAGGTCATCGTCCCCGCGGTATACTTGGCACGAGCATGCCGTAGCGCGGATCTTTGAGGGAGTTTTGTGAAGAGCGAAGCATCGAGCGGTCAAGACGATCGGCCCTGGGGGGGACGATTTTCCGAACCCACCGACGCCTTCGTCCAGAGTTTTACGGCCTCCGTCGGTTTCGACCGGCGTCTCTATCGCTACGATATTCAGGGTTCCATCGCCCATGCCCGGATGCTGTCCCACGTGGGGGTGTTGAGCGACGCGGAGTGCGCCATGATCGTAGGCGGGCTCCAGGAGATCCAGAAAGACGTCGAGAGCGGAAACGTCGCCTGGTCCGTCGCGCGCGAGGACGTGCACATGAACATCGAGTCCCGGCTCACCGAGCGCCTCGGCGAGGTCGGCAAGAAGCTGCACACCGGCCGCTCGCGCAACGACCAAGTGGCGACCGATCTGCGTTTGTACCTGCGCGCCGAGATCGATGCCATCATGGCGCGGCTCGAAACACTGCTCGGCGTGCTGCTCGATCTCGCGGAGCGCGAGGCGGATACGATCATGCCAGGCTATACGCACCTCCAGGCCGCCCAGCCGGTGACCGTGGGCCACCACCTCCTGGCCTGGTTCGAGATGTTTTTCCGCGATCGGGGGCGATTGTCCGATTGTCGGCGCCGGGTGAACGTCCTGCCGCTCGGGGCCGCGGCGCTGGCCGGGACGAGCTTCCCCATCGATCGTGCCTTCACGGCCCGCGAGCTCGGCTTCGAGGCCATCGCCGAAAACTCGCTCGATGCCGTGAGCGATCGGGACTTCGCCATCGAGCTCGGAGCCTGTGCGGCGCTGGTCCTGACCCATCTGTCGCGCTGTTCCGAGGAGCTGGTGTTATGGTCCTCGCCGCAGTTCGATTTCATCGAGCTGGGCGATGCGTTTTGCACCGGGTCCTCGATCATGCCCCAAAAAAAAAACCCCGACGTGCCGGAGCTGGTGCGTGGCAAGAGCGGGCGCGTGTACGGCCACTTGATGGCGCTCCTGACGCTCATGAAGGGCCAGCCCCTGGCGTACAACAAGGACAATCAGGAAGATAAAGAACCGCTCTTCGACACCGTGGACACGGTGCAGGACTGTTTGCGCGCCTATATCGAGATGCTGCCTTCCATGACCATCAAGCGCGAGCGGCTGCGCGAGGCGGCGCGGCGCGGTATGACCACCGCGACCGATCTCGCGGACTACCTGGTTCGCAAGGGCGTGGCGTTCCGCGATGCCCACGCCATCGTCGGCCGGGCCGTCCGCCAGGCCCTCGATGCCGGCCGGGACCTCTGTGATCTGACGCTCGCGCAGTTGCGCTCCCATTCTCCAGCGATCGATCAAGACGTCTACGCGGTGCTGACCTTAGAGGGCTCGGTCGCGGCGCGCGATCATTTCGGCGGTACCGCCCCCGCGCAAGTCCGCGCCGCCGTCGAGCGCGGCCGCCAGCGTCTAGCCGCGCTGTCCCGCCCGTCAGCGGGTCCATGTGGTGACGAAGAGGCGGCATCATAGGCGTCGGTGAGATCCCGGGCCGTAGCGCTTACCCGACGGGACTTGCACCCCCGCAAGATACGCCAAGCTTGCCTTGGCACAATAACGACCTAGCTCACCGAGCGCGACAATAGGAGTGCTCCGGTGCAGCGCCTCGTTAGCCAAAGTATAGCCTACGCAGCTTGAAGTGGTGCCAGTTCGCTATCCGTCATAGGCGGTAGTCCCAGCTTGCTAAGCACATCATTGAGATCTGCAACAGTTATCTTCATAGGGGCCGTAATCTCAATCCCGATAGGGTTTCCGCTTTGGCCGAAATCGACAACCATGCCAGGTTCGGCTTTTGATGTGCGATAGCTGTTCTCTCCCGTCTCCCGTGGTAAGTACAGGTACGCAGCAATAGGCCGGCCATGACGGAACGTAACTTCTAGGTACGGCTCTCTCATATCAATCGTCGCCAACTGGGTAGGCGGTCACCACCACAAGCAGCTTCCCAACAATGTCCGGTTCGACAATAACCTCCCAAATGTGTTCCCCGTGGTGCGCCTCTATCACCCAACGGTGGACGATAAGAACGGTAAGCCTGCTCTCGACCTCGCGCCGATCGCGTCGTGCCATGTCCGCTAGATACTCCGCAAGGTTGGGATAATCGATCTCATCCAATCGCCCGAGCCGGATCAGCTCGGCCATGGTTTCTAGCCACGCCGTCTCGTCGTGCTCATACAGTACGCCCCGGGGAAGCACTTGCACGGTCGTCATCGGTCGACCCTCGTTCGACGCTCCATGATTCACTGCGATCACTATAGCAGACGTTCACTCGGAGAGATAGTCAGCAGCCG
>JBQTJM010000009.1:0-20142 GCA_052387115.1 Gammaproteobacteria bacterium | reverse complement strand
CGCTGGACTACCAGCGCATGGCCGGGGTGGTGCAGGGTGTGTACGTTGCGGTGTCGGCCTTGGCGCACTAGCGTCGCTGCACCTCTTGCCATTGAGGGATTGTTCCACCTGGCTTAGAGCCCGGGCCGGTACTTCATCCTAGGGAGCCCCGGTTCTCGCGAGCGCCTCAGGCCCGAGGGCTTCGGAGCGCGGCCATGGGGCACTCCGAGCGGCGGGCGGCCGCGCGCGCCGCTGGCCAGTGGCGGAGCACCGGCGGGGTTAGCCGCAGCAGGGCGCGCACCTGCCAGGCGAGCCCGCGCAGGGCCGTGTCGCGCCGCGCGCTCCAGGGAAAGCCGTAACCGGCCCGGATCGCTGGTGGCAGGAGCCCGATGGTGATGAAACGCAGGACGGTGGTGGCCGGCGCGCCAAGCCGAGGGACGTGGGGGTGGAGAATCGCGCGGGCCAGGGTACGCGTGGTGTCGGTGACGGCGATCTCTCCCCGGGCTAGCATCCCGTCCAGGTACCGGTCGAGCTCGGTTGCGCTCCGCGGGAGCCATCCGACGGGAATGCCAAGGCCTCCCTCTATCGCGGTCGCCTCCTCGGCACAGTAGCGGTCCCGGTCCTCGGGGGCCACGCGGTCCACGAACAGCTCATAGACGCGGAGGTTCATGTGCACGAGGGTGGCGTGTACCCACATGAGGAGCGCCGGGTCGTGGGCCGAGTAGGGCGTCCCGGTGGGGAAGATGCCGGCGGCCTCGGGCAGGTGTCCGTGCACGCGATCGTGGATCGCGTTGATCCGCTCCAAAGCGACCTGCGCGTCCCGCTCAGTGCCAAAAGAGAGCCGGAGCATGGCATCGACGGTACGGCGCAAGCGGTGGCGCCAGCCATAGCGCTCGGTACGGAACGTGCTGTGGTCGGCCACCCCGCGCGCCACGAGCGGGTGCGCGAGCTGCAGCAGGATGGCTGGACTCCAGGCGAGGAGCAGCACGATCTCCCGCTGGAGCTTCGAGGCCAGGGGGCCGGCGCGGGTCACCGGGCAGGACAGCTTCGTGCGCATCGAGCGGCACTCTGCCTGGAGCCCGGGAACTCTGTCAAGGAGCCGCTCCCCGGCTTTGGAACCACGCGCTCCGCGAAGCGGGGACGATCGCCGCACAGCCCCGGCCCCTGGTAGACTCTGACCTGTCCTTGCATGCGCATCACGCTCACTACCAGCGCCTGGATCGAGCACGAGCCGACGTGGACCCCCAGGCCCGAGGCCGATGAGCTCCTCGAGGCCCTCCGCCACGAGCTCGCCTGGGAGCAACGCGAGGTCGTGCTCTTCGGCCGGCGTGTCCTCCAGCCCCGGCTCATTGCCTGGGCCGGCGATCTCGGCTACCGCTACTCGGGCCAGACCCTCGAGCCCCGCGCCTTCACACCGGCAGTGGAGCGCCTCCTCTGGCGAGTGCGCGAGCGCACTGCCGTGCCCTTCAACCACGTGCTCGTGAACCGGTATCGGGACGGGGGCGACAGCATGGGGTTCCACGCGGATGACGAGCCTGAGCTCGGCGAGGATCCCGTAGTGGCCAGCCTCTCGCTCGGCGCGCCCCGCCGGTTCGTCTTGAAGCCGCGGCGCCGCCAAGGGGGCGAGCGCCACACGCTCGACCTCGGCCGCGGGAGTCTCGTCGTGATGGGCGGCACCTGCCAGCGGGACTACTACCACGGCGTTCCGCGGCAGCCAGGCCTCCTCGGCGAGCGGATGAGCCTCACGTTCCGAAAAATTTCGGCAGCGGCTGGCGCGATAGGGACCCGTCCGGCCGGGTCGGTTGCGCCTTGATCGGTATCGTGGCTAAAGATCAACCATCACCTTGAAGCCGCCGTAGATCATGCGCTTGCCGTCGAAGGGCATGGCCTTGGGGTCCATCATATTCGCCAGGCGCGGGTCCTTCATCACCTTGGCGTTGACCCTGTCGCGGTGCGCACGGCTTTTGAAGACGATGTACGCAAAGACCACCGTCTCGTCGTCCTTCAGCTTCACGCTCTGCGGGAACGACGTCCGCTTGCCCGGCTTCACGTCGTCCCCAACCGCCTCGATGTAGAGGAGAGCACCATACTCGCGCCAGATCTTTCCGGCCTTGCTCGCCATGCGCCGGTAGGCCTGCACGTTTTTCTTCGGGACTGGAAGCACGAAACCGTCGACGTATGCCATCTTCATCCTCCTCGCTGAGATTTCGGGATTGACCACCCTTGCTCGATCGCGCTCGGGTCCATGTAATCAATTCCCAGACGTACCGGTCAAGGTCCTGGAAGCCGTGACCGCACATGAAGCCGTGATCCTGCGGCTCATTGTAAGTCAAGAGGACGCTCATGGCCCTCTTACGCCTACGCGGCGTCCCGCGTTTTCCCGGATCAGGGGCGCAGCCGCCTCCCATGCTTATCCCTCACTCGGGAAGCCCGCCGTCGGTAAAAATATAGAGCTGCCCGCCTTCGACGAGCTCGGTGTCCTGTTGCGGTGAGGTGCTCGGGTCCCCGTCGTGATCGACCAGGGCCGCGTGGGTCTGGGCGGTGCCTAAGTAGTAGCGCCGGTTTGGTGTGAACCATGGCGCCCTCTTGACGATGCGAGTGATCTCGATCACCCCCGAGCCCTCCTCGTCGACCGTGAAGGGCGGGGTGGGCGGCAGGGTCAGATCACCGAAGCGGGCGGGATCGAAGCGCAACAGCTCGGTCAGCTTCCCGTTATCGGGGAGGTAACTCCGGATGCGCGCCAAGTACGGCCGCCCGCCAGGATCTTCCTGAAGGATCACCCGCCCTAGACCATTGACGCTCAGGTTGTCGAACATCTGGTAGGGGCCCGTGCCGTCCAGCAGCATCTCGATGCGTCCGCCGGCCGCAGGGGTGCGCACGTCCTGGAAGACCAGGCGCCAGAGGCGGGTTCTTCCCTCTTGGGTCCCGCTGCCGGTCTTCACCGTGTCGAAGCGATCGGTGGTAACGAAATAGAAGCGATGCGGGTCCTGGGTGTCCCAGGCGCCGTCCTCGGGGCGCAGGAACTCGGTCACCCCTGCGGCCTCGCTTGCGGCCTGCAGGTCCCCAAAACCTAGCGCCGAGACATCACCGAGGTCGACCAGGCGAAAACCCCAGCTCCGGCCGTCGCCGAAGGCGGCCGCGCGGTCCTCATCGCGAAAGGACGACAGGACCTTGATCCCATAGAGCCGGCCGCCGAAGAGCCCGGCCTTATGGACCTCGGTGCCGCGGCTCGACTTCTCGCCATCGTACAAATACACCTGGCCGGGGCTGGAATCGTCTAGACCGACCACGATCGTGCGGTCTCTCGCAAAGGGGTGCGCCACGACGTTTTCCCACCGCCCGTTGCCGAGGTGCGGGAGCTCATAGCTGGTCCCGGTATGCGGCCCACTCGCGATGTGGGCGAAGGCCCGCCCGAGGTGGTCGGATTCCTCGCCGTTCAGGAAGATACGGCCGGGATAGCCGTTCCCGCTCTGGCGGTGGAAAAAGGCATAGGGCCCGGGAAGATCGGCGGCGCAGAAGCGACTGAAGGTAACCGGATCGGCGAGCACATAGGCGACAGCGCGGGGGTCCCAAAGAAAGACTTGTTTGATGAGGTCGGTCCCATGCAAGACCTTGAGATCGGGCTTGCGGATGGTCCACTGGGAGACGAAGGCGCCGATCCCACCGTGAGCGCGCGGTACACCCGCCACCTCGCGAAGCTCGTGATTCATGAGCACGGTGAAGGTGCCGTCGTGGTTGTCGTAGGCACCCAGCCCGTCGGGGATCCCCACCATGCGATAGGGGCTGCCGTCGGGTTTGTCGTTCACGCTCTCGCCCACGGTGAGGAGCGCGCGCGTCCGCCAGCCGGGGGCGACGGGCACGAGGTAGGCAGGATCCGCGGACACCGCGGCGTCCATGGCGATGCCAAGCACGAGGACAGTCATGGCCGCCTTACGCATACGCGGCGCCTTCGCCGGATCAGGGGCGCAGCCGCGCTTGTGCCACCGCGCGCCGCCAGCCGGCATAGCACGTGTCCCGTTCCTCGGAAGGCAGCGCCGGTTCGAAGCGTTGCCCGGAAGGCCGGCGCGCGGCGATCCCCTCCCCCGACTCGAACACACCGACGGTGAGACCGGCTAGATAGGCCGCACCTAGCGCCGTGGTCTCGGTGAGCGTGGGGCGTACGACGGGGATCCCGAGGAGATCGGCCTGGAGCTGTAGGAAAAAGTCATTGCGCGTCATACCGCCGTCGACGCGCAGCTCGGAGATGGGCGTGCCGGCATCGTCTTGCATGGCTAGGACGACGTCGCGCGTCTGGTAGCACGCCGCCTCCAAGACCGCGCGGGCGAGGTGGGCTCGACCGGTGCCGCGCGTGATGCCCGTCAGGATACCGCGCGCCTCGGGGTCCCAGTAGGGCGCCCCCAATCCTACGAAGGCGGGGACCAGATACACCCCGCCGTTGTCGGGGACCGAGCGGGCTAGGACTTCGGTCTCGGCCGCATCGCGGATGAGCCCCAAGGCGTCGCGCAGCCATTGCACGGCCGCGCCGGTCACGAAGATGCTTCCCTCGAGCGCATAGGTGGGCCGCGCCTCACCGCCCATCTGCCAGGCCACGGTGGTCAAGAGCCGATGGCGCGATGCGACCGGCGTGTGGCCTGTGTTCATGAGGAGGAACGAGCCGGTGCCGTAGGTGTTCTTGACCAGGCCGGGGGTCACGCAGGCCTGGCCGAAGGTCGCCGCCTGCTGATCGCCCGCCATCCCGGCAATGGGGAGGGGCGCGCCGAAGAGCCCCGCCTCGGTGGCGCCGAAGAGATGGCTGTTCGGCCGCACCTCGGGAAGCAGCGCGGGTGGGATGTCGAAGAGGCGCAAGAGATCCTCGTCCCAGGCGAGGGTATGGATGTCGAAGAGGAGCGTCCGGGAGGCGTTCGAGACATCGGTCGCGTGCACCGCCCCGCCCGTGAGACGAAACAGCAGGTAGCTGTCGACCGTCCCGAAGCACAGCTCCCCGCGCTCGGCGCGGCGGCGCGCGCCCGGGAGGTGAGCGAGCAACCAGGCGAGCTTGGTGGCGCTGAAATAGGGGTCGAGGAGGAGGCCGGTCTTGTCCCGGACCATGGGCTCGAGCCCCGCCCCCCGCAGGCGCTCGCAGTGGGGCGCGGTGCGGCGGTCCTGCCAGACGATGGCGTTCGCGAGCGGCCGCCCGCTGTCCCGCTCCCAGAGGAGGGTCGTCTCCCGCTGGTTGCTGATCCCGATCGCGGCGATCTCGCGCCCGCAGACGCCGTGCTCGGCGAGCACCCGACGTGCGGTCCGGATTTGGGTCTGCCAGAGACGCTCCGGATCGTGCTCGACCCAGCCCGGCTCAGGATAGATCTGTGGATGCTCCTCCTGGGCCATGCCGAGGAGGGCCGCACGCTCGTCGAAGAGGAGCGCCCGCGAGCTGGTCGTGCCTTGGTCGAGGGCGAGGAGATAGCGCATAAGGACGCTATGGTACAGCGCCCGCGTCTACCGCGGCCCGTCTCGTCGAAGGGTCCGGCGTAGACCCACCCGAGCCGGA
Organism: Gammaproteobacteria bacterium; assembly: GCA_052387115.1. Lineage (GTDB taxonomy): Bacteria > Pseudomonadota > Gammaproteobacteria > JACCXJ01 > JACCXJ01 > JACCXJ01. The sequence continues at coordinate 14,636 of JBQTJM010000009.1, read as the reverse complement.
TATCTCGATCGTTCGGAATCGCAGTTATGCCACGGCTCATCCTGGAGCCGTGAGCAATCAGGACTACCTCATCGCCGGTGGCGGCGCCGTCCTGGCCCTATGGGAATCGCCGGTAACGGGATCACCCAGGATAACGATCCGGTTACTCCTGTTGGCATTTTGGTGAATTCCAGCCGAAATGTGGAGATCGCGAACAGCGAGATCTATGGATGGTCCGGCATCGCGATCAAGGTGAAGGACGAGCGTGACCGGTCCGATGCGTCAAACTGGGCCGGGGTATGGATCCATGACAACTACATCCACCACAACCAGCGTTACCGCCATGAAGGCTATGGGGTGCAGGCGCACGATGGCGCTCACGTGTTGATCGAGCGTAACGTGTTCGACTATAACCGGCACAGCCTCGAGGCCAGCGGTGCACCCGGAACCGGTTACCGTGCCTACAACAATCGGGTCGGTCCGAACGGTGGGGTCAACTCCTTGGTCACCCATACGCATGCCGTCGATGTGCACGGCACGTCGGATTGTGACGGCTACGACGCCTATTGCGGTGATGCGGGTGAGTTTTTCGACTACCGCCATAACGCGCTGTGGTACACCGCCGGAGACGTCCTCAAGGTCCGCGGGGAGCCGTCGATTGGCGGGCACGTTATCGCGAATGTATTCGCTAAGGATCAAGGGTTTGGCGCGATCACTCAGACGGAGGGGACCAACCTGTGGGATTGGGATCCGGCCACCCACTACAGTGTGAGCAACCAGTACAATGCCAGCGCGACGCTCAGTTCCACGGTTTGCGACTTTGACGGCGACGGGTGGGCTGACGACTTCGAGGCGACCGGCACGAACTGGTGGTACAAGAGTGGTGCTACGGGCCAGTACTTCTACCTCGCCACGTCGCCAAACAAGACCGGCAGCGACATAGCCCCGAGCGACGTCAACGGCGATGGTCGCTGTGATGTGACTGACTCGTCCGGGGTGTATGTCAACCGATCGATTCCCGGCGGAGGCGCCACGGCGCGGCTGACCGCCGCGGCCAAGCGCGGCGACATCATTGCGACCAAGCCGTACACCGGTCCGAACACTCCCGGCAGCGTGCGAATGTGGCAGGTCAGCCCAGACCTGACCGGCATCTCGTCCGACAAGACAGTCGACTGGAGGATCCGGCTTGATGGAGGCCCGGAACCGCTAGAAAACGGCATGCTACTTGCCGTCGGCGACGTCAACGCCGACGGCGCGCCTGACCTGTTGTGGCGTTCGGAAAACAGCAACCAAGTCGCGGTAACACTTCTTGACGACAACGGTGACGTCCGCAGCCCTGCTGAATCCCACCTTCGGAGCATCTCGACCGCCTCTCAGTTACGCGGCACCATCGAATCGGACACGCAGTTTGCCGGCCTCGGTGACTTCAATGGCGACGGGCGCGCCGACATCCTGTGGCGGACGTCCACCGGCCAGCTGTGGATGTGGCCAGCGGGACAACAGGCCAACAAGGTCCGGGTGAATTACCACCGGAACGTCGAGGTCGATGAGCCGGTGCCGGCAGAGTGGCAGATCAAAGGGATCGGCGACTTCAACGGTGACGGATATGACGACATTCAGTGGCGCTGGGTCAAAGACGACCCGAGCCGGGGGCAGGTCGTAATATGGTACCTCCAGGGCAACACGATGATGGGCGATCTGTGGACGGCCGGTCCGGATACCTGCCGTTGCTGGGAGATCCAGCAGATAGCCGACTTCGACGGCGATGGCCGCGACGACACGTTGTGGCGGTCAAACACCAACCATCTGGCGATCTGGTTCCAGGGACGGTACGAAGCTGGCCAGGCGTATCCCACGTTCAATGGCCTTCTGCCGGGCGCGGACTGGCACATTGTTGGAGCAGGCGACTTCACGGCCGACGGGAAAGCTGACATCCTGTGGCGGAACGATAACGGCACCGCTGTCATCTGGAAGATGAACGGCGGCTCGTACGCCGGCCAGTCGGACGGGCTTGCGCTCGACACCGCCTGGAACGTCCGCGGGGCGCTGACGCAAGCCCACCACCGCATGTCACTGAATTAACTGAACACGACAGCGAGCCCAGGTACTATCGGTCATTTCGCCATATACAAGGCGGAACAGGCTGCGTACCTGGGCTCGCTCGGGGTACCGCGCGTGATGCCCGTCAGGATACCGCGCGCCTCGGGGTCCCAGTAGGGCGCCCCCAATCCTACGAAGGCGGGGACCAGGCTAGCCAGGCAGAAAACAGACCTGAAGCTTACTTAGCCTTGCATTATCATGGTGATGCGAGCATTTCTTAAGATTATGAGGGGATCCCTGAGCCGGTCGCGCCAACCCGCTCAGATACCCGTTGATGACAATGCGGCCACAACAGTGGTATATAGAGACCAGCAGGCCGCCGAAGAGCTTGTCGAAGGTTTCCATCGGTCGTCTCCCCCAATTGATCTTGCCTCAACAACAAGATCATCCGGCAGACGACCGGTAGATTCAAATTTCACATACGTCTAGCCAGTATTTCATTAATAATTCCCCGCTACGGCTGGACAGTAATAAACCTTGATTAAGGAGCTTAAGCAAAATGGCTAAGACCGCAATTACATTCGGAATACTTTTGACTCTTCTTGGTTTAATAGCATACTTTGGTATGAGCAGTGAAAGTATCACCGCATTGATACCGGCTTTCTTCGGAGTACCAGTGATAATACTTGGCTGGCTGGCTTTGAATGAAAAATACAGGAAACATTCCATGCACGTCGCCGCTACATTGATGCTGCTTGGTTTTATTGGCTCTGGAATAAGAGTGTTTCCCCAACTCTTTGGTGAAATAGCGAATCCATCTGCATTTCCTGTCCAGCTAATTATGACACTGTTATGTCTGATATTTATTGTATTAGCAGTGAAATCGTTTATTGAGGCAAGAAGAAATAGAGAAGCCCAAGATTCATAACAAAACTACGAAGCTCAGACCCGTGTCCTTTCAGGCCTGAAGGCGTGCACATCGCCCGCGATCCGGATGGCTCAGTGCGCCTCGACCATCAGGTTGCGTGAGCCGGCCTGGTACTCACGGTAGGCGTGCATGAGCATGGTGGCGTCGTCGTATTGCGGGACCCAACCGAGCTTGCGCTCGCCGCTTTCGATGTCCACGATGAAGTCGATATCGGCGATCTCGTATTGCTCGGGGACCAAGAGCGAGAGTCCGATTACATCCAACACCGCGAGCACGCGCTTGACGAGCCCCGCGGGGGTCGAGACCAGGAACGACCGGGACCCCGCCGCTTCGATGACCTTCCCGAGCAGCTCACGCACGGAGGGTGGGTTCTTCGACCCGAGGTTGAATTCTCCGTTGACCACGCCTTTCTGCGCCGATAGTAGCGCCGCGCTTGCACAGTCGAAGACCGAGATCATCTGATAGTGGTTGGAGCCGTCGCCGATCAGGGGGACCGGCAGGTGGTGCTCGATGCACCGGAACAGGTTGGTCAGGATCCCCAGGCGCCCGGGGCCGATGATGAGCCGCGGCCGGAAGATCGAGACATCGAGGCCGTCCACGCGCCGCTGCATGCACAGGTCTTCGCACACGCGCTTGCTGTCGGCATACTCGCCGATGGGATTGCGGGGGTGGTCGGGGCGGATGGGCGGGGCGACGAGCGGGAAGCCGTACACCATGTCGGTGCTGAACTGGACCAGCTTGTTGCACTCCCTGCGGCCCATGAGATCGATCACGTTGGCCGCGCCCTGGTAGTCGACCGAGAAGAAATACGCCTTGCGCCGGCGCCGCGGGACGATGGGGTGAAGCATGCGCGCTGCCATGTTGTAGACGATGTCGTCTGCGCCGACCGGCGCCTGTTCCAAGGACTGGAGATCGGTGATGTCGGTATGGACGAATTGCGCCCTGGGATAGATGGGGAGCTCGCTCTGCCGGATATCGCAGACCACGACCTCTTCGCCGAGCGTCTGCAGGTCCCGAGCTAAATACCGACCGACGAAGCCGTCGCCGCCGAAGATGATGTGTTTCATAGTCATAGGCGCCCATTGTCTCTCAAGTCTGCGCGATGCAATAGGTCCCGAGACAGATGAACCCGACGCCCGCGATGCGCATGAAACCGACATTTTCGCCGAAGAACCAGTAGCCCGCGAGCAGGACGATGACATAGGAGACGCTCAGGAACGGATAAGCAAAGCTGATCTCGACCCGCGACAGGACCATGAGGTGCAAGGCCATGCTGAACACCAAGGTCAAAAGGCCGCCGATCACGTACGGGTTCAGCATGACTCGCGGCAACGTCTGCATCAGGACACCGGTCGAGAAATCAAAGGCCCCTATGGTCAACATCCCCTGCTTCAAGAGCAACTGAGAGAGGGCGTTCGTCGTCACCACAGCCAGAATCAAAGGTATGTACTTCTGCATCTCAATGCTCCCATGGGTCGGTCGTGTGTCGCACATCATCGTTCGTGCCGGGGGGCGGCTTCGTCACGCCCCGCGTGTCAAGCAGGAACCGATACATCTCGAGGGTGTTCCCCGCCGCGTCCTGCCCCTGATAAAGCCGCTCGAACTCGGCGCCCGTGTGGCCCTCCGCGAAACGCGTGAGGAACGGGTAGTCCTTGACCTCTCGATGCTCCAGGAACAGGAAATCGACGTGGTTCTGCGCCAGATAGTTGACGAGCCGTTGGTAATCGGTATACGGCACGGCCACCCGTTCGCTGTCGCTGAAATACGTGAAATAGCCCTTTCTCGCGGCGATGCGTGCCGGTCGCTGCAGCTCCCCGGCGCTGATGTCATGCACGAGCTTGGCCGGTATCGCGAAATCGCCAGGCCGGTATTCGCCGTTGTGCCGATCGGGGAGGAAGAGCAGCCTGCCCAGCGGCACGAGCACGCTGCCGATGGCGAGCGCCAAGAGGCCGGGGACGATGAGGTAGGCGCGCTTGCTCCCGCCGTCCCGGGCAGAGGCGATGGCCTGCCCGAGTGCCACAATCCCCATGCCCTCGATGAGCATGACCAGCGGCCCGATCACGGCGAAATGGCGGAGCGCGACGAGGCCCTCGTCGTGGGCCAGGGGTGCCGACACGCCGAGGCCCAGAAAGGCGAGCACCGCGGATACCTGCACGATGCCACCGCGCCTGTACACTTCCAAGAGCCCGAAGGCGAACAACACCAGAGCGAGCGGACCGAGGATCGCCCCGAGGCGTCGATCCCAGAGCGTCCCCAGGTTGACGTAGATGCTCTTCGCGTAGGCCTTGAGGGTTGCGCCGTAACCGGCCTGCGACACCAACCGGCCCAGTGTCTCCGGATGCTCATGCAGGTACTCGCGGTTGATCTGCGAGGGGCTGTAATCGAGGCCGCGCATGCGTTCCTCATAGGACTTGCCGCCCGGTTCATGGAGGATCACCGCCCAGGTCTGGCGGCCATTCAGAGCGAAATAGCCGAGTCGCTCGCTCACCCGCCACACCTGGATGGCCGCGACCGAGCAGAAACTCAGCACGAAGGCCATGGCCCAAAGGCCGAGACGCCGGAGGTCATAGCGCCGCGGCTCTGTCACGATAAAATGGGCGAGTTGGAAAGCGGGTATCGCGGCGAGATAGAGGATGCCCTCGAAGCGGGTGAGAAAACCAGCGCCGAAGACCATACCGATGAGCGCGGCGGAGGCGGGGCGAGGGTCGTGCAGCCTGGTCAGGACAAGCGCGATGCCGAGATAGACGATGGCGACATAGGTCGGCTCACTCAGGACGCTGTACGAGAAACGCACGAAGAACGGGCTCACGGCCAGGATGAGGAGCCCAATGGCGATCTCGGCGGTCGTGGCGATATGCTTTCCGATCACGACCAGGACCGAAAACAAGAGACAGCTCAGAATGAGCGAGCCGAGCCTGGCCCCGCTCTCGATCGAACCGACGGCCGAGCCCAAGGCGGCGGTGAGGAACGGATAGAACAGCGTGGCGTCGGGGGACAGGCCGATGATCCGGTCCGGATCGAGGCTCATCAGGGCCTTCGCGCTCTGCAGGTAGGAGACGCTGTCGTGGTCCTCCAGGAGCGGGTCGTTGGCCCAAGCTACGACACGAACCAGGAGAAAGACGATGAACACGGCAGGCACGGCCAGCCTTGCCGACCCCAGACGCGAGGTCGCGGTCGTACCGGCCGGCACGTCGAGAGCTCGCATGTTCGTCATCGGTGTCGGGGGTTGTCGTGCGATGCTGTGGTGATGGGGAAGGCCGCCCTTTCTCTCCCGGCGCGGCGCTGGATCGGTCGGTACTCTCAACGCCGGGGGCAGGCCGCGACAGGCAAGACCCGAGCCAGACAGCGCTCCAGAGGCGATAGGGGCATGAAACCTGCCTCCGGCTATTTTGGGGACAGCGGCGAGAGGGGTCAAGTCAATGCGTGCGATTGACGCGGGGCGTGCGATTGACGCGGGGCATGCGGTCAACGCGGGGGTAACCGCACCGGCGGATCCCGTCCCGCTGTGCGTCGATCTGGACGGGACCCTGATCCGCTCCGATCTGTTCGTGGAATCGCTGTTCGCGTTGCTCAAGAAGAACGTCGCCTATCTGTTCTTGATCCCCGTATGGTGGTTGCGGGGAAAGGCCCATCTCAAGCACCAGATCGCCCAACACGTGGATCTCGATGTCACGCTGCTCCCCTACCACGGCCCCTTCCTGAGTTACCTGCGCGAGCAGCGAGCCGCCGGCCGCCGCCTGGTACTGGTGACCGCCACTCACCAGAAATACGCGCGTGAGATCGCCGCACACGTCGGTCTTTTCGAGGACGTGCTCGCGACCGACGACACGACCAACCTTTCCGGAACCAACAAGCGCGCCCGACTCACGGCCGATTATGGGCGCCACGGCTATGATTATGCCGGGAACTCGCGCAAGGACCTCAAAGTATGGTCGGAGGCGCGCCGCGCGGTGGTGGTCGCCCCTGACCGGGGCGTGAAGGCGGGGGCCGAACGCCTGGCGACCCTGGAGCGGTCGTTCGATGATGGCAAGGCGCGTGTCAAGGACTACCTGCGCGCCGTGCGGCCGCACCAGTGGATCAAGAACCTGCTGGTGTTCGTCCCCCTCATCGCCTCGCACAAGGTCCACGATCTCGCGCTCCTGCTGGACGCGGCGCTGGCCTTCTCGAGCTTCAGCCTGTGCGCCGCCAGCGTGTACCTGCTGAACGACCTGCTCGACCTCGAGGCCGACCGACACCATGCCCGGAAGAAACGGCGGCCTTTCGCGGCCGGGCGGATCTCGGTGGTGCGCGGCAGCCTCTTGATCCCCGTGACCCTGATCCTCGCCTTCGCGCTCGCGCTCATGACCTTGCCGCCGGCGTTCGGCGCGGCGTTGGGCGTGTACTATCTCATGACCGTGGCCTATTCGCTGCGATTGAAGCGCGTGCTCATGCTCGATGTGGTGCTGCTGGCCGGGCTCTATAGCATCCGCATCGTCGCAGGCACCCTGGCGATCGCGGAAACCCATTCGTTCTGGCTCCTGGCCTTCTCGATGTTCATCTTCCTGAGCCTGGCCATGGCCAAGCGCTGCGCGGAGCTGTCGGCCATGCAGTCGCTCGCGGAAGATCGGGTCAAGGGACGCGGTTATCGCCGCGGCGATCTCGAGATGGTGCAGAGCCTCGGGGCTTCCAGTGGGCAGATCGCGGTCCTGGTGCTGGCGCTGTACATCGTGCAGGATGGCGGCTATGCGGCCTACAGCCGGCCCGAGGTCCTGTGGTTGCTCTGCCCGCTCTTGCTCTATTGGATCGGCCGCCTATGGATCTTCGCCCACCGCGGGGTGCTGCACGAAGATCCCGTGGTTTTCGCCCTCCGCGACCGGATGAGCTGGTGCGTCGGCGCCTCGGCGCTGGTCATCATCTGGCTCTCCATCTGAAAAAATCGTCCTTCGGCATGGATTGGCAGGCCGTAGATCTCTGCGGCTTCGGGCGCCTGACCCGGGCCCCGGCGCTCGCCTGCACCCCGCACAGCCGGGAAGCCCTCATCGACACCCTGAGGCATACCCGCGATAACCAAGGCCTCATCTGCCATGCCGGCGGCCGCAGCTACGGCGACGCCGCGCTCAACAGCGGCGGGCGAGTGATCCTGACGGCGGGCTTGAACCGCGTCCTGTCCTTCGACCCCGACAGCGGCGAGATCGTGTGCGAGCCCGGGGTGACGTTCCACGATCTGATGAGAGACTTCCTGCCGCGCGGTTTCGTCGCCCCGGTGAGCCCTGGCACCGGCTACGCCACCATCGGCGGTGCGGTCGCAAACGATATCCACGGGAAGAACCACGATCGCCATGGCAGCTTCGGCGACCAGGTGCGCTGGATCGATCTGCTGCTGCCGTGTGGAGAGGTAGCGCGCCTCGGCCCGCCGGGCGAGTGGTTCGCCGCCACGATCGGCGGACTGGGCTTGACCGGCGTGATCCTGGCCGTGTGCTTCGCGCTCAGGCGCGTTCCTTCCAATGCCGTCGCGGTGCGGGAACGGCGCATCCCCCACCTGGAGGGATTCTTCGAGGCCTTCGAAGAGGCGCGCAGCGCGCAGACCTATTCCGTCGCCTGGATCGACGGACTGGCACGCGCCGGCCGGCTCGGGCGCGGGGTCCTGGAGACGGCCGAGCCCTCCGAGACGCCTTTGCCGGCGGGGCCGCGGAGGCGCTTGCGCCTTCCGGTGGATCTCCCCGCGGCGGTCCTGAATCCCTGGAGCATCGCCGCCTTCAACAGCGCTTATTACCACCGCATCCCGCGAGGGGGCCGGATCCGGACGACACTCGTCGAGCGTTTCCTCTATCCCCTGGACGGGCTCCTGGACTGGAATCGCCTGTACGGCAGGCGCGGGTTCTATCAGTTTCAGTGCGTGATACCGGACCAGGCCGCGCGTCCGGGCATCCAGAGGCTGCTCGAAGAGGTCGTGCGCGCGCGCGCGGCGTCGTTCCTCGCGGTGCTCAAGACCTTGGGCGGCAACGGTCGGGGATTGATCTCTTTCCCCCTGCGCGGTTATACGCTGGCGCTGGACTTCCCGCACCGGGCGGGGACGCAGGCCTTATTGACCCGGCTCGCGGCCGTAACGAGCGATCACGGTGGGCGCGTGTACCTCGCCAAGGACGCCTGCCTGCCCCGTCGGATATTCGAGACCATGTACCCAAGGCTCGCGGAGTTCCGGCGCGTCTTGGAGGACATCGATCCCGAGGCACGCATGAGCTCGGATCTCGCGCGGCGCCTGGGGTTGAGACCGGTACCGGCCCGATCCGCCTTTCCGAGCTCCCCAACCATTCAACGGAGGCATCAGGGGCTTGCAGCCCCGAGCACGATGATGACAGCCATAAGAGCCGAGCCAGCACCCATTTACAACCCCGAAAGGGAACCCCACGCGATCCCGAGACCCGAGCTCCTGAGTGTCGAAGATGCCAAGGCCCTCACGGTCGCAGAGACCGCCGATCTCTTCCGTGCGCATCTGAACCCCGGCCAGTACCATTTCCTCAAGCTCCTCGGCTTTCACGAGGTGGTGATCGAGAGCGCCGAGGGGATGTATTACACCGACAAGCGCGGCTGGCGCATCCTGGACTTCTTCGGCGGTTTCGGAGCACTCGCGCTCGGTCACAATCACCCCCGCATCCTCGCCACCCGCAAGCGTTTCCAGGACGAGAAGCGCCACGAGATCGCGATCGCCTTCATGTCCCAGTACGCCAGCGCGCTGGCCAAGAACCTGGCGAGCATCGCCCCGGGCGATCTCGATATGGTGTTCCTGGGCTCGGCCGGGTCGGAGGCCGTCGAAGCGGCCTTGAAGCTCGCCGAGAAGGTCCAGGGGCGGGAGCGGTCCACCATCGCCTACGCCGAGCGGTCCTTCCACGGCAAGACCAGAGCGGCGCTGTCGGTGACCGATTCGGAGTTTTATCAATCCACTTTCCGGCTCCTGGATAACCGCGTGCGGGTACCGTTCGGCGATGCGCAGGCGCTCGAGGCGGCGCTGAAACGCGACCCCTCGATCGGGGTGCTGGTCCTGGAGACGGTGCAGGGCGGGGGCGGGATCGTGCTGGCGCCACCCGGTTACTGGCGCGAGGTGCGCCGGTTATGCGATCGGTACCAGGTGGTGTGGCTCGCGGACGAGGTCCAGTGCGGTGTCGGGCGCACCGGCCGGTTCTTCGCGTTCGAGCACGAGGGGGTGGTCCCCGATATCGTGACGCTCGCCAAGTCGCTCGGTGGCGGCAAGACCGCAATCGGGGCCATGATCGCGCGCCGGGCGCTGTACATGAAGGCCTATGGGACCCCCAAGACCGCGCTCATCCACGGCCCCGCGACCTTCGGCGGGATCGGCGAGGCCTGCGCCACGGCCATCGAGGCCCTGAATGTCCTCTACGACGAGGGACTCATCGAGAACAGCGCCGTGCAAGGGGCGTATCTCCTCGGTAGGCTCAGGGACCTCCGCGCCAAACACACGAAGATCCTCAAGGAGGTGCGCGGGCTCGGTCTCATGGTGGGGATCGAGTTTCACGACTTCAGTCAGACGCTGCCGATGGCCATACGCCCCATCGTCTCACTCTTGGACGACAAGCTCAAAGGCAGCCTGTGCGGCTTCGTCGGGAGCCTGCTCCTCAAGGACCACCATATCCTGGTGGCCTTCACCGAATACAACCGCAATGTGATCCGCCTCGAGCCACCCTTGATCGCCCAACGCGAGCACATCGATACCTTCCTCACGGCCCTGGACGACGTCCTGTCACGTGGCGTCACCGGGATCATCACCGACTATGCCAAGCATTTCCTGAAGGCGAGCTTGTAATTCCACGCGCGGCAGGCGGGGCAGGGAGGCCCCGTATCCGTCAACGGACCGCGTTCGGGTACCGAATCGCAACGCCGTTCGAAGCACGTGCGGCTTGCGCCGTGGAGGAACATCAGCCTGGTCGAAAAGTACCGTGATCGCCCCATGGAACCCGGCGGATGCCTCGCTGGTTGTGGTCGCGCACACGACCGATGTCTGTCATATCGTCTTCCCTGAGCAATAAGCCATAATAGAAGGAAGCTCCGCTTCCACCAGTCGTGGCGTGATACTGAGATCGGCAAAGGTGTGTGCCGTATCGCTCACGACGTTATCCCTTCTCATAAGGATCACCTGATCTCGTGTAAGGGGTGGGTTTGGCAAGATCCCGAGGAGGGTAGATTGGATCTCCCAGACAAAGAACGGCACCGGAACCAGAACCCTCTTTCGCTTCAGGTGCACGAGCACCAACTCGACGAGCTGCTTGTAGCGGTACACCCGAGGCCCGCCAAGCTCGTAGACCTTTCCGCTCCCCGAGGGAGAGCCCACCGCCTTCACCACCGCCTCCGCGACATCGCCAACAAACACCGGCTGGAGCCGTGTGGATCCGTCTCCGAAAAGGGGGAAGACGGGAGAGACCCGCGTGATCGCCGCAAGGGACCGGAAAAGAGCGTCTCCTGGGCCGAAGAGAACGCTCGGGCGGAGGATGGCAGCCTCCGTACACGCCTCCCGTACGGCAAGCTCACCGAGGGCCCTGGAGCGGACGTACGAGGACTCTGATTTCACATCGGCACCGATACCGGAGATGTGGACCAACCGCGGAATCCCAGCCTCTCTCGCCGCTCGTGCGACCTCCTGCGCCCCGTCGACATGCACCGCCTGGAAGGTCGCCTCGCCCTGCTCAACGTAGAGGCCGACGGCGTTGACGACAGCGTCGGAGTCCCTGACGGCTTGGGCGACAGTCCTCCCGTCGCGTACATCGGCGTAGACAACCTCTACGTCACCTCCTTGGGGCGGCACCCCCTCCGTCGTATGCCGCACCGCCACGCGCACACGAGCGCCTGCCGCACCAAGACGCTCTACTATACGGCGGCCAAGGAACCCCGTTCCACCGAAGACGGTGACCAATCCGTAAGCCATGGAGGGTCAACCACTCTTCTTCACCGCCCTCGCGCCTCGCGCTTCTTGCCCTTCCGTTCGCCCCGAGCCGCTTCCTCCATCACACTGGCATCGTAGGCCGGGAGCGTCTGAATGCGCCCATACCCCTGGCTCGCATACCATACCGAGAACTGGAGCCCTGCCTCTCCGCTCGGCGCGTCGATCACATCCACGAAGTCATACGCCCCTTGGGTGTAGTAGACAGCGACCAGGGTGATGCCAAGCGCATGGAGCTTCTCCCTCGCTTCCCTGGTCCGCTCCTCATGCTTTGCCACCCATTCCGTATTGAGCATCCCGAGAAGTACATATTTCATGGTGTCCTCCAGCCCGCCCTCAGGCGTGTTACTTACCTCATCGAAGTAAGTATAGCGGGTAGTCCACTTCGGCCAGCGACACACGACCGGAGGCATCATCGCCTGGCTGTGCGACTCAGACGACAACCCAAGTCCCGTTGCCTCCACGCCGACCTGCCCGAGTCCGGGCGGCGCTGTCAAGGGGACCCTCACGGCCGCTGATGTCGTGGCGTTGGCTGGCCAGGGTATTTTGGCCGGCGACTTCGCGGCTTTGGTGGAGGCGGTCAGGGCCGGGGCCATTTACGCCAACGTTCACACGGATGCCTTCGGGCCCGGAGAGCTGCGCGGCCAAGTCCACGATCGGGGTCATGACTAACTCAAACTGCTAATCCACCGGCTATGGCCGTGCGAAACACGAAGGTTTGCCGTTGACAGGAATTGATTGAGGGAAGGTCGATGATTTGTCCTCGCTGGGCTACCCAAGTCCAGCAAGAGAGACCGGCGCCTCGGCGGCCTCGCGCCAGGCAGCTCATCTTCTCCCGGGCCGGAGCGATAAATCCGGGCTAGAATGGCGCAGCCGCGGCGAGATCAACCCCATGCACAAGCTCTATTGGTTGCCCCTGATCCTGGCCTTGACGGCCTGCTCCACCCTGGAGGGCCTGTTCGAGGACAAGGAGGACGAGACCAAGGAGTGGTCGGCCGAGAAGCTCTACAGCGAGGCCAAGGATTCCCTGCAGGACGAGTACTATACGAAGGCCATCGAATACAACGAAAAGCTCCTGGCGCGCTATCCATTCGGGCCGAACAGCCAGCAGGCGCAGCTCGACCTCGCTTACGCCTATTTCAAGAACGACGAATCGGTGTCTGCGGTCGCGGCCTGTGACCGCTTCATCAAGCTCTACCCCGACAACCGGCATGTGGACTATGCCTATTACCTGAAGGGTCTCGCCAGGTTCCAGGAAGGCAAGGGGCTGGCGGAGCGCTTCCTGGACATGGATATGTCCCAGCGCGATCAGGCCTCGGCCCTGAAGGCCTTCCAGGACTTCGCGGAGCTGACCCGGCGCTTCCCCAGGAGCCGTTATACCCGCGATGCCCAGCTGCGCATGACCTACCTGCGCAACCTCCTGGCCCAGCACGAGATCAACGTGGCCCATTACTATATGCGCCGCGGGGCCTATGTGGCGGCAGCGAGCCGTGCCCGCTACGTGGTCGAGCACTATCAGCGCGCGCCGGCGATGCCGGACGCCCTCATCCTCATGGCCAAGGCCTATCGGGTGCTGGCCCTCGACGATCTGGCCGACGATGCCATCCGGGTGCTGGAACACAACTACCCGAGCCACCCGGGGATCGAAGAGGTCAGGGCCGTGCGGGTTGCCGAGTAACCCCGACTACTTTCTGGCCGACTACTTTCTGCTTCTCCAGTAGCCGGGGCGCCGACTATGGTGTGCGACCGCCCAGATGCGAAGCTGGTCGCCTGTGACCGTGTAGATGAGGCCATACGGGAAACGCTCCATGACAAAACGGCGCTTGCCATACCGCCAAATGGCTCCGAGGCCCGGATGGCGTAGGAGGAGGTCGACCGAGCGCTCGAACTCCGCGAGAAGCGACTGCGACAGGATGATCCCCGCTCGCTGTCTATAATACTCGGCTGCCTCTCGTAGATCCTCTCGCGCCTCCGGGTGCAGCCAATAGTTCATCGAAACTCGGCTTTGAGTGTGGCTAAGGCCTCAGGGCCAGGCAGGAGCGAAACCGCACCGTTTTCGATTTCAGCGTGACGGCGCTCAACCTCTGCTGCCCACGCTTCCTCGATCGCCGGATCGGAATCAAGACCGGCAATCAGCCTCTCGATCAGCCGCGCTCGCTCCGACGCCGGCAACTGCAAGGCTTCGGCTTCCAAGGTTTCAACCGTGGACATGGCCACCCTCCGAGCGGATATTTGAGATGGCGCCTAGGTTGCCACACCGGCCCTTTCGAGAGCAACCTGGCCAAAGACTTCGCGTGACGCGGTCTTATGATGCAGCCTGCCCGTTGCGGATAGGCGGCCCAGCGGCATTCCGTTCGCGCTCAATCCTCTCCGATATCCCGAGCTGATCGGGTAGCGCCGGTCACGGCCGAAGGCGCGACGGCTGATGCGCACGCCGGGGGCGGCCTGGCGGCGTTTGTATTCGTTGCGGTCCACCAGGCGTACGACCCGGGCCACCGTTCGGGGATCGAAGCCGGCCGCAACGATGTCCTCGGGGGCCTGATCCGGCTCCACGTAGCGCTCCAGGATCGGGTCGAGCACGGCGTAGGGCGGCAGGTTGTCCTCGTCTTTCTGGTCCGGCGCGAGCTCGGCGCTCGGGGGGCGCACGAACACGCGCTCGGGGATGACGGGGGCGCGCGCGTTGCGCCAGCGGGCGAGCCGGTAGACCAGGGTCTTGGGCACGTCCTTGAGCGGCGCGAAACCCCCCGCCATATCGCCGTA
>JBQTJM010000008.1:0-7126 GCA_052387115.1 Gammaproteobacteria bacterium | reverse complement strand
GCGGGATGTCCCGCACCGCCTCGGAGTGCTCCGATAGGTAACATAGGCTGCAATCCAGGTTGCAGCGCTGCGTGACCTCCAGGGACACGCAGCCGATCGGCCAGCGCCGCCCGCCGATCTGGCCCGGCCCGTAGCACCCCGCCTCCTCGAGGCGGTCCTTGAGACGCGCCCGTCGCTCCGCGGGGGCCGGGGGCTCGGTGTAGGGCGCAAAGGTCTCGATCTCCTCTGCGGTGAGGTAGTGCGGATCGAGTGGCGGTGACGAGGGTAAACTGACCGTTTTCACAAGTCGCCTTCTTGCGATCTCCTCTCCCTCTGGGAGCCTTCTTGCGATCCCCTCTCCCTCCGGGAGCCTTCTTGCGATCCCCTCTCCCTCCGGGCCCTCCGGGAGAGGGCTAGGGTGAGGGGATCAGAAAGGGCCATTTGCGACCGTGCGTAGCATACCGCTCTGCCCGCCATCGCGACATCCGCGATCACCGCCTCGCTTCGTAGCGCGCCGCGAGCCTTCCCGGATCGGTGCCCAGAAAATACCGCAGCCGCAACCGCCACATGAGCAGGATGGTGCGCCACACGCCTTGCGTTTCCCAACGCCGCCCCGAGGTCGTCACGCGCTCGCAGAGGCACGCGGGCCTGCCCAAGGACTTGAGGCGCCGGCTGAGCGCGATGTCCTCCATGAGCGGGAGGTCGGGATAGCCGCCGATCGCGCGGAACGCGCGGCTGGAGACGAAGATCGCCTGGTCCCCGGTGGCGATGCCGGTGAGGCGCGAGCGCAGGTTCATGAGCCGGGCGACCACCCGCAGCATCTTATGCCGGCCCTCGATCTCCACATCAAACCGCCCCCAGATCCGACCACTGTCCAGTGCGCTAGTAATCAAGGCATCCGCGTTCTGAGGCAGGCGCGTGTCGGCGTGCAGGAACAGCAGGATGTCCCCCCGGGCCTCACGCGCCCCCGTGTTCATCTGCCTGGCGCGGCCCGGCGGCGCACTCAGCACGCGATCGACCCAAGGGCACGCGAGCACGGACGTCGCGTCGCGGCTGCCGCCGTCCACCAGGATCAACTCGGCGCCCCGCCGGCGCAGGGGTGCCAAGGCGCAGAGTCCCTCCACGATGACGGCCGCTTCGTTCAGACAGGGTACGATGATGGACAGGCGCGCCAAGCACCCGTGGTGCGCCCACCGATCGGACACTAGCTCGGGTATCGCCACGCTCTTCTACCCCGATCACGCACAACTCGCGGTGCAACGGAAGATGTTAGCAGATCGGAATGCGGGAGCGCGGTGCCAGCCAGCCGCCTTCGATGCGGAGTCAGCGCAGCGGCCTCTTCCCGCCCCCGCCCGAGTCGCTCTACCATCGGTCGGCGCGTCCGACATAACAGCGCCCGTAACAGGGCCTGTTGCAAAACCACATTGAAGTTCCTATTCTTTTCTCAGATCTTCCCCTATCGTTAGGTGCACCCAGGCACACTGCCCAGCACGAATCCGGAATGAGCATGAGGCGAATATGACTGAGACTGATCGATTCTTCGAACAGCCGATCCTGAACTCTCCCTATCAGTACCCCGCTCGATACTGGGAGCTCGACGAGAATGGTCAGCCCACCAACCGGGTCATCGATCACCGACGGCGCGCCGAGTTCATCACCCCGATCCCCAAGCCGAAGAAACGCCGCCAAGAGCAGCGCCAGTTCGTCTTCGACGAGGGAAAAGGGCTGTCGACCGAAAGCCAGCAGTATGACCCGACGTCGATCATCAACGAGCTGCGCCGGCGCATCGATCTCTGGCGGGAGCTGCCGCACTCGAGCCAGTGGCACGTGACGCCCGAGACGGCCCGGTTGCTCCAGCACTGGCGCCACCACAGATTCAGCAACATCCGCCCGTTCTTCTGCCAGTTGGAAGCCGTCGAGACGGCCATCTGGCTGACCGAAGTCGCTCCGAAGCTCGGCAAAGAGGGCCGCAGATTTCTCGATCATCTCGATGTCACGAACCAGCAATCCAATCCGGGACTGTCGAGGTTGGCCCTCAAGCTCGCCACAGGCGCCGGCAAGACCACGGTGATGGCGATGCTCATCGCCTGGCAGACGATCAATGCAGTCAGACGACCGAACAGCAAGACGTATACGCGCGGGTTCCTGGTGGTCACGCCGGGGCTGACCATCCGCGACCGGCTTCGGGTGCTCCAGCCGAACGACCCCGACAGCTACTATCAGAGCCGCGAGCTGGTGCCGGGCGACGTGCTCGGCGATGTCGCTCGGGCAAAGATCGTCATCACCAACTTCCACGCATTCAAGCCGCGGGAGACCATGGATCTCTCGAAAGGTGGACGTTCTCTCCTGCAGGGTCGAGGCCCGCAGCTCCAGACGCTCGAAACCGACGGCCAGATGCTCCAACGGGTCATGCCCGACCTCATGGGCATGAGGTATATCCTGGTGCTCAACGACGAGGCGCACCACTGCTATCGGGAGAAGCGCGGTGACGACGACGAGGGCGATCTCAAGGGGGACGACAGGAAGGAGGCCGAGAAAAACCGGGAGGCCGCCCGGCTATGGATCTCCGGGCTCGAAGCGGTCCACCGAAAGCCGCCCCGCCCTGCTTCATCGTCGTCTGCAACAACACCTCGACCTCGAAGCTCGTCTACGACTACATCTCCGGCTTCCACCACCACAACGAGAACGACTCCACCACGCTGGAGAACGGCCGGCTCGCGCTCTTCCGCAACTTCGACGAGCACCGCAACCCGCTCGCGCGTCCCCGCACGCTGCTCATCGACAGCGAGCAACTCGCGTCCGGCGAAGCCCTCGACGAGAACTTCCGTAACATGGCGGCCGACGAGATCGACCGCTTCCGCCGCGAGATCATCGAACGAACCGGCGACCGCCGGCAGGCCGAGAACATCTCCGATCAGGACCTGCTCCGCGAGGTGATGAACACCGTCGGCAAGAAGGGCCGCCTCGGTGGATCCACGCGCTACATCGTGTCCGTCTCGATGCTGACGGAGGGCTGGGATGCCAACACGGTGACCCACGTCCTCGGCGTTCGCGCCTTCGGCACGCAGCTCCTCTGCGAGCAGGTCATCGGCCGGGCACTTCGGCGTCAGTCCTACGACCTCAACGAAGAAGGGCTCTTCAACGTCGAGTACGCCGACGTCCTCGGCATCCCGTTCGACTTCACGGCCAAGCCGGTCATCGCTCCGCCCCAACCGCCGCGCGAGACGATCCAGGTCGAGGCGATCACGCCGGACCGTGACGACTGCGAGATCCGGTTCCCTCGGTCGAGGGTTACCGCGTCGAGCTGCCGGAAGAGCGCCTCTCGGCCAAGTTCAACGAGGACTCGACGCTCGAGCTCACCCCCGACCTCGTCGGTCCTTCGGTCACCCAAAACCAGGGCATCCTCGGCGAATCCGTCGACCTGAACCTGATCCACACCGGCGACCTGCGTCGCTCGACGCTCCTCTTCCACCTCACCCGACGGCTGCTCTACACCAAGTGGCGCGACCCGGGCGAGGAGCCCAAGCTCCACCTATTCGGCCAGCTCAAGCGGATCACGCGCCAGTGGCTCGACGGCCACCCGGAGATTGCTTGGCGCCTGATCATCGCCACCCGCAATCGGCTGATCCATGCCTACCTCGGCATCGACGACGACACCATCTGGACCATCATCCAGCATGCATTTCGCAAGACTGGTGCGTTCGAGACACGTCTACTTCAGCGTAATTTCGACTACATCGTTTGGTACTCCAGGAGCGAGTCGGCTCAGAAGTTCCGTCGCCTCCCCGTGCTAGCAGCACCGAGCGCCCGAGACACGCAATTCTACGACACCGTCGAAATGCCCGATGGACATCGACGGCCGATATCGAGTCTTGAGAGGATCGATCCTCTTTTGATTCCCGCTGGATCTCGGCTCGTAGCGCGCAACCCTTTGGCTTCTGACGGAGCAAGTGCCAGTCTCTCTTTCGCTTACCAGTTTCGCAGGGCTACGTTCAGCATTCCGCCGAACAATCATTGGAAGACCACTCACTCGGGTTTGGACCGACTGGGGCTCGCATCCCGCTTGATCGAGAAGGGCAAGAGGCTTTGGTTCGTACGGTACTGGGAGGACCATCCGATTACCGACACGGGAATCACCTGGCTAGACACGGGAACGGGGGGCTTCGTCGGTGACGAGAAGCTCTACGTAGTTCAGACGGATTCACGTGTCGTGCAACGGTGCATACTCATGACGACCGATCCCGGCGATCTGGTTCTGGACCCAACTTGCGGTTCAGGTACCACCGCTCAGGTCGCCGAACAATGGGGCCGCCGCTGGATCACGATCGATACCTCGCGTGTCGCCCTTGCTCTCGCCCGCGCTCGCATCATGGGCGCACGTTACTGGTACTACCTGCTTGCCCTCAAAGCCGAGATCAACGAGGAGGCATGGGAGACGCTGCACAGCGATACGTCCCGCCCGTTCGACAAGCCGAAGTCAGGCCGGATCGCGGTGAAGGTAATCAATCACCTGGGGGACGAGGTGATGAAGGTGTTCCGGGTGGAGTAATGGAATATCGAGCTATGGACATTCGTGTCGGGTCTATTGAATATGATACGTTGTCGCGACCGAAAGGTAGATCGCGACAAGCTCCTTTCGAGCCACAGGCGCGCCAAACGAGGACTGCATGAGCACTCTGCTGACTAATACCGGTCCCGAGGAGATCGAAGGCCTCGGCGGAGACGAGGATGCCTCCTGGGGGCGACTACCCGATCGACACCCTGCTGATCCGAAACGAGAATCGCACGGTCCATGAGGTGCTGCGGAGGATCGAAAAGGGGTCCTTCGTCATGGACCCAGATTTCCAGCGCGACTTCATCTGGGCCGAGGACAAACAGAGCAAGCTCATCGAGTCCGTGCTGATGCGGATTCCGCTACCCGTGTTCTATCTCGCGGAAGATGACGATGGACGGATGGTGGTGGTCGACGGCTTGCAGCGCCTGTCCACCTTCAAGCGCTTCGTGAATAACGAGTTGCGGTTGAAGCTTCCGCATCAGGCCGAACTAGACAAGAAGCGTTTCCAGGGCCTCTCGCCCAAGCTCCAGAACCGCGTTGAGGATTGCAATCTGATCCTCTACGTCATCGATACGAAGGTGCCTGAGCGAGCACGTCTGGACATCTTCGAGCGCGTAAATGGCGGTGTCCCTCTGACCCGGCAGCAGATGCGCAACTGCCTGTTCATGGGCCAGGCGACCCGGTTCCTGAAGGAGGAGGCAATCACCGACCTCTTCTTGAAGGCGGCCGGACAAAGCTTACGTACCTCGACGATGAGAGACCGCGAGTTCGTCAACCGCTTCTGCGCGTTCCAGCTCCTCCCTCTCAAGGAGTACAGGGGGGACATGGACGATTTCCTTGCGCGAGGGCTGAGGAGAATGAACAACCTCGGGACACAGGATCTGAAGAAGTTGTCGGCGGAGCTCCGGACAAGCCTCGCCAATAACTACAAGGTGTTCGGCAAGCACGCGTTCAGAAAGCACGCCGCGGGCCAGGATGGCCGTGGCGTGCTCAATGCCTCGCTTTGGGACGTCATGTCGACCGGGCTTTCCCGACATCCCGAACACTTGGTTGAGGCCCGCGCAGATGATCTGAGGACCGCCTTCTACCCCCTAATGGAAGACGAGGACTTTATCAGGGCGATCACCTACGGGCCGAACGACATGAGGAAGGTCAGGCACCGGTTCAAGGTAGCTGCGGCGATGTTCGGGACGACTCGCAGCGGAACAGATCGCCATCCACTTCTTCAGACCGCGCTCCACGGAGGCGGCTCAAGTACTCAGTCCGCTGTTGGATAGCTCAGGTAACATCGACACCTGGCCCGACGGTTTCTTCGACCAGTTCGACAAGGATATGAATTACTTCGCAGGGTGGGGAAAGTGAGGTGGAGCTCCTCGCCAACGACGTCTCGATCCACGGGCAGTTTCTAGATGTCGCCGCGTTTCGGATCGCTATCAGCCGCGTAATGGCCATTCGGCAGCTCGCACGACGGTTTGGTCGCGAGTTGCACTGCCACAGAAACATCGCCCACACTCAGGTGACCAAAACCTTGTCGATGCCCCAGGCGATCGGGGCGTTCTCTATAGACGAGAAGCGAGCGCTGATGCAGTGGCTGACGCGACAGGGACCCTTTTGGGAGGATACCCGGGTCCATGGGCCAGACGACTACCTGGAGTGCAACGAGATCGTCGTTACGGACAGCGCGGTAGGGGAGTCTGCTTACTGCTGCTTCCACGGAATCGAGCGCCACCTCGTAAGCCTGATTCCGTCTTCGTGGCAGTTCTCCCCGGTACCCGTCATCTGGATCGCAGACTTCGGCGCGGGGAGGACCGTCGAGGTCGTCAACCACTGGGACCCGGATAGAGTGGAAGCAGTTATGCGGGCCGCTCCGGTGCCCCTCGCGTCCTGGAAGCAGGTGGCGAAAGTCGCCACTGCGCGGTGCCCCGAGCTCACATTCTCGCCCGATTCCTTCGAGGATCTTCTGGGATATCCCTTTGTCCCCGGGGCCGCGGAACGCGTCCTCGTACTCCTGGAGATTCTGCACCGGCTCAAGAGCTGCCGGGATGAACACGGGCAGCGCACGCCCGAGGGGCAGCGGCTGTACCAAGACCACTTCACCGGAGACAAGGCCTGGTTCTCGGATTCCTCGGATGCCGAGAAGCGCGACTTCCGAAAGGAGCTCACTTTCCGGCACCCAACGTTGGATGGCCAGTCCTTGTTCTGCACCTGGCACGGCAAGGTGAAGACCCCCCAGCTGCGCATCCACTTCACTTGGCCCGTAGGCCCAGACGAGCCGCTGCCTGCATGTAGTGTACGTCGGTCCAAAGATCACCAAGCGATAGGTCCACCCGGCGAAGGAACGATGACCACCTCAGCGGTACTTCTGGGCTCATCGCCTGCGACCCGACTGGCGGGCAACGAAGTGATGGCGGTGTTCCGGGTGGGCTGATGGACTCCGGATCGCCGACACATTCACAAACAGCCTCGCTAAGTACTCCATTTCGTAAGTATAGTCACGTATCCATTGGACTCATGCCGCCTTCTGATAGATGTCAGACGGTTGGATCTTGGCGAGCATCGCTGCCAAGTCGCGGCGTGTGAATTTCCACTCGA
>JBQTJM010000007.1:0-14387 GCA_052387115.1 Gammaproteobacteria bacterium | reverse complement strand
TGGTTCTGGGCCTATCTCACCTTCCGTAGCGGTACCCGCTTGATCACCGGAAGTCAAAACCTTCCTGAGGCGAGTACCCTGACTCAAAAACCCGCCGAAGCTCCCAAGCCAGAGGCACCAAAGCGGTCGGGGCTTAACCTCGCCACCCCCGGGCTCGGTGCATATAACCAGCCCCGTGGGTCCGCTTGGTGGAATTTGGTGCCCTCACGGCGGTTTTGCCATGGTGCTTGGCACGGGTTCGTACCACACTCACTGGAACGCACCTGCCATGAAGATAGGTATGCGGATGAAGGGGTTGCCTCCGCTTTTGGCCGCGCTGCTCGTTGGCGCTCTCTTTGGAACCGTTGTGTAGTTGTTGAGTAGGGCTTTACGTTTCGCGCTGGTGGAGTGCCGCCAGACCGGCGCCTCGGCGGCCTCCACGGCCAGTCGTGAGAAATCCATTACCAGCGCCCCTTGGTGCGGTTCCAGCGGTAAAGGAGTCGGGCAAAGAGGTTGTACGCCGAGTGCGTAAGTTGCTTGAGCACGGGTAACCGCAACAGTTTCGCAAGCCAACGCTGGCCGCGCGTTTGTGACCACAAGCACGTGAATGCGTCCGCTCCAACGTTGATCTGGCCCTCCGAGTCTTGGACGTGCAACCGCTCCCGAACTTGCTCTAACGAAGCACCGACCTCCGACACCGCCTCGGGATTGGTGTGCACATCGACCCACTCGATGTCCTCAATGCCACATGCCTCCATGCGCTGGCGCTGATCCTGGATGCCCGCATTGCAAACAGGGCATGCACTGTTGTAGTAGACCTTGCTGGCCATGTCCTCTAACTGTCCTGTTTTCCTATCTCCCCGACCGTGCATCCTCTCGATCAGCGCAGGCTGACGCGCAGCTCGTGCCGAACCCCGTCGCTCACCAGGGGAACGCGCAGTCTTCCCGGCTCGGGGATCAGCGCCGCGCCATCGAGTGTCGCGGTCGCCACGATCCCCTGTGCGCCGGCTTCATTCACTACCGTGATATGGTAGCAGGTGACGCGGTCGGGGAGACGGTAGCGCAAGGTGAATCCGGGCCAGCTCGCGGGGATGCGCGGCTCGAGCACCAAGGTCCCACCGTCCGCCACGGAAAAGCCCAGGATCGATTCGAGCGCCACGCGGTAAAACCAGCCCGCCGAGCCCGTATACCAGGTCCACCCGCCGCGGCCTACATGAGGGTCCGTGCCGTAGACATCCGCCGCGACCACATAGGGCTCGACCTGGTACACCGCGACCTCGGCCGGCGTGCGCGCGTGGTGGATGGGGTTCAGCATCTCGAGCAGTCGCGTGGCGCGTTCGGATCGACCGGATTCGGCCAGGGCCTTGATCACCCACAGCGCCGCATGCGTGTACTGGCCGCCGTTTTCCCGCACACCGGGGACATAGCCCTTGATATAGCCTGGGTCGTGTGTCGTCTTATCGAAAGGTGGCGTGAGGAGACGAATGAGCCCGTCGGGCTCCGACACGAGATAGCGCTCGACGGCGTCCAAGGCCTGCGCTCGCCGCTCGGACGATGCCGCGCCGGAGATCGCGGCCCAGGCCTGGGCCAGGGCATCGATGCGGCATTCGTCGCTCTCCGCCGAGCCGAGCGCGGTGCCGTCATCATAATAGGCCCGACGATACCAAGCCCCGTCCCAGCCGCCGTCTTCGAGCGCCTGCACCAGCCCTGTTGCGTAGTCCCGATAACGCGCAAGGCGCTCGCCGTCGCCGCGCTCGGCGCAATAGGGGATGAAATCCTGGAGCGCCCGGTAGAGGAAGAACCCGAGCCACACGCTCTCGCCCTGCCCGCCGCGGCCCACACGGTTCATGCCGTCGTTCCAGTCGCCGCTCCCCATGAGCGGCAGCCCGTGCACACCGCGCGTCAGACTGCGCTCCAGCGCCCGACAGCAATGCTCGTAGAGGCTCGCCTTCTCGCCGTGATCCTCGGGCAGGAGAAGCACCTCGTCCTCTCCGGGATCGAGCGCGGTTGCGGCGAGGAACCGCACGGGCTCGTCGAGCACCGCGCGATCCCCGGTGGTTTCTACATAGAACGCCGTGAGATAGGGTAGCCACAGGAGATCGTCGGAAAAACGCGTGCGGATCCCGCGGCCTGCGGGAGGGTGCCACCAATGCAGGACATCGCCCTCGGAAAACTGATGGGCGGCATGCAGGAGTACCTGGGTGCGGGTGAGTTCCGGCAGAAGATAAACCAGCGCCGCGGCGTCCTGGAGTTGGTCGCGAAACCCGAACGCCCCGCCTGACTGGTAGAAGGCCGAGCGCGCCCACAACCGGCCGGTGAGATTCTGATAGACGAGCCAGCCGTTCTGCAGGATGTCCAGCGCCGGAGAAGGCGTTTGCACCGTGAGGCCATCGTGGATATCCCGCCAGTACGCGCTCACCTCTTCGAGGGATCGGTCGAGGGCCCCTTCGTCTCGATAACGGGCCACGAGCGACCGCGCCTCGTCCTCGCCGCCCGCTTCTCCGAGGAGAAACACGCAGCTCACCTCCTCGCCCGGTTCGAGCGCGACAACGATCTGCCAGGCAAAGCAGGGGTCGGGCCCCGCACGCCCGTCGAGTGTCTCGGAACGACAGAGCGCCTGTGGGCCGGCCGGGCTCCCGTAGGGTCCGATGAAAGACTGCCGGTCGGCGGTAAAATAGCGCGGCGCGCCCTGGGGCGCCGCGACCGCGGCGAAGGCCAAGCGCTCGGCGAAGTCTTGTCGGTTCTTCGGGTTCACGGCGAACGAGATGCCCGCTTTCGCGTCGTGGTAGGTGGCGATGAATTCGGCCGTATCCCGCGGCAGCCCACCCAGGACCAGACGCGCATAGGCATAGAGCGACAGGCGCCGGCGCGTGCTACCGGTGTTGCGCAAAAGGACACGGGTCAGTTTGATCGCATCGCGGCGCGGGACCAGCTGCAAGACCTCCTGGGAGAGCCCCTCGCGGCTGTGCAGCACCCGGCAGTAGCCGAATCCATAGCGCACCCGATAGGGCGCATCCCCTCCCGCGGGAGCGGGCAGGGGTGACCAGAAGATGCCTCGTTCCTCATCCCGGATATAAAACGCCTCGCCGCAGGGATCGCAGACCGGATCGTTGTACCAGGGCGTCAGGCGGTTCTCGCGGCTGTTGCCGGCCCACGTGAAGCCGGCTCCCGACTCGGAGACCAGGAACCCGAAGCGCTCGTTGGCGATGATATGGACCCAGGGCAGCGGCGGTCTCTGCGAAGGCGTGACGCGGATGACATACTCCCGGCCATCCGGGGTGAAACCCCCGTAACCGTTGTCGAAGAGCAGTTCCTCCTGTGAAATGGGAGACCCACCGGGTGGAGGCGTCGTGTCACCGGCCGGTCGGTACCGATCGGGCGCGGCCGGCAGAGAAAAATGGGCGATCGAGCGCGCGCAGGAGGGCTCTGTGGCGGGCTCGAAGAGCGGATCGATCGACCGCAACCTGCCATAGCGAGCCGCCCATTCGAGCGCGGTCTCGCGCGTCGGGGCAGCGCCCAGACCGAAGCACACGGTCTGCTGTGTCCCGGGCGGGAGGTCTAGCATGATACGCAGGCTCACGATGGCATCGAGCACCGCGCCGGCCGTCCCCGAGAGCAGTGTGCGCTCCGTGAGGGCGCGCGGGCGGGCTACGCTCCGACCGCGACCGATGAAGCGCATGCGATCGGTCTCGTGCTCGACGGCGCCTGTTTCGAGGTCCGCCCCTGTTTCGAGGTCCTCGAGCGCGAGCCAATGGACGAGCCACAGGGGTTCCTCGCCAGCGCTGCGGGGACGCCGCCTCGCCACCAGGGCCCGCTGCCCGGGCACCTCTTCGGTTTCCACGAAGAGCTTGGAGAAGGCCGGGTGTGCGGCATCCACAGACTGCGGCGCGAGCACCACCTCGGCATAGCTCGTGACCTCGATGCGCCGAGGGACCGGAGCATCGTTCTGGACCGTGCAGCGGCGCAGCTCCAAGTCCTCGTTCGGTGCGACCCGGACCGCAAAGCTCGTCTCGATCCCCTGGTCGATGCGTTCGATCTCGAATGAGCCCGCGCCGCGAGTCACCGCGTAGCGCTCCGGCCTTCGCCCCGCCGGCTGAAATCCCGCCGACCAATACCCGCCGGAATCTCGATCGCGCAGGTAGACGAAGAACCCCTCGCGGTCCTCGATCGGGTCGGCGCACCAGCGCGTCAACGCGATCTCGCCGAGCGCGGAATAACCGCTGCCGGCTTTGTCGAGGGCCGCCGTGTAACGCCCGTTTGAAAGGCGGTGCAAGGACCCGCGGCTCAATAATGCAGCACCACGTACGCAGGGAACTCGCCGATCACCGCCTCGTCTCCCGCAAAGGTCTCGATGGCCTTGCCGTTGACGGTGACACCCTTGATGGGCGTGGGAATGGGGGACCGGATCACGATCTTGCCGGGGGGAACGACCACATCCCCCGACATACGGATCGCGAGCCCATTTTCGCCCAGCGCTCGGGCGCTGTAATTGAGCGTCCCGTAATAGGTGGGGAGCCTGCGGACCGCCACCCCCTCCTCGTTTTTCACCCAATCGCCGATCAGGCCTGCGCCGATCACCAGGGCCTGATCGGACTCACGCTCGAAGACGAACATACTGCGCACCGCGCGGATGTACTCCGCCCCCACCCAGGTGTGCGGCATATCGCCGATGAAGCGCGGGGCATCGCGGTCGCGCCACACGATCTCGGCCCAATGGTTCCAGGCCGCCGGGCGCTGATCCTCCAGGAAGAACTGCAAAAGCTCGTGACCGCGCTCCTTCTGGCCCATGTGCAGGAGCGCCCCCAGGATGCGCCATTCATACGGGGTGTAGTTCTCAAAGACGCCCTCCCCGCGCCTCCTCTGGTCGAAAAGGTCAAAGTAGCGATCGAAGGTGCGCGCGAGTGCCGGTTGCGGTAACCGGCCCAGATCGCCCAGGGGATCGACGCCGATGGAGGTCGCCGTGACATCGAAGTCCCCGAGCTCGACCGCACCGGGGATGTAATCGATCCGGTGCATCGAGATGCTGCCGTCGAGTGAGGCGTAAAGGTGGTCTTCGAAGGCATCGCGGGAGGCCGTCACGGTCTCTGCGTAGGCATCCTCGCCCAGGATAGCCGCGAGGCTCGCCGCGTCCTTGAGGCCGCGCAGGACGAAGAAATTGTCCCAATAGGAATGCACGGCCCGCGCGGAGTAGCCCTCGTGGCTGATGGACTCCGGGACCAGTCCATAGTAGACGCGCTTGTCCGCGCTCTTGAAGTCCTCGGTGATGCGCTGGCTGCGCAGGTACTCGATGTAATCGACGGCCTTCACCACCTGCGGCCACATCTCGATGAGGAAACCGACATCGCGCGTGTAACGGTAGTGCTCCATGATCAGATAGATCCACTGGCCGTTGCTGTCGTTTTCGGGGATCGGATCGGCGCCGCGCCCATCGACACAGCACGGGACCTTTCCATCGCCATACTGGTACTGTGCATACCAGCGGATGAAATCGCGCGCCTCGTCGGTGTGGCCCATGCCGAGCAGCGCAGCCGAGGTGAGCGACCCGTCGCGGATCCAGGAGCGCTCGTAGGTACGGGACCCGGGCTGGAGACGCGGACCATCCTGATTGATCAAGATATACGCGAGCGTAGAACGCAGGCTGTCGGTGATCTTCCGTGCGCCTTGCGGAAGCCGCAGCTCGACCCGGTTCAAGACGTTCTCCCAGTCCTTGCGTACCGCCGAATAAGTCTCGTCCCACAGGGCCCGGGCGTCGCCGGCGGGCAGATTCACCGGGGGCGGCTTTGATGCCTGGTGAAACGGTACGGCCAGGAACACCTCGTGTTCGGCCCCGGGCGGGAGATCGAATCGATACTCCAGGGCCCCCGAGGCGTAACCGAGCGCGTCGCTCACGGCGGTCTTGTCCGGCAAGTGGCCGGTCCTCAAATAATCAGTAATGGAGCCCTGCGCGAAGCTCGCGGCCCCGAAACGTTCCGGTTTCACCAGGGGATAGACCCGCTTGCGGTCGTCAATCGACACGGTGTTACCGTCGTAGGCGAGGTCCCGGATGTGGCTCACCCCCCCCAAAAGATTGAGGGATTGCCACGGCGGAAGCACCTGGAAGGGGCGTAACGCCAGGAACAGGCTACCGTGGCGTTCGAGCGCCGAGTCGTTCCGCAGGGCGTAGCGGAGGTAGAGGCTGGACTCGCCGGCCTTCCCGGCCGCGAGCGCCGTGACCTCGAGCTTCAAGCCCGCATAGGCCCAGGTCACCGAGGGGATCGGCAGATAACGGTCTGCCAGCGCCTGCTCCGACTGTACGTCGTTCCAGGTGACGAGCTGTCCGCCCTCGTAGAGGAACGGCTCGATCGAAAAGCCCTTGCGGTCCACCTCGACCAGACCTTCTTCGTTGATGAGGGCCTCCTTCTCGTCCGCCCGCACCCCCGCGACGGTCCAGTAGGACTGCTGACCGCTCAGGTATTTCGGGTACTGGCCCTTGGCCCCCTCGGCCGCGATCGCGGCGAAGAAGTGGTTGGGCGATAGCGAGAATTCGTACGGTTTGATGGCGATGTCCTTGATCCCGTAGCCCTGGTCGCGGCTGCTCTTGGTGAGCCACAGCCGCAGGTAACGGGACTCCGCGTCCGGGAGCGAAACGAAATCGCGCCCGCCGTTGCCGTCTTCGACGTGGTAGACCCCCCGCCAGTGTTCTCCATCATCGGACGCCTGGACCTCGTAGGCCACCGCATAGTCCTCGGCTTCCCAGTCGACCACCAGCCCACCGTACTCCCGCAGGTCTCCGAAGTCGCAGAGGAGCCACTGGTCCTCGGCGACGGCACCACTGCGCCAGCTCGTCCCCTGATGGTTATCCAGCACCCATTCGGCTTCGTAGCCGGGTGCCGTGGTGGAAGCGCGCACCAGCGGCGCCGGCTGCTCCGGTCCCTGTGGCTTGCGTTCCTCCAGGGTGAGGTCATCGATCCACAGCGAGCCCTTCCCCCCGCTGCCTGCCGTGATCGCGATCTCGATCGCCGACAGCTCCCGCACCTCGCCGCCGCCGGCCGGTCCCCAGGCGAACTCGATATGGCGCTTCTTGATCGACCTATTCTGCCACTCGGCGGGGAAGGTCACTTCTCTTTCCTTGCGCCACCACACGCTCTGGCCCGAGCGATCGATGAGCTTGAACTCGATGTCGTTGACCGGCGCCTCCCCGCGGATCTGGAAGGTGAACTCGTAGTTCGCCGGGAGCTTGAGCGCCACATCGCGCCGGGCGATCACGAAACCCCCGCCGCCGTGGAAATCGAAATCGAGCCGCATGGCCATCCCCGTGCGTCCCTGATCGTGGGCGATGTCCAACTCGACCCCTTCGGCGGGCTTCGCTTTCCAAAGGCCCGCCGTCTCGAAGTCATCGATCACGGCGCCAGACGCGTGCCGGCTGGTCAGGGCCAGGGCGGCATACATGATAATCATGGCCTTAGCCGACCTCGCCCGCCGCAGGCGCGCGTCCCTGCAGAGCGTCTCCCAAACAACGGTCGATGCCATCTCGTACCCTCTCAACCCTTGATACTGCCTACCATGATCCCCTCGATGTAGTAGCGCTGCAGCAACGCGTACAGCACGATGACCGGCAGCACCGTCAGGAGCGCACCGGCCATCATCAGCTCGGTGTCCTGCACATGCTCGCCCGAGAGGTTGGCGAGCGCCACCGGGAGGGTGTGCAGCCGGCTGTCGGTCAAGACCACCAGCGGCCACATGAAATCGTTCCAAGTCCCCATGAAAGTGAACACCGCGAGCGTCAATAGGATCGGCTTGCAGAGCGGCAGCACGATGGAGCGGTAGATGCGCCATTCCCCGGCCCCGTCGATGCGCGCCGCATCCAGCAGGCTATCGGGGATCGACAGGGCATACTGGCGAAACAGGAAGATCCCGAACACGCTCGCCATGCCGGGGACGATCACGCCCCAGAAGCTATTGATTAGCCCGAGATATTTTAACAGCATGAAGAGTGGCAGCATCGTTACCTGGCCCGGCACCACCAAGGTCGCCACCAAGCCCCGGAATACGCGCTCGCGTCCGGGAAAAGATAGCTTCGCGAAGGCATAGCCGGCCATCGAGTTCACCACGAGGGAGATCAACGTCACCGCGCCGGCGATGAGCGCACTGTTCGCGATATAGCGCACGACCTCGAGGCGTGAAAACAGTGCCCTGTAATGTTCCAGGCTCAGCGCGCTCGGCAGCCAGCGCATGGGATAGGCGCTGGCCTCGCCGGCCGGCATCACGGAGGCCATGACCATCCACGCGAGTGGAAATAGCGTGAGGCAGACGGCAGCGACGAGGAGCAGATGGATCCCCAGGGTTCCAAGCGTTTTTGGAGGGGCGCTCAGGGGACCCACCTTTTCTGCACGCGGCGCAACACAACCCCCGCGGCCACGATGACGCCGAACAGCAGGAAGGCCACGGCCGCCGCGTAGCCCATGTTCCACCACCGGAAACCTTCTTCATACATGAGCAAGACGACACTCAAGGTGCTCTGCGATGGCCCCCCCTGCGTCATGACGTAGGGCTCGGCGAACAGTTGCAAATAGCCTACCAAGGTCAGAACCGTGACGAACAGTGTGGTCGGCGCGAGTAAGGGCAGGGTGACGTGCCGAAACTGCTGCCAGGCGTTGGCCCCGTCGATGCGCGCCGCCTCGTAGAGCTGTCCCGGTATGGCGTGCAGACCGGCGAGGAACACCACCATGCTGTAACCGAAGTTCTTCCATACCGCCATGAGGATGATGGCCGGCAATGCCCAATGGGGATCGCCCAGCCAGTCGATAGGTTCGACCCCGAATACGCCGAGCACAGCGGCCATGGGCCCGTACTGCGGGTGATAGAGATAACGCCACACCACCGCCACGGCGACCAGTGTGGTCACGACCGGCAAGAATAGTGCGGTGCGGAAGAAACCCTTGAATCGCGTGAGTCGTGCATGGAGCAAGAGCGCCAGACCCAGGGCTGGAAGGACGGTGAGCGGCCCCGCACTCACCACGAACACGATCGTGTTTCCGAGTGCCTTCCAGAACAGCGGGTCGCGTGCGAGCCGGGTATAGTTGTCAATCCCGATGAAGCGTAAATTAGCGAGGTCCCCGAGGGCGTAGATATCGAAGTCGGTGAAGCCGAGCAGCAAGGCCCCTGTGAGCGGAATGAAGAAGAACACCAGGATGACGAAAAGTGCCGGGGCGACGAACCCATAGCCGGCACGGCCGCGCTCAGGGGCCATGTCCGACGAAAGAGCGGACGCTGTACGCCGCCGCCTGCATGCCTTTGTTGGGCTGGCTACGTTACCTGTAGCCGGTTACGTCGGCGGGTTTGCCTGCGTCCTGAACTTCGGTGACGTACCGCCAGGCATCGGGTTGGCTGCCGTCGAGATCGGTGAAGCCGTAGATCTAATTGCACAGCTATCCCTCGTCCCGCTCCTCGGGTCGCTCCGGCGACCAATGCAACCTTGCCTGCCAACGATGTCTCCGTGGTCTGTCCCCCCTCAAATCTCGCGTGCCTTACCGCTATGATATTCAACTAAAGCCGCTTCAGCTAATGCATCAAATTGTCCGGCAGCAGCATCTGCCTCAATCTGAGCATCCCAAGCAGCAGCATCAAATTCCAAGAACCAGCGTCGCAACTTCGCGAGTTCGTTGGGGGGAAGCTGCTCGATGGCGAGCTCAATTGTCTCGACGGTTGTCATCATGGCACCTTTTCATTTGATTGCGAAGATACCGTATTCTTTGTTTCTTGGCTAACGAAACAAGATCAGCCGCGCCGGCCAAGAGGGTTTGGACAAGCGACGGCGAGCCACGGCATCGGCTGCAGCGTCTGGTTGGGCCAAGGTGCCTGAAGTATCCCACCAAGGACCTCCAGAGACAAGCGGCGATGGGTTCCCGGTGAAGCGCTGATGACTCGCAGCGACTCTCCTGACGGGGCCTTGGTGTTCTGGTCGGGTCCAGCCTCCACCTCGCCAACCCGCAGGGTCTGGCCATGGCCGCTCTCTATCGGCGTTTGATGGGAGCAGCTGCGCGATCATAAGCGGCGGTGAGAGCATAGCGGGGAACGAATCGAACACTCTCCATGTGAACCGGCGGCAGCTGGTCGGTGCCAGCCAAGGCAATGGTTTGCGCGAGCTCAAGGCAAAGCTCCTGTGGTTCGGGAACAGCTTGTGCGATCCGAGCAACGGTTTCGCCGGCCGTTACCCAACGAAGATCCCATGACAGCCAGGCGATCCGATTCTCGAGACCGTGGGTACTACGTGTCCGACAAGTTGGGAGGGCACCGCTGGGCCGGGTCTCGTCGTTCATTTCCAGACGCCGACAATGACGGCGATGAGCAGCAACTTCCCCAGCCAGTCGCCGGCATGCAGCGCGGCCAACCGCCACGGTACCTTCTCGTGGACCACGGAACCCAGCAGCAGTACGACGGGGAACCCGACCCACAGCGCGAGTCCGAGGAGCACAGCGGTCGGCCATGCCGTGATTCCGATGCCTGCGGCAAGTCCGGCGACGACGGCGGCGACAACGAGATGCTTGGCGACCTCGACGGCCAGCAGCCAGGGCGACATGTCGGCCTGCGCACTGCTGAACTTCTCAAGCTGCTTGCCGAGGGCGGCGTAGTACCCGCCCGCCGCGAGGAATGCCGCTACGGCTGCCACAATGATCGCCAAATAGTTCATTTCGATCATCAGGCCCTCCTTTAGGTGCAGGTGCTTGCGTCACTGTATTCGACACTCAGCCTTCGATCATCGTCTTAAGTGCCGTCAGACGGTCCCGCCAGAACGCCTTCGTCCTCTCCGCCGTTTCGGCATCGGGCAAACGCTCGTGCTCCACCGCCGCCTGACTCTTACCTTCGCCGGCGGCAATGTTGACGTTAACTCGTGTCAGACCGTCCTCCCAGTCGAATCGCGCCGATCGCCCGGGCTTCGACGTGCGCAGGTGCATTGATGCACCCGACAGCCAGCGCTCGCGCAGCTCGGCATCAACGAAGGCGTCGAAGACGCGCTCGCCTGACACGGCCATGGACTTGCTAGCGGTCGCCGTGAACGTGCCGTCAGGGCGGGCACCGGGGGCACGCAACCCACGCGCCTGCTGATACTCGACAATGAGCTTCTGGGCCCACCAGTCGCTGATGCCACGCTCCCCAGTGAGCCACTCGGCGATCTCACGATAGGGACGACCGGGAGCACCCCAAGTGTCGAGCACGGTGAACCACTCGCCCCGATCTCGGCCGGTCGCGCGCCGCACGCCCTCGTCGGACCGTTTGACGGGACCTTTTCTGTTCATGGCGTTCTCCTTGACGGACTGCTGACGCCCAACGATCGCCATAACCCGCAGCAAAAAGCGGGGCAACGAAGGCGCGCCGCTTTTTACTGTCCGCGTTGGATGGCGTTGTTGGGCATAGTCAGTTACTCCAAAACACTACGACCACTTCTTACCAAGCTCATCGAGACCCGCTCGCTTTAGATCCTCCGGGGTCATGACAACTCTAAACTCTACATCCGCGTTAAAAGTTAAGAACCAAGGCTCAGCCAGCGCCGGAATCCGCGAGGGGTCCGGTAAGTCAACGATGAGCACAGCCCCGCGGTGTCCGTTCTGCTCCGTAAAATAGACTGCCTCAGGCTTGATCGCCTCCAGAATTTGGCCCAACTTCTCCCCGGCCGTGCCGTCTTTGACTGCTGCGTTGAACTGCTGATGTGGAATCTTTACGTTCAGTAGAATTCGCATACCGTTTTCCTCCATCTGTGTTGTTGCTGACTTCTAATGGCCAACGACTTGCCGCTGAGCCGCCGCGTTTCTCGGCGGTCGGGTCCAGCGGCGGGTTAGCCGGGATTGGGAATCCCTTCGAAAAAGTCCACGATCCCGGTCTCTAACGAATACTCTGCTCCAACGACTACAAGCCCTTCTCCTTGGATGAGCTGCTCCAACAGCTCTGAGCCGTGCCGCAGGTGATTTGTCGATGCGCGAACATTAGCGCGAACCGCGTCGTGTAGGAGTGCATCCGGATCATCTACCCGTCGGGACGCGAGCAACGTCTCCAAGGATGGTCGTACGCGGTCCACAATAGCGCGCAGGTTCCGGGACTGATTCGTCGTCCGCCCCTGCAGTTCATCCAGCGTCGCGACGACGGCGCCGCACTGTGAGTGGCCCATCACGACCACGAGTCGGGTACCGAAACGTGACGCCCCAAATTCGACACTGCCAACCTGGGAAGGGGCGACGATATTACCAGCGACTCGGATGACGAACAGGTCGCCAAAACCCTGGTCGAAGACTAGTTCTGCAGGGACGCGTGAGTCCGAGCAGCCAAGGATGATGGCGAACGGTTCCTGACCGGCGACGAGCTCGGCACGACGCGTCGGGTTCGAGAGAACAGGCCCCGCCGCCTGGTTTGAAACGAAGCGTCGGTTCCCTTCGCGAAGACGACCTAGAGCTTGAACTGCGTTGAGCATCGTGAAGACCGGCATCGTGTTGTCCGGCTAACGAAACAAGATCATCCGCGCCGGACTAGAGGGCTTGGAAAGGCGAGGGCGTTTCACGGCGTCGGCTGCAGCGCCTTATAGAGCGTGGGCCTCTCCGATGCCGCCGAGGCTTGGCGAAGTCACGTGCCCGACCGGCCAAGGAGAAACCAACGGCGCAGGGGACCGAAGCCCATGTACTGAACGATAGCCGATGGCGCTTGGGATTGCCACTCGGCGAGCCAGGTAGGTAGAGCGCTTCCGAAGCCACGGCGCTTATTGAAAGGGACGAAGGCCGGGAGGCCTTTGTGGTCATCGGCTCGATTGGAAACGGTTGGAATGCTTTGCCCGCACCCCAACGAAAAGCTTAGCCGCGCCGGGCAAGAAGGCTTGGAAAAGCGAGAGCGTTCCACGGCGTCGGCTGCAGCGCATGGTTGGGGCGTGGGCCCCTCCGATACCACCGACGCTTGCCGAAGCCGCAGGGTAGACCGGCCCGAGGGACACCATCGGCGCAGCGGACCGAAGGCCCAGTGCTGAACGATAGCCGATGGCGGTCGGGATTGCCACTCGGCGAGCCGGAAAGGACGAAGCGGTTTCCGGCGTCACGGCGTTTATCTAAGGGGACGACGGTCGGAAGCGCTTGCGTGATCATCGGCTCGATGGGAAACCGTTGCGATGCTTTGCCCGCGCTCTAACGCTGAAGCTCGGCCGCCGCCGGCAACGGATGCAGGGGCGAAGCGAACACGTTCCCCGGCGGTCGGCTGCAGCGACCGGTTAGGCAAAACCAGCTTTACTTTGAATGCCGCACAGCATCGAGAGCCATGTAAGCAAAAGCGCCAACGACTCCGAGCAGAGCGAGCGTGATAACGATATCCACGGCTACAAGTCCTCTAAGGCGTCAATGTCCTTCTGAATCCGTTTGTGGATGTAGAAGGCGATGATGGTAATGCATGCGACCGCCACGAGCGCACCGAAGAGCAATACCGTTGGCCCTTGCGACCCGCTGGTGAGAAAGACCCCCTAAAAGGTGCTCTTGTTTTGCGTCAAAGGGCTGTATGCTGGGTAAGCATACAAAAGCCTCGATCCAAGGATCAAGCACTTGGGTAAATTATAGTACCCCCTAAAGCCAAGAGGCAAGTACACCTTCGGAGGTCGCGATGGGTAAGGTGCTTTTCTTCTGCGTCACAAGACTGTATATTGGCTCAGTACATGAGAGGCCAATACCAAAGGATCAAGCACTTGGGCAAAGTATAGCACCCCCTAACGCCAAGAAGCAAGCACACCTTCGGAGGTCGATATGGGTGACGGGCACCCCCGTTTGCTGGGCCAGGTCCGGGAACCGGATCCGCCGGAAGCACTATAGCATAAGGACAGAGCAGGCGTATGTGGACTGGATCCGGCGCTTTGTGTTGCATCAGAACAAGCGACACCCGCGTGACATGGGGGCGGCGGAGGTCGAGTCATTCCTGACGCATCTCGCGGTCGCGAAGGGGGTGTCGGCCTCGACGCAGAACCAGGCCAAGAGCGCGGTCCTGTTCCTCTACAAGGAGGTTCTCGGGGAGCCTCTGCCGTGGCTTGAAGGCATCGAGTCGGCGAAGCGGCCGGCGCGTCTGCCGGTCGTGCTGACACGCGCGGAGGTCGAATCGATCCTGGCGCATCTGAGCGGCACGGTGGGTTGATGATCCGGCTCCTCTACGGGACCGGCATGAGGATCATGGAGTGTGTGCGGCCTGCGGGTGAAGGATGTCGATTTCGCGCGAAGCGAGATCGTGGTCCGGCAGGGCAAGGGCGCGAGGGACCGCATGACCATGCTGCCGCAGACCCTCGCGGTCCCCCGCAAGATTGGGGGCCGCAGGGCCAAGGTCGCGGCGTTGCCACAGGGGGCGTAAGGCGGGACGACTATGGCGGACCCTCGATCAGGGGTGTGGTAGGCCCTCGATCACCACGCGCTCCCCGTGCC
>JBQTJM010000006.1:0-11704 GCA_052387115.1 Gammaproteobacteria bacterium | reverse complement strand
GCGAGCGAGGAGCAAGAAGACAAGCGCACCGTATCGCCCGCGATCTACGAACGGCTGACCAAGGCCAAGACGCTCATGGACGAAGGCCGTCACGGTGAGGCTGCGACGCTTCTGAAGGAGACGCTCGAAGAAGTCAAAGACGATGACTACGAGAGCGCGCTCACGCAGCAATCCCTGGCCTTTGCCTATCTGGGACAGCATCGCTACGCCGACGCCAGCCGGGCCATGGAGGCCGCCCTCGCGAAGCAAGCCCTACCGCGCGATGTGGCTCATGCCCTGCGCTACAACCTGGCGCAGATCTACGTACAGATGGAGGACTACAAGAAAGCCCACACGGCTCTGATGCGGTGGCTGAAAGAGGAAAACAACCCGAGCGCGGACGCGCACTTCCTCGCGGCCATCGTGCATCATCACCTGAAGCAGGGCGATTTGGCCATCACACACGTTCAAAAGGCGATCTCCCGGATCGAGAAGCCACCGGAGGACTGGTATCAGTTCCTTCTGTCGCTCTTATTCGAACGTAAACGTTACCAGGAGGCCGTGCCGATCTTGCAGCGGCTGGTCGGAAAGTATCCCGACAAACCGAGCTACTGGCGCTACTTGACCGATGTTTATCTCAATCTGAAGCGTGAGGGCGAGGCCCTGGGGGTGCTCCGCTGCGCGTACCACGAGGGTGCGATCGAGGAGAACGATCTGATCCGCATGGCCCAGCTTTATCTGCGTCAGGGAGTCCCCTTTAGCGCCGCACGTTTGCTGGAGAAGGAGGTGGCGCGGGGGCGCGTGGCTCGGAGCGTGAAAAATCTCGAATTGCTAGGCAATGGTTGGATCATGGCGCGAGAGCCGAAGCGTGCCATCGCCGCCCTCCGGCAGGCCGCGGGCCTCTCGAAGAGCGGTCACCTGGACCTCGTCATCGCTCAGATGCAGGTCGGTCTGGAGCGCTGGCGGGAGGCGGCCGCGAGCCTGGACCAGGCCTTGAGTAAAGGCGGGCTGAAGGAGCCAGGGGAGGCGCAGTTGCTGCTCGGGATGAGCCTCTACCACGGTGGCGAAAAGGCGCGCGCGATCACGGTCTTTCGGCAGGCGGCCCAGAACGGCCGCGTGCACGCCCGGGCGCAGCGCTGGCTGGAGCTGATCGATCGCGAGCGGAACGTGGCCGCCGTACAGCGTTAGAAGTCCAGCAAGAATAACCTGAACAGATCCGGTTAACCCCCTACCCCGACCCTTCCCCCTTCGTAAGGGGGAAGGGAGTTTGTCTCCCCCTTGCGAAGGGGGAGATTTACAGTAGAGGGGGTCAGCGCGTGTCGGCCCTGACCGTGCCGCAGCTTCCGCCGCCGAAGCGTGCCTCGAACCAGCGCCTGAGCATCGCCTTCTCATAGCGCAACGGGTCGTTGTAGGTGTAATAGGGATCCGCCAACATCAGATAGTCGAGGTCCGACACCTGCTCGCGCCGTTCGGCGCGCACCTCACCACGCCCGCCCCGCCACACGCAGCCGAGATCGATACGCGGGCGGCCCCCCTGCGGCAATTTGCCGCATCCCGCGGATCGGTTTACTCCGTTTATCATTTCCCACATCCGGGACAGGCGTTCAATACGCGTTCTCCTACCCACCCATGCGCGACGCTCGACCCTTTCCTCGCGACGATAAGCCGCTTGCCCGGCGGATCGCCGATCGCGGGACGCGCCGGGCCGGGCCGGCCGAGGGGCATGCCGTGACACAGGAGCCGGCTCGCCTGCTCTCCGAACCGGACCTCGCCGATCTCTTCGATGCACATCACGCGGCGCTCCAGCATTTCCTGGGGCGGCACGTCGGCTGCCCCGACATCGCCGCCGATCTCGCACAAGAGGCCTATGTCCGCTTCCTGCGGCGGCCCGATCGGGACCGCATCGCCGATCCCGCGGCCTTCCTCTTCACCATCGCGGCCAATCTCTCCCGTGACCATTTTCGCCGCCGGGCACGGCAGCGGTCGCGGGAGCATGTGCCGCTCGACCCCGCGCTGCCCGACCCCAAACCCTCGCCGGAATCCGATCTGGAAGGGGAGCAAGAGACGCGCATCCTCGAAGGAGCCATCGAGTCGCTCCCGTCCCGAGCCCGCGAGGTATTTCTGCTCTACCGGGCCGGGGACTGGTCTTATCGCGACATCGCCACCCGGCTCGGCATCTCACCGCGCACCGTCGAGTACCATATCCGCCAAGCGCTCATCCACTGCCGCCGGCACGTGCACGCGGCCGGATTTCGCGATTAACCCTCAGGGGTTTCTTCACCGCCGTCGTCCTCAGGGGTATGAGGACGATGAACGCGGTACCGGCCCACCCTGGCGCGCATGACCGAGGGGCAGCGACACGAGACCGAGGATCGCCTGTTTGAGGAGGCCAGCGCCTGGTTCGCGCGCCTCGGGGCGGACGACGTCACCGCGGAGGAGCGGCGCCGGTTCGACGAGTGGCTGGCGGAGGGTCCCGCGCAAGCGCGGGCGTGGGAAGAGGTCCAGGCGCTCTACGCGGCGCTCGGGGCACCCGCGCTAAATTCTGAGTTGTATCGTGACGGTTTCCGGTTCGATGCGGCTAGAAATAGTAAGCGGGACACCGCCAACTTGGAGCGCGTCGAGGTCCTCAAGGGGCCCGGCAGCATTCTATTCGGGCGCGCCGAACCCGGCGGCATCATCAACCTGGTGACCAAACAGCCGCTTGCGGCGCCCTATTACTCTCTGCAGCAGCAGTTCGGATCCTTCGATTTTTACCGTACCACGGTGGATGCCACCGGCCCCATCACGAAGGACGACACGGTGCTGTACCGATTCAACCTGGCCTACGAGGATACGGAAAGCTTCCGCGATTTCGTCGAGAACGAGAGGGTCTTCGTCGCACCGGTGATCCAATGGAACATCAGTGACCGGACCCAGGTGAAGCTTGAGCTGGACTACCTGCACAGCAAGGTGTTTCCGGATCAGGGCATTCCGGTCCTTGGGAATCGCCCCGCTCCGCTACGGCGCGAGCGCAACCTCAGCGAGCCATCGTCGATCATCGAGCAGGACGACGTCCTGGTTGGACTCACCTGGGCGCATGCTTTCAATGACCATTGGACCCTGCGACACCGATTCAACGCGTCATTCATCGATAACGGTGACACGTTAAACTTCTTTTTCGCAGGCACGGTGCAGGACAACGGCTTTGTCGAACGTGGATTTCAGGTCTTCACGAGAGACATCGACACCTATTACAACGTCCTGGACGTGACAGGCAAGTTCGAGACCTTAAGTCTCAAGCACACGTTGTTGATGGGCGGCGACTATTACCGTGAGGATGCCAAGCGGCCTTTACTTAATAGCGTCTGCTGTACCGGCCTGGCAATCAATGTCTTCGATCCAGTCTATTTGCCCAGTATTCCGGTACCCGATCCGGCCAACAACTTTTTGGTCGATGGTACAACAGACTGGTACGGCCTCTACCTACAGGACCAGATCGAGCTGCCTCATAACGTTCATGTTCTGGCCGGCTTGCGCTACGACAGTGCGGAACAGATAGATAACCTAACCGGTATAACAGGGGTTGATGACGACCGGATAAGTCCTCGCGGTGGCTTGCTGTGGCGGCCGCTGCCTTGGTTCTCTGTGTACGGGAGCTACACCGAGAACTTCGGCTCACCCAACTTCACCGACGCGCGAGGGAACCCTTTACCTCCTCAAACCGCGCAGCAGTGGGAGGTGGGGGCGAAGACGGAGCTCTGGGACGGCCGCTTCTCCGCGACCTTCGCCTATTTCGACCTGACGAAGCAGAACGTCGCGGTTCCGGACCCTGTAAATCCCTTGCTGACTCGAACCATCGGCGAGGCGGAGAGCCGGGGGGTGGAGTTCGATGTGGCGGGCGAGATCCTGCCGGGCTGGAGGATCATTGGTGGTTACAGCTACCTGCCCTTCGCCGAGGTCACCAAGGACGTAGGATCCGATGGTGGTATAGGTACACAGGGCAATCGCTTCCACAATGCACCGCGCCATGCCGGGAGCCTCTTTAGCACGTACGAATTCCTGGGCGGCGACCTCAAGGGGCTCAAGCTGGGCGGAGGCGTGGTTGCGGTGGGGCAGCGAGAGGGGCAAGTGTTTGAGCCGTTCTTCCAACTGCCCGGCTATGCCGTGGTGAATCTTCTGGGAAGTTCCTCTTGGAAGGTCGGCCCCACGAAGCTCACGGCCCAGCTCAACGTGGATAATTTGCTCGACAAGACTTATTTCACGGGTAGCAATAGCGGCAACCTCGGCCAGTTCGGTGTTCCGCGGACCTTCCTGGGGTCGATCCGGGTGGAGTTTTGACCGCTGTCGACTTTAACACGACGGGGGAGCAGCCCGTGACAGGTTGGGTTAGGCGCGCACCGCGGCTACCTGGAATACTGCCGCCAAGCCAACCGCGCGCCGTAACCCAACATGCAACGGTGATTAGAACCTGGTCGCCGTTCGTTGGGTTACGACGCGCATCACCCTCACCGAAAACTTGCATAGATTGTGGTCGTGCGCGTCTAACCCAACCTACACCTGGCTGATCCCTCACCGGTGCGCAAAAAGCGGGTTACGACTCGGATCACCGGGCGTGCGGCAAATTGTCGCGCGACAAAATGTCGCATTCCCAACGGGCTTTTAACGCATTATGCTAGCTGCCAGTCGGGCGTTTCGGTCACTGCATGACGTTTCCTGAAGTGCCGTTGCGTGATGCGGCCGTCTTGTTGCCTCCACCACCATTACCCCCGCATCCGCGGGGTCCTTTTCTGGAGCGTTGGCCCGGGCCCCGAGGCGACGATCCGATTGGACGGCGGCTATCCTCGCCGACCGTCCTACCATCCGGGCCATATTGAATAGGATAAACCCCCGGATAGGGGTGCGACATTTTGTCGCAGCTCGGGATCATGACGTTGCGTTTATACTCCGCGGGCGTGGAGGCCCGGTGTTTACTGTTCGCGACGAAGCCCGCGGGGTCATCGAGCGAAGGGGCGCCGCCGCTCCTCGCCCTCACCGCGACGCCGATACGGGAAGGGACGGGGGTTACCGGGCGCGAGTGCCCCGTCTTCCTCGTCAGCCTGGCGATCCACGGTCTCGTGTTCGCGTGGGCCTTCGACCAGCGAGCCTTATTCATCCCGCCGAAACCGCTCGTGCGCATCGAGGTGGCCCTGGTTCCGGCGGCGCCCAAAAAGCCGGCGGAGCCCACCCGACCGGCGCCGCTCGAGGCAACGCCGTCGCCCGCGGGGGTACAGACGCCCGCTGCCTCTCCGGTGCCGGCGACGAGCAAGGGAACCCTACGCGCCGCCAGCAAGCAGCGGAAGAGCCGCGGCCCGCCCAGGCGCGTTTTTGCACCTATCCGCGCGCGCAGGACCCCAGCGGTGTCGGAGCCTGTGCCGATCGCACGCCGCGCCGCGGCCCCGGAGCCGGCCCTGCCGCCCGAAGAACCGGAGATCGCGCGCCTCGCTGCCCGTTATCTCGATCATCCGCTGCCTTCTTACCCCGCCATTGCCAAGCGCGCGGGTTGGGAGGGGCGGGTGCTGCTGCGCGTGCAGGTGCTGGCGGATGGCCGTTGCGGTCACGCGGCGGTGCATAGCGGCAGCGGCTACGAGGCCTTGGACAGGACCGCGATCGACGCCGTGTGCGGATGGCGTTTCGTTCCGGCCAAGCGGGGTGAGATCGCGGTCGCGAGTTGGGTGCTGGTGCCACTGGCGTTCAAGCTCGAAAGATAGCGACGTGGACCTTCCTTCGCCATGCCGGCGGTGCTGCGACAATTTGTCGCATTCCGCCGATCGCGTGATTCCATTACTATCCTGGCCACGGTCTTGAATCGCCTCCTTGAATCCCCCGCTGGGGTGAGGGGATCAAAAAGGGGCGCCTTGTGACCGTGCGTGATATATCTACCGCATCCGAGGCACAGGTTCGGTCAGGATAGCTCGTACCCGGCAATGCGCGGCGCTCGGCCGATACCCAAGCCCAGGGAAGGGGGACCGCTGGCCCGCTGGTTTGCCGAGCACGGCGCGCGCCTGCGCAACTGGCTCGGCCGCCGCGTCGGTTGTCCGGAGACGGCCGCGGATCTGGCGCAAGAGGCGTGCGTGCGCCTGGCGAGGTGCGCCGCCACCCGGGGAGAAGAGCAGTTGCGCGGGCTCGCCTACCGGATCGCGAACCAGGTCCTGATCGACCATCACCGCCGCACCGCGATCCGGGCACGCGTCGAAGCCCAAGCCTCGGACCTTGGGGCGATCGCGTCGCCGGCCCCCGGGCCCGAGCAAGTGCTGGCGGGCCGCCAAGCGCTCGCGCGTCTGCGGGAGGCGCTCGCCGATCTGCCCGTCGATTGCCGCACGGCCTTTCTGCTGCAGGGTCTGGATGGTCTCAGCTACGCGCAGATCGCATCGCGCCTCGGGATCTCCGAGCGCATGGTGGCGAAGCATCTGGCCCGCGCCATGCGCCACTGCCGCGACCGCATCGCCTCGGACTGAACTGAGCCCCCGCCAGAGCGGGTGAACGGTACGCGATTCTCTGCCTCGTGCGTTTTGTAGGATAGGGACTGACGTCATTCGGGGCCGAAGGGGCACCGAGCGTGAGTCCTGAACATCAGACCGCATGAGATTCCGCACGTGAGTGAGCCGCCCAAGCCCGATCCCAAGGCGCTGTCCGATGAAGCCATCGAGTGGCTGGTCTTGTTGCGCTCGGGACGAGCCGGCGCGGCCGAACGGCTGCGCTTTGCCGAGTGGCGGGCGCGAAGCCCCGAGCATCACCGGGCCTTCGAGGACGCCGAGCGCCTCTTCGGTCTGATGTGCGAGGCGGCCGCGGGGGAATGGCCCGCCGAGCGCGCGCGGTCTCGGCGATCCGTGCTCGCCGCTCTGTGGCGTCCGCGCCTCGCGGCCGGGTTGCTGACCGCTTTCCTGCTCGCGGCGGCCCTGCATGTCCTGCATCTCACCGATCCCTGGCTCAGCGACTATCACACCGGGACCGGTGAACAGCGGTCGATCGCTTTGGCCGATGGCAGCGCGCTGCTCTTGAATACCGACACCGCCGTCTCGCTCATTGTTCCCCCCGAAGCCCGGCGCGTGCGGCTGGAGCACGGGCAGGCGCTGTTCACGGTGGCGCCCGATCCGAGGCGGCCTTTCGAGGTCGAGGCAGGCGATCTCGTCGTACAGGCCCTCGGGACGGTGTTCGAGGTCTACGAGCACCAGG
Source organism: Gammaproteobacteria bacterium (assembly GCA_052387115.1). Taxonomy (GTDB): domain Bacteria; phylum Pseudomonadota; class Gammaproteobacteria; order JACCXJ01; family JACCXJ01; genus JACCXJ01. The sequence goes on along the minus strand of JBQTJM010000006.1, from coordinate 4,534 downwards.
GCGAAGTGGCGGTCACGGTGCTGGAGCATGCCGTCGAAATCGGTCTCGCCGCGAACCCGGAAAAGGCGCCCGTGGGGAACTCTCCGCACGCGCGTCTGGTGGCCGGCGAGCGCCTCCGCTACCACCCGGACGCGGGGTTCGGTGCGATGCAGGCGGTCGACGTACGTGCGGCGAGCGCTTGGCAGCGGCGCAAGCTCATCGTCAAGGACCAAGCGCTGGAAGGCGTGCTAAGCGAGCTCGACCGCTACCGTCCGGGCATGATCCAGATCGTCGATCCGGCCCTCAGGGCGCGGCGCATCACCGGGGTCTTTCCGCTCGACGACCCCGACGGCGCACTGAAGGCCATCCAGCGTGCCCTGGGCCTCGGCACCACCCAGCTTACGCCCTGGCTGGTGCTGGTGCACGGCTAGCCGGGATTTCTCCTCGCCCGGTGCGTGATTTTTGCCCTCGTGCGTATTGATAGGGTAAGGGCTTCAAGCCCGCCACCCGAAACGCACTGGGGAGAGACTCATGAACCAAAGAGACAAGAACCCGATCCGGCCGGCCGCGCTGCCGGGTCTTCCACCCTCCGCTTCGATCGGATCCGCGCTCAGAGCCGGTAGATCGGTGAGCGCCTGGCTCCTCGCCTGGCTGCTTTGGGGCCTAGCTAGCTAGCCGCCCCGAGCCTGGCGCAGGACGCGCCGCAGCCCTTCGCCATCCCGGCGCAGGCCTTAACCGACGCCCTCACCGAGTTCGCCGACCAGGCCGATCTCAAGCTCGTGAGCGACGCGGCGCTCCTGCGCGGCCTTTCCTCGCCCGGCGTCTCGGGCACGCTCGCACCCGGAGAGGGCCTGGAACGGCTGCTCGCAGGCACCGGCATGCGCTACCGCTTCGTCGAAGCCGGTACCGTGACCATCGAGCGCGCGCCTGAAGCCAGCCCCCCACCCGAGCCGCTCGCCCAAACCACCCCACCGCCAAAACCAGAAAAACCAGAAGCGACGGTCCTGCCCGAGATGACCGTCACTGCAAGGCCTACGGACGAGACCAGCTACAACGTCCAGGATGCCACCACCGCCACCAAGACCGACACACCTATTTTCGACACGCCGGTGTCGATTCAGGTGGTGCCGCAGCAGGTGCTGCGGGATCAGCAGGCGATCCGGCTCAGGGATGCGCTGAAGAACGTGAGCGGAGTCGTGGACGACAATCTATTGGGTGGCTATCGGGAATTTTTTAACATCCGGGGTTTTTCGACGGACCGTAGGCAATACCGGGACGGATTTCTCAATGAAGAAACCACGTTCTCGCTTGCCAACGCGGAACGCATTGAGGTCCTCAAAGGGCCGGCCTCGGTGCTGTACGGGCGTCTGGAACCGGGGGGATTGATCAATATCGTGACCAAACGCCCGCTGCAAGAGCCTTACTATTCGCTTCAGCAACAGTTCGGTTCGTTCGATACCTACCGTACCACGGCCGATGCGACCGGGCCGATCACCGGGCGCGGCTCGCTTAGCTACCGGTTTAACCTGGAATATCTCGATCAGGACAACTTCCGCGATTTTCTCTCGACCGACCGAATATTCTTAGCCCCTTCCTTGACCTGGCGTCCGAGCGAGAGCACTCAGATCGACCTCGATTTCATGTATCAAGATGAGGACGCATTCATAGACAACGGCATTCCGGCGATCGGCAATCGGCCTGCGCCCATCCCCATCACACGCAACCTGGGCGAGCCCGATGACGGGACGACCTCTCACAATGAGTACTATTGGACGGCGTTGAGCCTTTCTCACGCGATCACCGATCAATGGAAGCTGCGGGCTCGGTTTCACTCACAGATCGGGGATGGGTTCTATAGCGACGGCACCTTAATAAGCGAATTGGACGAGACGACCGGCGACGCGAAACGCGGGGTGAGCTTAATTGACGATGAGACCGACACCTATTTCGGGACGGTGGACATTACGGGGAAGTTCTCTACCTTGGGCTTGGACCACACCCTCCTTCTCGGTGCGGATTATTACTATGGAGACTATAGCAGTGTCGGTCGTTTTATCCCGTCTATCCCTGGAAATGAGATCAACATCTTCGACCCCGTTTACGGGATGGCAAGCGTCAGCGTGCAATCCCTGCGGAATGTGCCGCCGGGGGGCTTCTTCAGGCTCGAAGACGAATGGTATGGCATCTATCTACAAGACCAGATGGCCCTCGGCGAGCGCTGGCATCTGTTGGCAGGCTTTCGCTACGACTGGGCCGAGGCGCTCGAGGTCTGCTGTCCTCCTCCACCGGCTAACCCGGACGAGGGGATCAAAACGAAGGATAGCGAGTTCAGTCCGCGGGTCGGTTTGCTCTATCACCCCGTCCGCTGGCTGGGCCTCTATGGGAGCTATTTAGAGGGCTTCAACGCCGAGAACGCGGGCCTGGACCAAAGCGGAGCGCCACTGGAGCCACAGCTTTCCCAGCAATACGAAGCGGGGCTGAAGGTCGAGCTTCTAGACAAGCGGCTCTCTGGGAGCCTCGCGTTTTTCGACTTGACCAAGACCAACATCAGTACGCCGATCCCAGGCATGCCGGGCAGGTCTGACGTTACTGGCGAGGCGCGTAACCGTGGGATCGAATTGGATCTCAGCGGTACTCTGACCGACCACTGGCGCCTCATCGCCTCGTATGCCTACATCGATTCGGAAATCACTAAGGACCGCGATGCCGAGGGCGGGATAGGCAATCAAGGAAACCGCTTGAGAAACGTGCCGCGGCATTCCGGCAGCTTCTGGACGACGTATGAATTCGATGGCCTCGGTTGGCCGGGGCTGACTGCAGGCGTCGGTACGTTCTTGGTTAGCCAACGCGAAGGCGACAACGGCAATACCGTTCAGCTCCCTGGCTACGGCCGGGTGGATGCGTTGTTGGGCTATTCCTGGCGTATCGGACCCACTCGGGTCGCGGCGCAGTTCAATGTCGATAATCTATTAGATAAAGAGTATTTCGTATCGACCGCGTTTGGTGACCGCCTGAAGATACTCCCGGGCGCGTCGCGCACGTTTTTGGGTTCGGTGCGGGTGGAATGGTGACGCGCGCGCAACGGACCTCGCGACTCTGCAGGCGGCTCTGCTCTGCGGGCGACGTGCGGGACGCCTTTGGTGCTTATCACTTCAACCTCGTAAAATCCCGCCTGACCGCCCAGGTCAACGTCAACAACATCCTGGACAAGGAATACTTTTCTTCCATCCAGTTTTTCGGCGGTGGCACACTCTTTCCCGCCGAACCGCTGACGCTGCTGGGGTCGGTGCGGGTGGAGTTTTGAGGGGCCTCACCGATGCGCTTCCATGTAGGCACGCAGCAAGGCATCGATGCGCGATTGGTAGCCCTTGCCTTGCGCCTTGAACCAGGCCAGCGCATACCGGGGAATGGATTCCGGGCTTACAAGAGCTTGGCCAGCGTCGCCATGGCGCCCACCGCAACCACCAGCATCGCACCCAATTTGATGGTCATGCGGTATTCGAGGTCTTTCATGTCCCGGGCGAGATCCGAGCGGATCTGCTCGATCTTGACCTCGAGCCTGACCTCGAGCTCCTTGATATCGCGCTTAAGTCCAGCCTCCACTTCCTTGAGTTCGCGCCTAAGTCCCGTCTCCACTTCTTTAAGTTCACGTCGAACCTCCAGAATGTCGCGCTTAATCTCCAGGATGTCGCGTTTCGTGGCCAGGTTCTGCTCGATGAATTCCGCCTCCGCACTGGCCAGCGCCTCGGCCTGCTGCTCGGTGAAACCGGCTTCCTTGAGGCGTTTGGCAAATTTAAGGGTATCGAAGGCGATGGCGTTCATGGCGGCGGAAATGGCCCAGAGCCGTAGCGCAAAGCATAGCGCATTCCATGCCCTACGTCCAACGCGAATCGAGAAATTACGGACCTAATCATGCGTAAGCTCTTCGTGCTCATCCACCGCTACGCCGGCCTCGTGATGACGGTCTTTCTCATCCTCGTGGGCGTGACCGGCAGCGTGCTGGCCTTCTATCAGGAGCTCGACCGCTGGCTCAACCCAGAGCTACTGACGGTGCCGGTGCGCGATGGGCCGATGCTCGATCCCTTCACACTGCGCGAGCTCGCCTCAATCGTCACCGTGCAAACCCCAGCGCACTGCCTCGCGGATGAAGCCTTCGGTCAATTGCGCCTGATGGGACTCGCAATAGCGTCGCAGGGCTTCCACGACCAAGGCATTGATGTCGGACGCCCAGCCCTCGTTGATCAACGTTTGCGCCTGCCGCGCCAGTTGTTCGGGGATCTTGGCTTCGATGCGCAGCTCCATGGTGTTGTGCCTCTTGTGGAAGGTTGGGATGCGTTTACCTTACCACGTTGGTCATGTGCCTGACCATCGCGTTCATGACCGGAACCGGGGAGATGCTCCCATGACCCGCCATGTCTGGGTACTCTTGCACCGCTACGCCGGCCTCGCGATGACGGTCTTTCTCATCCTCGTGGGCGTGACCGGCAGCGTGCTGGCCTTCTATCACGAGCTCGACCGCTGGCTCAACCCAGAGCTACTGACGGTGCCGGTGCGC
>JBQTJM010000005.1:0-11541 GCA_052387115.1 Gammaproteobacteria bacterium | reverse complement strand
GCCTTGCAGCGACTGGGTCTCTGCGATTGAGAGCTTGTGAAAAATCTGCTGCGCTCGGGATCTCGCGTTCCGGCGGTGCTCGGAATCCTCATGTATTTCAATATACACTCCGGTTCCTGCGCTCCGGCGGAACGCGACCTCCCTTCGCTCGCGACGATTTTTTCACAAGCTCTGACGGGGGCGCGGCCTCGTGTGGGCGCGATTGAACGTCATGCGCGTCGAATTGCATCCGGCCTTCGTGATCCACCGGCGCGCTTATCGCGAGACGAGCCTCGTCGTGGAGGTGTTCTCCTCCCGGCAGGGCCGCGTCGGTGTGGTCGCCAAGGGCGCTCAGAGGCCGCGCTCCCCGTGGCGCGGGACCTTGCAACCCTTTCAATGCCTTCTGGTCGCCTGGTCCGGACGGGGCGAGCTCGGCACCCTGACGCACGCCGAGCAGGCCGGCTTCCAGCAGCCGCTGTCGGGCGCCAGGATCCTGAGCGGTTTCTATGTCAACGAACTGCTCACGCGGCTATTGACGCGCGGCGACCCCCACCCGCGTCTCTTCGAGGCCTACGCCGAGGCGCTGATCGCGCTGGCGAGACCGGCCGCCGACGAGCCGGTCCTCAGGATCTTCGAGAAGCGACTGCTCGCGGAGATCGGCTACGGCTTGGTGCTCGATCGGGACAACGACGGCGGGGCCGCTATCGAGGACGGTCGCGATTACTATTATCAGATCGACAAGGGGCCTTGGCGGGTGGCGCCGGCCGATGTCGCGACGGCCAAAATCAGCGGTGCTGCGTTAATCGCGCTGGCGTGCGAGGCGCTGACCGGACGCGAGCACCTGCGTGAGACCAAGGCACTCATGCGCTTCGTGCTCGGTGCCTACCTGGGCGGCCGGCCGCTCGCCAGCCGCGAGCTTTTCAGGGCCGCGTCCGGCGGTGCCTCGCCATAGGGGCTGTCCCGATCGAATGCCGAGGCGCTCCCACTTCCGGCCCCCCTCGCTGCCCGGATGCAGGTAGGGGTAGGGGCGAGCATCAGGCCCCACATGGGCTGTAAACGGAGCGTGGACAGGCGCTGCAAATCGCCTGGATGGTAACGTGATGAACCCAGTCTCCTGTATTGATCTCGGTGTGAATATCGACCACGTCGCTACCTTGCGGCAAGCACGGGGTACCCGTTATCCAGACCCGGTGCAGGCGGCGCTTCTGGCCGAGCAGGCCGGTGCGGATGCCATCACCGTACATCTTCGGGAGGACCGGCGGCATATCCAAGAGCGTGACGTGGAGTTGCTGTCCGAGGTGATCGAGGCCCGCCTCAACCTCGAGATGGCGGTGACCGACGAGATGGTCAGCGTCGCCGAGCGTCTGCGCCCGGCCGACTGCTGTCTGGTGCCCGAGCGCCGTGAGGAGCTGACCACCGAGGGCGGTCTTGACGTGGCAGGGCAGTTGGAACGCGTCCGCGAGGTGTGCCGGCGGCTCGCCGCGGCCGGGGTCCGCGTGTCGCTCTTCATAGACCCCGAACCGCGGCAGGTCGAGGCCGCCCGCGCGGCCGGTGCCCCGGTCGTCGAGCTACACACGGGGCGTTACGCGGACTGCGGCGAAGGGCAGGCTCGGCAGGCGGAATTCGATCGCGTTACGGACGCCGCGCGCCAGGCTGTCGAAAGTGGACTGACCGTGCACGCCGGTCACGGCCTCAACTTCCACAACGTCATGCCCATCGCGGCGATCCCGCAGGTGACCGAGCTGAATATCGGCCATGCCATCGTGGCGCGGGCGGTCTTCGTGGGCCTCACCGAGGCCGTGCGGGAGATGAAACGCCTGATGCGCGAGGCGAGGTGGCACGGCCCCGGGTGAGCGGCACAAATCCGGCGGCGCATTCCCGGAACCAACGGTGGCAAAGCGGGTGTGCCGCACCGGAGTCATGATGTCTCACCGTCCGGGCCGGTAACTTCGGTCTGAATCGATCCCCCACTCGGACTAGTCCTGACCATACGCATCTGCCGGCAGGCCTTCCTCCGCCCTTGTCATCGATTTAAGACATCTGCGCACTTGGCCGGTAAGCCGGCGGCTGACCGACAACCGCTTTTCTGTCCCGCGCAATTTAACCGCTAGGCCACCCGCACCATCGCGCGCCAGGGCTTCGACTCGGGAGAGCGATACCAAAGCGTTGCGATGGATGCGGAGGAACCGCTCGCCGAATTCGGCCTCCAGGGTTTTGAGCGGCTCCTCGATGACGAGCTCTCCCCCCGTCCAGACTACCGTGACGTATTTCTGATCCGCCTGGAAGTAAAGCACCTCATCCACCGGCACAAGCCTCAGGCTGCCGCCTACCGGCGCGCTCAGATGGGTTCGGCCTCGAGTCGGACCGGTCCGCTGCTTGAGGATATCGAGCCGACCCCGGCTCAGCACTTCGGCGCGCTGGAAACTCTGCAAGAGCCGCTCCTTGCGGATCGGCTTTAGCAGGTAATCGACGGCACTAGCTTCGAAGGCCTCGAGCGCGTGGTCTCCGTAGGCCGTCGTAAAGATGACCGCCGGGGGAGGCTCATAGTAGGCCAGATGTTGCGCTACCTCCAACCCGTCCATGCCAGGCATGCGGATATCGAGCAACACGAGTTGCGGCGCATGCGCCGCAACGGCAGTCAGGGCCTCGATCCCGTTTCCCGCTTCTCCCACGACCTCACCGATCCCAAGCTCGCGGATCAGTGAGGCGAGCCGCTCGCGCGCGAGCGGCTCATCATCCACGATGAGGATCCGCATCTTCGGCGCGTTCATAGGGGAATGATAATGTCGCCCGGTAGTGATCGCCCAAGTCCTCCACTGTCAGCCCACCCGACCCGCCGTAGAAAACCTGCAGTCGTTGCCCTACGTTTTCCTGGGCGAAGCCATGGCTTGCGCGCGAGGATCGCCTGCCATCCTTCGGCTTGGGATTTTCGATCACGACCGTGAGCCGGTACCCCTCGCGCTGCCCCCTGATCCGAGTCACCCCACCCTGTTGCAAGGGCTCGATCCCGTGGTAGATCGCGTTCTCGATGAGCGGCTGAATCGATAACACCGGTACCAGGGCGTCCGCCGGTAACTCATCGATTTGCCAATCGATCGCCAAGCGATCTTGCAAGCGTAGGGCCTCTATCCGTAAATACTGTCGGCACAGCTCAAGCTCCCCACCGAGCGTGACCCGATCACGGGCGGGCAGGAGGCTCGCTCGAAACAGATCGGCTAAGTCTTCGACCGCTTCCTCGGCCAGCATTGGATGGCTGCGGGTCAGGCTGGCGATGGTGTTCATGCAGTTGAAAAAAAAATGCGGCCGGATGCGCGCCTGCAAGGCTTGGATGCGGGCCTCGGCCTCCGATTCGATGCGCCGTTCCCAGTGATGGTGGACATACATATAACGCAGCGCGATGGCCATCACGATCGCCGCAATCGCCAGATTGCGTGCCAAAAACTCTCCCCTGGAAGCCGCACCGAGGGGCATCGGGTTCCTTAAGTAATCTAGGGTCCACCACGCCAGCTCGCTCAACACCCAGGCGATCGCGAGCATCGATACATAAGCGACCATTGCTACCCGGGTCTCGCTGAGGCGGGAGTAAAGCGTTCGGCTGGCGCACAGAACCGCGGCGCAGCAAAGAGTAACCCATTGAATGAAAAGCGACTTGAGGGCCAGATCGTCGAAGCTTGCGTTTACATCCGTGGCGGTCGATAGAGTCAGTACGATGGCCAATAGCTCGCCCATCAAGACCAGCACGAACACGGGCCGGGCGGTGCAGAAGTTGGGTATGAACAGCCGGTCAGTAGCGCGCGCGACAGGCAATATCATGACCCTACCGCGGTTTTAAACTTCCCAAGCCTGGACCTCACTGTGGTGTTCTCTCGTGCTCAATTATAGCGGCGGCAAACCACGGAGGGCCGCCCCGCTGCATCTTCATCATCGCGGAGGTATCGGCCTTGGCATCCTGAACTCGAAGATCAGGGTCCTGCTCGGCCAAATATAACCGTTCGTCGGATAAGTCATCGCGTTGGTCTCCTTCCGCTCAAGGAAGAAGATCGGCTGAACGATACGACGGGCCATTGAGAGCAACGCATATGCAAAACACATCAAGCAAGAGGAATGGCATGCTAGCACACAGAGACGGCCAAGCATGAACAAGTTGAACGCCTGCGGATTTACGCTCATCGAGCTCATGGTCGGCGTGGCTGTCTTGGCGATCGCGCTTGGGGCCGGCGTTCCCTCCATGTCGGAGTTCATCCAGAACTCGCGCCTGGCCGCGCACACCAACGACCTCCTCACCTCCCTGCACCTGGCGCGCACCGAAGCCATCAAACGCAACGCAAGGGTCACGCTGTGCAAGAGCCCGAACGCCACCAACTGCAGTACCGCTCCCGAGGGCTGGGAGATCGGCTGGATGGTGTTCGCCGATGCCGCGCCGTTCGGTACTCGCGAAGGCGCTGATGCGGTGCTCGATTCGCACGGTGCGGCCGCGACCAATGTCTCCATCACGCCGCGCGTCGCCGACCCCATAGGGGATTTCGTCTCCTACACCTCTCGTGGTGTCATTCGAGATGCGGCGGGCGTCGCACAAAACGGGGTCTTTCGTGTCTGCGACGACCGCGGGCTGGGACACGCGCGCGGGCTGGTGCTGAGCCCGACGGGGCGCGCCGAGTTTACCAAGGCCATGACGCAGCTCGATCCGAGTTCGACGGGGACCTGCCCATGACTGGCCGTCGAATACCGCGAAAAGAACGAGGCGCCTTTATGATAGAGGTGCTCATCACGATCCTCATCATGTCCGTGGGGTTATTGGGGGTCGCGGCGATGCAGGCCGCAGCCTTGAAGGGCGGCAACGATTCGATACTCCGGTCCAAGGCCGTGACGTCTGTCGCCGACATCAGCGATCGCATACGGGCCAATATCGGTGGGTTAGCGAGTTATACAAGGGCGCTGAGTGGCGCCCCCGTCGCCAGTCCGCCCGACTGCGTCGCGAACCAGTGCACAGGGCCGGCGATGGCCACATACGACATGTCCCAATGGCTCCTGGCACTCCAAGATCCGGCGTCGGGGCTCCCGGGGGCGCAAGCCGCGATCGTGCAGCCCGTGGCGGGGGTCGACCCCGCGGGGTTACTGACCGTCACCGTACAGTGGACCGATCGGCTGCAGCGCGGCGAGGGCACCGCCACCGCGGAGCTATACACCACCCAGGTGCAGTTCTGATGAGAACCGAAGCAGTGGATCCCCGCCGCGCGCCGCAGCTCGTATCGAGGGCTTCGCGAGGTTTCAGCCTCGTCGAGATGATGGTGGCGATGACCATCGGGCTGGTCCTGGTGGGGGCGGGCATTGCGGTATACGCCAACAGCCGGGCGGCCTACACCGTCAACGAGTCCATTTCGCGCTTGCAGGAGAACGCCCGCTATGCCCTGGACGAGATCACCAGAGACCTGCGCCTGGCCGGTTATTGGGGCCTCAACAGCACTGCGGCGCTGGTGTCGGGAACACTGCCGGACGCCACCAACGATTGCGCGCCGCAGTGGTATACGAATATCGCCAACCGGGTTCAGGGTTCCGACGGTAACAACACAGGCTATGGGCCGTGCATTCCCGGCAGCACATACCAAAACGGTACCGACATCCTGGCGATGCGCTTCGTCGATCCGACGCCCGTCGTGGCGCTGGTCGCCAACACCCCGTATCTACGGTCGAACCGGAATACCGGCCGCCTGTTCCTGGGTGCGGCCCAACCGTCGGGAATGACGGACGCGCAGAACTATGGGCTGGAAAGCCGCGCCTATTACGTCAGTTCTTGGACCAACACCCTTGGCGACGAGGCACCGGCCCTGAAACGCGTCGTTCTCGTACCGGGCGCCGGAAATGCCGCGCTGCAAGAAGAAGTAGTGGTTTCGGGAGTGGAAAACCTGCAGGTCCAGTATGCCTTGGACGTGGACGGAAACCGCTCCGTGGATCGGTACGTAAACGCTGGAGTAGGGGTACCCTGGCCTCAAGTCCAGGCCGTGCGACTATGGCTCCTGGTCCGTGCGCCGGCCGCAGAAGCGGGCTACACCAACACCACCACCTTTCAGTTGCCGCAGGCCGCTGTAACCCCTCCCGGCAGCTTTCGCCGCGTGCTGGTGACGAAGACCGTTCATCTCCATAACTAATCGCGAGGAAGTTCCATGATCAATGCCCGTGCACCGATGCCATTCTCTCAGCGAGGCAACGCGCTCATGGTCAGTCTGGTGTTCCTGGTGATCCTGACGACATTGGGCGTGTCCGTCGCCGGTACTAGCAGACTGGAGCTCATGATGGCGGCCAACACCCAGTTTGGCAACCAGGCCTATCAAGCCGCGGAGTCCGGTATCGATTCCGTTCTACGTATCCCGGTAAACACGCTGCTGAGCAGTACCGTGACCACCGGCAGAAATTTCTTCTTCAACCCCACGATGTCGGCCGGGGGTTTTGACGATCCGGGCACGCCCGCCCCCACGCTGTTCGCAGAGCAGGCGATCACCACGACCACATATGAGGAGGTGGGCAACGTCCCCGGCGGGGGTTTTACCATGAGCGTCGATGACAGCATCGCGGCGCATCATTTCTCCATAGACAGCAGGAGCCAGTCGCAGCGGAGCGGGCGGTCCGGTCACGAACAGGGGATCTACATCGTCGGACCCGGGGGCAAATAGGCCTTCGTATGGGGATCGACCCCGATCAAGCATAGCAGAGGATAGTGCCATGAAACGATTGCGTATCTTGATAACCCTGGGGGCGACGCTCGCGCTGCCTCTTGCAAGCGAAAGCACACCGGTACTGATTCCCTACGAGGACAGCGTCGAGGGGGGTACCGTGGTGGCCTTCAAAATGGAACTGACGGCCAACAAGGTACCCACGGGCAACGGCGTCGTGACCATCGGTCGTCATTGCCAGGGTTGCGGTCCAATACGCCTCAAGGTCACGCCCCAGAGCCAGGTGATCGTGGCCGGCCGGCCGGTGCCCATCACGCCGGAGACCCAGTTGATCGGCAAGACCGGCGACGTGTTCTACGTCATCGAGGACAAGCGGCTCACGCGGATTCAACTCTATTGAACCGCGGGATTGGTCGCATTGAAAGATAGGTCATGTTTTGTGCTTAGAGTCATGCTAAGGGAGTTTCTTATGTTAGGGACAGTCAAGCGTCTGAGTTGTCTATTGATGGCCCTCTGCGCGGGCCTGGTGGCGGGCACCGGCGCGTTCGCCGATGATACCGAGATCTACATCGGGCTCGATCCGAGCCAGACCGTCGCCAAACCCAACGTGCTGTTCATCCTCGATACCTCGGGGAGCATGGGCACGAACGTTACGACCACCACCCCCTTCGACCCGGCTCAGACGTATGCTGGCGATTGCGCTTCCAACAAGATCTTCTGGTCGACCGATGGACGTCCGCCGGCCTGCAACACCGGCCAATGGTTCGACGCGAGCAAGTCTAGATGCCAGGCAGGCGCAGGAGCGCTGGGCTCCGGCGGTGCGGGTTTCTACACCGACCGTCTCGCACGCTGGGTCGCGGGCGGCACCAGGGCTTGGAGGCAGTTAAGCACCTCCACTACTAGCCCGCCACACGTGGAGTGCCAGGGCGATCAAGGCGTGCATGGCGATGGGACCGGTGGCACCTACATCGTCAACGGTGCGAGCGGGCCCTGGCAGTCCGGCAGCGGCGGCGCAGCGAGCTGGACTTCGACCGGCAACACCTACACGATCTTCAGCGCCAACTACCTGAACTGGTTCCATTACCACAGCACGACGATCATCGGTACCCGTCTTCAGATCATGAAGGACGTGGTGAAAAGCGTCGTCGACAGCAACACCAACATCAACATCGGCCTGATGCGTTACGACACTAGGATCTATAGCACACCGCCGAGCGGCAATAAAGGCGGGCCGGTCATCTTTCCCATGAGCAACATCGATGCTCCTGGCGTTCGGGGCAACTTCAAGTCTCAAGTGGACGGCCTCACAGCCAGCGGCTGGACGCCGCTGTCCGAGACCTTGTACGAGGCCTATCGTTATGTGGCCGGCCAAGGCGTGGTCTACGGCAAGGCGCCGAACACCATCGTGAGCGTGTCGGGATGCTTGGATCCGTCCGACTCCACCAAATACAAGTCGCCGATGGATTTCGAATGCCAGAAGAACTTCATCGTCTACCTGACGGACGGTCTGCCGACCTATGATGGCGATGCCGACTCGGCCATCGGCAGCCTGCTTTCGGGCACCACCTTGCCGTCGGGAGACAGGACCTGCGCCCATGGCACGAGTGAAAACCCGCAAGACAACTGCCTGGACGAGCTGGCCGAGTACCTGCACGAAAAAGACCTTCGGTCGGACCTCAACGGCAAGCAGAACGCCGTCACCTACACCATCGGTTTCACCCTCGATTTCCCGCTGCTCAGCCAGGCCGCAACGAAGGGCGGAGGACGGTATTTCACCGCCAACACCTCCCAGGAGCTGTCCAGCGCCTTCACCCAGATCGTGACCGAGATCCGCAGGATCAGCGACACCTTCACCGCGCCGGCCGTGTCGGTGAACGCCTTCAACCGGCTGTTTCACCGTGACGAGCTGTACTTTGCCGTGTTCCGGCCGGATGCCGACATTCGTTGGCCGGGTAACCTCAAGCGCTACAAGATAGGTGTACGCGACGGTGAGTTCGCGATCTTGGACAAGAATAACAACCCCGCAATCGATGCCAACACGGGCTTCTTCTCGGATAGCAGCACGAGTATCTGGACGGATGCGGCGGAAGACGTTCCCGACGGCGGCGCGCCGGAAAAGGGCGGCGCGGCCGGCGAGCTGCGTACCCCCGCCACTCGTAACCTCTACACCTATACCGGTGACTACACGGATTCGAGTGTAAAAGTGCTGTCCGACGCGGTGAACCATCTGAACGACAGCAATACGAACCTCACCAGCGCGATGCTGGGGTCGCCCGCCAATAGGACCGAGCTGATTCAATGGGCGCGAGGCGTGGACGTCGATGACGAAGACGCGGATGGCGATTCCACCGAGGCCCGCAGGGACATGGGTGATCCGCTCCACGGGAATCCGGTGCTGGTGACCTACGGCGGTACCGAAGTGGCGCCGGACATCACCGTGTATGTCACGACCAACGATGGCTATCTACACGCCATCGACGCCGGCAACAACTCCGACGGTAGCACCGAACCCAACCGGGGGGGAGAGATCTTCGCGTTCGTGCCGCAGGAGATGCTGGGCAGACTGAAGGACCTGCAAGACGACCCGCCCATACCGGGCGCCGGCCGCGACTACGGTCTGGACGGTCCTATGACGGCCTGGGTCAAGGAGAACCCGGACGACACCGACGCCGAGATCGAGCCTGCGGAGGGGGACCACGTGTATCTCTACTTCGGGCAGCGGCGAGGCGGGAACAACTATTATGCCCTCGATGTGACCGATCGTACTGCGCCCAGGCTGATGTGGCGGATCCAGGGCGGGGTGGCGGGTGACTTCGCCGAGTTGTCCGAGACCTGGTCGGGGCCCAAGCGCACCCGGGTCCAGCTCGGGGCGACCGAAGCCACACAAAGGGACGTGTTGATCTTCGGCGGTGGTTTCGACCCCGATCAGGAGACGTCCACGGTCCCGGGTCCCGACTCGCAGGGGCGCGCCATCTACATGGTGGATGCGCTGACCGGTCAACGCCTTTGGTGGGCGGGCTACGATGATCCCGCGTCGGTGTCCGCGCCGGACCTGGCGTTCGACGACATGACCAACAGCATCCCGGCCAATGTGCGGGTCATCGATCTGGACCGCAATGGGCTGGCGGACCGCATGTACGCCGCCGACCTGGGCGGGCGGTTATGGCGCTTCGACATCAACAATGGCCCGGACCACGGCCCGGCCGTGGGTGAACCGCTCGTGAGCGGCACCTTGATGGCGGAGTTCCAAAAGGCCACCGCGACCGACGTACCCGGCACTGAAGCGGTCAACCGGCGCTTCTTCAACGAGCCGGATGCGGCGTTGATCTCACCGCCCGGCAAGCCGTCTTTTATGTCCGTCTCCATCGGGTCAGGGAATCGTTCCCATCCCTTGAACAAGGTGACCCAGGATCGTTTCTACATGGTTCGTGACCCGAATCCGCTGTTCAAGCCGGTGAACGCAAGCGGCGGTGACGCCTATCCGGCCCAGTGGCCGCTTCAAGAAGACGATATGTACGACGTGACAAACGTGATCGACTTCAATGACACGCAACAAGCGGCGTTGGACGGCGGACCGGGGTGGATGATCCATTTGTCCGATGCCGGAAGCGCATTCGTCGGCGAGAAGGCGCTGACGGAGGCGGTCACGTTCAATGGGGTGGTGCTGTTCGCGACCTTTACCCCGGTCGCCACGGCATCGACCAACGCCTGTTCGCCCAGCCAAGGCACCGGCCGCGTCTACGCCGTCAATGTCTTGAACGGGAATCCGGTGTTCAACCTCGATCAGGCCGGTGATCCCAACGACCTGACCCGTACCGACAGGTCGCTCAACCTGGTTCGGACCGGATTACCCCCGGATATCGTGATCCTGTTCCCGGAACCGGACCCCAACAACCCGGGCTCAGGCGGTCCCGTAGCGCTTGCCGGTCCCGAGGTGCTGAACGAGTTGGATCTGAAAAACCCAATCGTGAAGACCTATTGGTATGCGGACGACGATATGTAGCACCAACCGGCGCCCGGTGGGCTTCCTGACCACCGGGCGCCACTTCTTAGTGCAGGTCCTTCATTCCAGGAGAACATGATGATCAACCGATCCAAAGGCATGACGCTCATCGAGCTCATGATCGCGGTCGCGGTGGTGGGGATCCTGGCGGCCATCGCCTATCCGAGTTACCAGAACCAGGTGCGTCGATCGAACCGCTCGGACGCCATCACGGCCTTGACGGCCATGGCCAATGCCCAGGAACGGTATTACCTGGCCAACAACACCTACGCGACGACGGCTCAGCTCGGGTTCCCTGCGAATTCACAGGGGGGGTTTTATGCGCTCACGGTTGCAAGTGCCGACTTTTTGACTCAGTTCACAGTGACAGCGACAGCCGTTGCCGGAGGCCCCCAGGCTGGTGACGACCCGCCAGGAGTTGATGATTGCACGGTACTTAGTCTTACCTCAACAGGCCAGAAGGGCCCCCTCCCCGCGGCTCGGAATTGTTGGTAGTACCGTTCGCATACCACTGACCCTGAACTCAACCGGCATAAAAACACCCACGACCTGTTGGTAGCGGGGTCTCCGTCGGGCCGCCGTAGCCCCGATCCCGAGCGTCGTTCGGCGGCGTCCTTGGACTAGACTACGGGTTGATCGCCCGGATCGCCTCGACGATGCGGGCATGGAAGCGCGGCGAGGCACAGAGGATCCCCCGGTTTCGGGTCAGGCCCTTGCCACAGGAGAAGTCGAGCGGCCGGCCGTCGATGTCGGTGATCTCGGCACCGGCCTCGGCGGCGACCAGCATGCCCGCCGCGTGGTCCCAGATGTTCTCCACATAGTCCGCGCGTGTCGGAAGCCTGAGATAGGCGTCGGCCTGGCCACGTGCGACCACGGCGTACTTGCACTGGC
>JBQTJM010000004.1:0-13532 GCA_052387115.1 Gammaproteobacteria bacterium | reverse complement strand
CCGCGGCAGAGGCATCCGGGAGGTGCAATTCGCCGGCGAAGTGGTCGCTGCGCGTGGCGGCCATGCAGAGCGCCAGGGCGAGGGCGATGAGAACGGTGTGGCGGTCGGTCTTGTCGTTCATGGGTTTTTTCCTCTTGCGGTGGGGTCTATTATCCCCGTTGTTGGCGTCACAGTGTAGCCAGAAAGGGGTCCAGTCTCCCATCTCTCACGTTCTCTCTTACGATGGTTCCCTTATACTTGCTCTCGTAACGCTCTTGCAGCGGCGACCATATTCGCAAGCGCCGCCCTGGTCTCCGGCCACTTGCGGGTTTTCAAGCCACAGTCGGGGTTGACCCAGAGGTTGCGGGCTGGCAGTACAGCCAGCGCTTTACGCAGGAGCGCAGTCATCTCCTGCTCGGTCGGAACGCGGGGCGAGTGGATGTCGTATACGCCTGGGCCGATCTCGTTGGGGTAACGAAAGCTCGCGAAAGCATCAAGCAACTCCATCTGCGACCGGGACGTTTCGATGGTGATGACGTCGGCATCCATCTCGGCGACGGACTCAATGATGTCGTTGAACTCCGAGTAGCACATATGGGTATGGATTTGAGTCTCGTCGGCCACACCGGAGGAGGCTAGCCGGAACGCCTCGACCGCCCAATTGAGATAGTCTTTCCGATCCGCCTTGCGCAGAGGCAGCCCCTCACGGATGGCCGGTTCGTCGATCTGGATGACACGGATCCCGGCTTTTTCGAGATCGCACACTTCATCGCGGATCGCCATGGCGATTTGTTTCGCCGTGCGCGAACGCGGCTGGTCGTCTCTTACGAATGACCATTGCAGGATCGTGACCGGCCCCGTGAGCATTCCTTTGATGGGTTTCGCGGTCAACGACTGCGCGTATTTCGACCATTTCAACGTCATCGGCGACTGGCGTTCCACATCGCCGTAGATGATGGGTGGTTTGACGCAGCGCGAGCCGTAGCTCTGCACCCAGCCGTTAGCGGTGAACGCGAAGCCATCCAAAAGTTCGCCGAAGTATTCCACCATGTCGTTGCGTTCGAACTCGCCGTGCACCAGCACATCCAGACCCATGTCTTCCTGCCAACGGATGACCTGCCCGGTTTCCGTGCGGATCGCCGCCTCGTACTGTTCCGGTGTGAGCTCGCCTTTCTTGAGACGAAGCCGGAGCCTTCTCACGTCATCGGTTTGCGGGAAAGAGCCGATGGTGGTCGTGGGAAACAAAGGCAGATTGAGAGCCGGGCGTTGCTTTTCCTTACGCACGCTGAAAGGGCTTTGGCGCTTGAGGTCGTCGCGACGGACGGCGGCGAGACGCTGTTTCACCGCTGGCCTGTGGACCAAAGCCGACTGGCAACTGCTCTCCAGGTCGAGCATGTTGTCCTTGAGCTTGCGTGCATATTTTCTGTAAGTCTCGGGCTGCGCCAGGCCCCTGAGGGTGGCGACTTCATCAAGCTTTTGCCGGGCAAAAGTTAGCCAGCACTTGATCTCGCTGGCCAACGCCGCCTCGTCGTTTTCGAGCGCTAGGTCACAAGGCACGTGCAGCAGCGAGCAGGAGGGCGCCAACGCCACACGATCGCTGCCGAGTTTTTCGACCGCCTGGGCGATCAGGGCCAACGATCGCTCGAAATCGTTTATCCACACATTGCGTCCATCCACCACCCCAAGCGAGAGGCCAAGCTCGGGCGGGATCAAGGACAGCACCTTGTTCAGTTGCGCGGGCGCGCGGACGAGATCCAGGTGCAGCAGGTGCACGGGAAGGCTCGCGGCAAGCTCGGCATTGCCGTCAAGTCCGGCAAAGTAAGTGGCGAGGACGATCTTGAGTCCGGGGCAGGCCCGGGTGATTGCGGCATAGGTCGATGTATAGGCGCGTTTCGTTTCATCCTGCAAATCCAGCGCGAGGAAGGGTTCGTCGATTTGGACATAGTCTGCGCCGAGACCTTGCAGTTCGCGCAGGATCTGCAAGTAAACCGGCATAAGCCGGTCGAGCAGGTCGAGCCGGTTGAAGCCTGGTTCTTTCTCCTTGCCCAGGAGCAAATAACTCGCCGGCCCGACCAAGACCGGCTTGGCGTTGATGCCGAGCGCTCTTGCCTCCTGAAACTCATCCAGAACCTTCCGTGAGGTCAAGCTGAAGGCGTGATCTTTCGTGAACTCGGGGACCAGGTAGTGGTAGTTGGTGTCGAACCACTTGGTCATCTCCGTGGCGATGAGGTCGAGACCGTCTTTCTGATAGCCCCGCGCCATGGCAAAGTACAAATCCAACTCAGAACTATCAGGCATATCGAGCAGCGGCCGGTAGCGCGCGGGGATCGCGCCGACCGTGAGCGAGAGATCCAGCACATGGTCGTAAAACGAGAAATCGTTGCAGGGGATCAGATCGATGCCAGCCTCATGCTGGCGCTGCCAGTTGTGCCGGCGGATGGCCCGGCCAGCGTCTAGGAGCTCATCGAGGCTGATCTGGGAAGACCAGTAACTCTCGCAGGCTTTCTTGAGCTCTCTATGGCTACCAATACGCGGATAGCCGAGGTTATGTGTAAGCATGTGTATCTTTCCTTTCACGGGTTAACGCTATCGGTAAATTCGCGATCTCTCCCGCCGCCCTCACGCCTCGTGACTGCCGATGCGGGAGCCGATGCCGACCAGGCGCGCGATGGCCATGAGATCGAGGTGCGTTTCGCAAGCGTCGGCTAACCGGTCGATGTGCGTCTCGCGCATGGCGTGGTAGTCCGGCGTTTGCGGATTATCGAGGCCCGCCCAGCGCAAAAGTGCGTTGCAGGCGGCGGTGGATTCGAATAAATCCGTGCAGGTAGGTGCCGAGGATCTGGCCGTCCTCCGATAGCGCGCCGTCGCTGCCCCCATCAAGGTAGACGGCGGGACGCATCAGCGCCCCGCCGCGGGTCACGCCCGCGTGGATCTCGTAGCCGGTGACGGTCGCGTCTTCGAGCACCAGCATCCCGGTGACATTCCGGAGCTGCTTGTCGCGCTCCAATTTGGTCGTGAGCGCCAGGAGCCCGAGCCCGGGGCTGCTGCCCGGCTCGCCTTCGAGCCCAAGGGGGTCATGAATCGCTTGGCCCAGCATCTGGAAGCCGCCGCAGAGCCCGATGAGCTTGCCGCCGTAGCGCAGGTGGCGCAGGATGGCCTGCTCCCACGCTTGCGCGCGCAGCCAGGCGAGGTCGGCGCGCACGCTCTTTGACCCCGGGAGGATAATCAGGTCGCAGGGCGGGATCGGCTCGCCCGGCCCGACATAGCGGAATGCCACTTGCGGATGCAGGCGCAGCGGATCGAAGTCGGTATGGTTGCTGATGCGCGGGAGCACCGCCACAATGACCCGTAGTTGTCCCTCGGGCGCTGCATCGTTGTGGCAAAGCGCATCCTCGGCCTCGAGATGCAGGCCGTGCAGATAAGGCAGGACACCGAGCACCGGTTTGCCCGTGCGACGCTCCAGCCAATCGAGCCCGGACTCGAGCAGCGCGAGATCGCCGCGAAAGCGGTTGATGACGAAGCCGGCGATCCGCGCCCGTTCGCTCTCACCCAGTAGCGCCAGCGTACCGGCGATATGCGCGAACACGCCACCGCGGTCGATGTCCGCCACCAGCACCACCGGGCAATCTACCGCTTCGGCGAAGCCCATGTTGGCGATGTCGTTGTGGCGCAGGTTGATCTCCGCCGGGCTGCCCGCGCCTTCCGCGAGGATGACCTCGTGCTGCCGGCTCAGCCGTTGATAGGACTCGAGCACCGCGCGACGCGCGATGCGCTTGTAATCGTGATAGGCGCTTGCGTCCATATTGCCGACGGCGCAGCCGTGGATGATAACCTGCGCGCCGGTATCCGTATTGGGTTTGAGCAGCACCGGGTTCATGTCGCTGTGCGGCGCGAGGCCGCAGGCCCGTGCCTGCACCGCCTGGGCCCGGCCGATCTCCCCGCCATCGACGGTGACCGCGCTGTTGAGCGCCATGTTCTGCGGCTTGAAAGGCGCCACTCGCACGCCGCTACGCGCGAGCACCCGGCACAGCCCCGTGACTAGTGTGCTCTTGCCCGCGTCCGAGGTCGTCCCCTGAACCATGAGCGTCGGCGTCTTCATGTCGGCGCGAGCTCCGTGCAGGTGTTGGCGAGCGTCTGGTCAAGGCGAGCCCAGCCGGCCTCTGCGCCGGGCAGACCGAAACGCAGGCTTGCGGGTTCCGTGAACAATCGGGTCAGAATACCTTGCCGCGCCAGCCGCTCGTGGATCGCGGCTGCGTGAGGAGTCGGTACCCACTGGAAAAGAACACAGCTGCCGCCTATGGCCAGGCCATGTTGGTTCAATAGCGCAGCGAGTCGCTCAGCCTTCTTGAGGAGCAGCGCTCGGGCGGCCTCTTGCCAGGCGCGGTCCGCCAAGGCGCGTTCCGCGACCCAACGAGACGGCGCGGCGACCGTCCAGGGGCCGAGCTGGCCGCGTAGCCGATGCAGCCAGGACGATTCGGCCAGCACGAAGCCCACGCGCGCACCGGCGAGCCCGAAGAACTTGCCGAGCGAGCGCAGCACGAGGAGTCCGGGCCGGGTACTGTAAGGAGCCAGGCTGTCCGCCGGGGTGGGATCGATGAAGGCTTCGTCCACCACCAGCCAGCCCTCGCGAGCGGCGAGGCTTGCGTGCCAGTCGAGCAAGGTTTCCACGGCGAAACGATCGCCCGTAGGGTTGTTCGGGTGGATGACGGCCAGCACGTCCACATGCCTCGCGGTGTTGCCCAACACCTCCACGGGTACCCCGACGACCTCGTGCCCGGCACGCCGCCAGGCGCGGGCGTGCTCGGCGTAGCCGGGGGTGATGATACCCACGCGGCAGGGCGTGTGCAGCCGCGGCAAGGCTTGGATCGCCGCCTGTGAGCCTGCAACCGGCAGGACGTGGGGAGCCTCGTAATAGGCACGGGCGGCGTCGATGAGCCCGTCGTCGTCCTCCGGCAGGCGGGCCCACGCGCTGACCGGGATCGCGGGCACTGGCCAAGGACGGGGATTGATGCCTGTGGAGAGGTCCAGCCATGCATCCAGCGGGATCCCGTAGCGGTGGGCGGCCTCCCGCAGCCGGCCACCGTGCTCAAGCATGGAGATACCCGATGACGAGCAGCACGACGAGCCACAGCCCGACACCGCGTCGCACGAGCCTGAGCGCCCGTTCGATATCGTCGAGGGTTGGTACGTTACCGACGCCCAGGATCGGGCGCTCATGCCGCTCGCCCGCGTACCGTGCGGGTCCGCCGATCACTACACCGAGCGCGCCTGCGCCCGCGGCCATCACCGGACCGGCGTTGGGGCTGTCCCAGGCCCGTGCCTGCGAGCGCCAGCACGCCAAGGCCTGACGAACTCTGCCGAGCACGGCGTAGGTCAGCGCCGTGAGACGTGCGGGCAGGTAGTTCAAAACGTCGTCGAGACGCGCCGCTGCCCAGCCGAAATGAAGGTAACGCGAGTTGCGGTAACCCCACATGGCGTCGAGCGTGTTCGCAAGCCGGTAGAGCACCGTACCCGGCGCGCCCGCAACCGCGAACCAGAAAAGTGCTCCGAACACCCCGTCGTTGCCGTTCTCGAGCACCGACTCGGTCGCGGCCGCCGTGATGTCGAGCGCCGCCGAATCGCGGCTGACCATGAGGCTCACGCGCGCTCGGGCCTTCGCCTCTTCGCCAGTGCTCAGCGCTTGAGCGACGGGACGCGCGTGATCGTGCAGGCTCCGCAAACCGAGCGCCCAATAGAGTGCGAGGACGCTGAATGCCATGCCTATGCCCTGGCGCGCGGCCAATAGCGATGCCGCCAGCGTGAATGGCACGAGCAGGACCGCCACCGCAAGCACGCCGCGGAACCGGCGCGCGGTTGGCGCGATACCGGGACTGCCATACAGTCGCGTCTCCACCCAAATCGCCAGCCGCCCGAAGCCTATGAGCGGATGGTGCCGCCGGGGCTCGCCGAGCCACCAGTCCATAAGCACCGCCGCGATCGCGATGAGCGACACAGTCACGGCCTAGTCTCCTCGGCCCAGCGCTCGATGATGCGGCCGATCTGGGCCAGCCCGTCGGTGAGCGCGGCGGGCCCAGGTTGCGGGATATCGGTGGACTTGATCTCGTGGATGTGTCCTGTCCGAACCGCCGGGATCGAGTCCCAGCCTTCGCGCGCCTTCACCCGCTCGGGTCGAAAGCGCTTGCCGCACCAGGAGCCGATGATGATATCGGGCGCGGCGGATCACCTCGTCCGGATCGGCGATGATTCGGTCCTTGGCCGATGGTGCGGTGGTTAGCTCGGGAAAGCAGTCGACGCCGCAGGCGGTTTCGATCAGTTCTGCGACCCAGCGGATCCCCGAGATCAAGGGATTGTCCCACTCCTCGAAGTACACCCGCGGCCGGCGCGGCAGAGACCCAGCCTCGCGCCGCACGGCCTCGAGGTTCGTACGGTAGTGCTCTACGAGCGCTTCGGCCTTCGCCGCAATCCCCACCATCGCGCCCAAGAGCCCGATCATGTCGAGTATGCCCTCGACCGAGCGCTGGTTGAATACGGGCACCTGAAGACCGTGGCGGATGAGCGCCGCGGCGATGTCGGCCTAGAGATCGGAAAAGCCGAGCACGAGATCCGGTGCGAGCGCGAGGATCTTATCGATCTTGGCGCTTCCGATCCCTTGGGCTTCTCCTTGCGCGCTTGTGGCGGGCGCACCGTGAGGCCAGAGATGCCGACGATCCGTGCCTCCTCGACCAGGAGATAGAGTGTCTCGGTGGTCTCCTCGGTGAGGCAGACGATGCACTGGGGTCCTTGGAACTGGTCGCGGCTCACGATGGCGACGCTTGCTGACCCCAGGTGTTGTGGAACACCAGATCATCGAGTGCGCGCTTCCGGGTCCAGCCCTGGAGCTCCAGCATCGGGGCGGGATAAAACGCTTCCACATGCCCTAGGCAGAGGATCGCTATCGGCTTACTGTCTGGCGGCATATTCAGCATCTCCGCCACGGCCTCGGGATCGAACATCGACACCCAGCCCATACCGATCCCTTCGGCGCGGGCGGCGAGCCAGAGGTTTTGGATGGCGCAGGCAACCGAGCACAGATCCATCTCCGGTAGCGTGCGGCGGCCGAAGACGTGCGCTTCGCGCCCGTCAGCCAACGCCGCCACCAAGAGCTCGCCGCAGCTTAGGATGCCCTCCACCTTGAGCCTAAGAAACTCTTCACCGCGCGAGCCGAGCGCTGTGGCGGTGCGATCCCGTTCCTCGGCCACCAGGGCGTGGATCTTCCGCCTGAGCTCGGGATCGGTGACACGCACAAACCGCCACGGCTGCATGAGCCCCACGGACGGTGCCTGATGAGCGGCCTCAAGCAAGCGCGCGAGCGCCGCCGGTTCGATGGGGCCGGGCAGAAAGTGCCGCATGTCGCGGCGCTCGGCGATGACGCGATACACCACCTCGATTTCCTCAGGCCGATAGCGCTGCATTCTGTCGTTCGGCCTTGAGTGCCTCAAGACAATCCGCGCACAAGCAGTCGGCATAGCGACTGAGAATATAGTCGGTTTCCTCCGACGAGAGCGGCACTTGTGCGCACTGGCATATTAGGTTCGAGCCTGCCTTGCATTCAAAAGCCCGATGGCATCTGGGGCAGGTTTTTTCTTCGTGGCGCGGTGTCATGGACGCAAGATCTCCGCCGCCACGGCCGGGGCGGACGGCAGGTACCAATGCAGGTAGGAGGCCGTCAAGCGGCTGCGGCGGTAGATCGCCTCGCCATCCGTTCCGTTTTGCCGGGCCGCTGTCACGCTGGGGGGCATCAAGGTTTCAAGCTGTGAGTGGTGGAAGGTATGCCCGCGGACCTCGCCGCCGTCAAAGCGGGCCGATTGGAGCCCGAGCCCCATCAAGCGTCTTTGCATCCGGGCCCGGCCCGGTAATATCCCGCACATCCGCCCCACGTGGCCGTCGGTGTCGCAGAGTTCCTCGAGGAGATAGAGCATGCCTCCGCACTCGGCCAGCAAGGGTTTGCCTGCGGCCACGTGATGACAAAGCTCCTGCTTCATCCGCTCATTGCTCGCCAAGGCCTCGATGTGCAACTCGGGATATCCGCCCGGCAGATACACGCTGTCGATCGAGGGCAGCGCGACGTCTCTAAGTGGCGAGAAAAAGACAAGCTCCGCGCCCAGGGCCCATAGGAGATCGAGGTTGGCCGGGTAGACAAAGGAGAAGGCGAGATCGCGGGCCACGCCAATCCGGACACCCTGCAACAGGCGAGGATGATCGAGGATCGGCGCTTGCGCAAACGCCACGGATTCCGGCAGGGCCGCGAGCCCTGTTTCACCGATCGCCTCAGCCAGCGCGTCGAGACGTTGCTCCAGGTCGGTGATTTCCTGGGCCTGAATGAGGCCGAGATGGCGCTCGGGCAATCCAAAGTCGGAATGGCGGTATAGGGCACCCAGGAACGGGACCCCGCTCGGGACGCTCGATTGCAGCATGCCGAGGTGGGCGGCGCTCGCGACCCGGTTGGCCAAGACCCCGGCGAAAAGGAGCCCCGCCCGATAGGTCGCGAGCCCATGGGCCAGCGCCCCGAAGGTTTCTGCCATCGCCGCCGCGTCGATGACCGAGAGCACCGGGACGCCAAAGGCCGCAGCCAAGTCCGCGCTCGAGGGGCGGCCGTCGAAAAGACCCATGACGCCCTCAATCAAAATAAGATCGGTTTCTTGGCCGGCGGTCTGCTGCAGGCGCCGGCATTCGGCCTCACCGACCATCCAGAGATCGAGTTGGTAAACCGCCTGCCCGCTCGCGACCTCCAGGATCATCGGGTCGATAAAATCAGGACCTGTCTTGAAGACGCGTACTCGCCGCCCGCGGGCGACGTGGTAACGCGCGAGCGCCGCGGTCACCGTGGTCTTGCCCTGACCGGAGGCAGGGGCGCTGATCAAGAGCGCTGGGCACTGTCTCGGGGAGCGGTTCAAACGCGCCACAGCCTCTGGAATACCCACGCCGATACGCTCCCCAGCAGCAACCAGAAGACACCGTTGGTCCACGTGGCGGCGAAGACGAAGCGGCGCGCGAGATCGGTGGGCGCGAGGGCCGCGCCGGACTCGGCGTGGGGTGCGCCCACGAGATGCGGCACGGCCAAGAGCGCCACGCCCGCCAGCTTGCGGTACCACTGCCGGTTGAGCACAATGAGCGCCATCCCGCCGGCCGTGGCGAACACGGTCAAGAGCCACCAAAGCTGCCGCTCGATGAGTGGCGCCGCCGGAGTGCCCGGCAGCTCTGGCGGCAGTCCCAGGGCGGGATTGAGATAAAACACGACGAACCCCGCCAGTCCCCAGAGCGCGCTTTGCGGCACGGAGACGCGCTCGCGCAGGGAAAACAAGGCGCACAGCAAGAGCGCGAAGCCGATGGCGGCGCCGCCGTTGGCGAGCGCGGTGTAGAGCGTGCGCTCCCAGCCATCCTCGGGCGCCCAGTCGGGGGGAGGTTCGTGGCCCGCTCCGTTTCCCTCGGGATGCTCGAAGGTCTCGGCTTCGAGGATGAGCGGAACCACCTCCGAGGCCTGCAGCACGGTCAGCGTGATGCCGGCCAGCGCGCCGGAAATCATCGCCGCGAACACGATGCGCCTAAACGTCGCCATCCTCAGTGACAAGGAAAGGCGAAGCTGTGACGGGTGTCGTGCGCGGCGTTATGCACGGCGGGGACCGGCGCGAAGCCGACCGCGACCAAGATGACGATGCCCAGGACCGCCGCCCAGAAAGCGGCGAAGGCCCGTGTGCGGGTTAGGGGGTACACATGCGCTTGGCTGATATTTGACATCAGGTTCTCCTATTTTCTGAGGAACGATGGTTTAGGGTGTTTGCTTATTTCTACTTTGTCAGAGTCTGATCAAGGGATGTCATGTTAGGCGCAAGCGGGCGAGAAAACGGAGTTTACTCCGCGGTAAATGAGCATTTCGAGTCCGCTTGCAACAACGCAGGACGCCCTTCAGTGGAATCTGACGAAGTAGAACGCTTGGCCTTGCGAAAGCGGTGACTGAAGTCGGGATCGTAGAGCCGCGAGTTGGCGAAGTCTGTCGCGGTCAACACCCGACCCACGAGGATCATCGCCTGCGAGCGGATCCCCGCCGCCTTCACCTGCTCGCGGATATCGGCGAGTGTGCCCCACACGATCTTCTGATCGGGACAGGTGGCCTTGTGGACCACGGCCACGGGACAGTCGGCCCCGTAGGCCGGGATCAAATCCTCGGTCACCTCCTTGAGCAGCGTGACGCTGAGGAACAAGGCCAGGGTCGCGCGGTGGCGGGCTAGATCGGCGAGCGCTTCCCCTTCGGGCATCGGCGTCCGGCCCGCGGCGCGGGTCAGGATCACGGTCTGGCACAGCTCGGGAAGCGTCAATTCCTGCCCGAGCACCGCCGCCGCAGCCGTGAACGCCGAAACCCCGGGCACGATCTCGTAAGGAATGCCGAGCGCGGCCAACCTGCGCATCTGCTCGGCCGTAGAGCCAAAAATCAGCGGATCGCCGGTATGCACGCGCGCGACATCCTGCCCCGCGTCGCGCGCCCCCACGATCACCGCGATGATTTCGTCCAGCGTCATGCCGGCGGAGTCGAGCACCCGGGCGTCCGGCCGGGCCCGGGTCAGCACCTCGCGCGGCACCAGCGATCCGGTGTAGAGCACTACCGGGCAGCGCTCGATCAGCTCGGCCGCGCGCAAGGTGAGCAGCTTGGGATCGCCGGGACCGGCGCCGATGATGTAGACGCGCATCACATGCACCTGAGAACCGTATCGCGCACGAGATCCCAGACCCTGTCCGGGATCTCGGCGAGCCATTGAGCTTCGAGCTCTTCCGCCTCCGGCGCTTCTTCTTCGTCGTCCACGCCGATCACGAGACGCCAAAGTCGATCGCTCACCGAGCCGCTGCGCTCGATGAGGAATCGCCGTGCCAGGAGCCGCGCCAGCGCTTCTCCTTCAAGATCCAGTGTGAGCCACGACGGTACTATCCGCACCATCCCCGTCACGGACAGCCTTACATAAGCCTGCTTTTGGGCGTCGATCTCGGCAGGCGGCTCGAAGCCCTCCGACCGGAAATCGCACGGCTCCTTGGTGTTGCCGATCAAAAAATACCGGCCCTCGGTCTCGGCGAGGATAGCGCCCGCAAGACGTCCCACACGCGCCATCACTCGGCCTCCGGTAAGACTAGCGAGTAGCCGGGCCGCTGCCCCGGCAAAACCTTGCCGGACGCGTCGTATTTATTCGTGTAACCGCGCGGCGTCACCATGTAGCCCTCGAACATGAACGTGTTCGACGAACCGACCAGCACCGTCGTCAGCATCCCGATCTCGTAGTCGAGAAAACTATCCAGATCGGAGAGGACCACGTGCTGGCGCTTGCGGTAGGCGCTCTTCACCAGCGCCACAGGGGTCGTGCCGTCGCGGTGGCGGCGCAGGATCGCCTGGGCCTCGACGATCTGCTGCGTGCGGCGGCCGCTCGCGGGGTTGTAGAGGCCCACCACGAAGTCGGCCGAGGCCGCCGCCTCGATACGGCGCGCGATGACCGGCCAGGGCGTGAGCAGATCCGAGAGCGAGATGGTGCAGAAGTCGTGGACCAATGGCGCGCCGACCAGCGAAGCACAGGAGTTCATCGCCGTCATGCCGGGGACGATGCGGAGATTGGGTGAATCGCCGCGCTTCCAGCCCATGTCCCGCAAGACCTCGAAGACCAGCCCCGCCATTCCGTAGACCCCCGCGTCCCCGGAGGAGATGAGCGCTACCCGGCCCCCGTCCCGCGCCCGCTCGACGGCCGCGCGTGCCCGTCCGATCTCCTCGGTCATGCCGGTCCGGATCACGTCCTTGCCTTTGATGAGATGCCCGACCAGCCGGATGTAGGTCGTATAGCCGACGACCAGCTCCGCATCGGCGATGGCCGCGAGCGCGGCCGGGGTAGCGTGATCCTGGGCGCCGGGGCCGATGCCGACGACGTACAAGACCCCCTTCGATTCATCCATCGCCGATCTCGCTCTGCGCAACGCGCCGCTTGGGATAGGGAATGCGGGCCACGGCCAGGGTCATCGAGCGTCCGGCGTGCGGCTCGGTGTAAATCAGCTTGGGGACCAAGAGCGCTTCGGCGCCGGCGCGGAGGAGCGCCGCCGGCTCGGCTACGCCACGCGTTCCCACATGGCGCTTGACGGTCTCCGAGGGGTTCTCGATCCCCGGCACGGCATCGAGTTGCACGGCTGTATAGATTTCGAGCGACCAATCGTAGCGGTCGCGGAGGTACAGAAAGGCCGGCTCGTCCGCTTTGCGATCCACCGTCGCGATGGCCTTGACGGATTTTATCGATAGCCGGTGTTCAGCGAGGATCGCGAGAACCCCGCGCTCCACCATCTCGGGCGCGGCACCCCGATCGCAGCCCAAGCCCAAGACCAGACTCTTCGGCCGGTAGATGACGGCGTTCGCCCAGTGCGCCGGGTGGGTCTCGCGAAACTCGCGATCAGTGGCTACCAGCAGGATCTCGGGCAAGGCCGGATCGACGGCATCGAGCGAGCCGGCGTAGCTCACACCCTCGGGCAGCGCCCGGTCCTCCGGCCAGAACCCGGGTTCGCCGCTCTCCTGTACGAAGGCGACGGGGGCGGCGTTCACGACGGCAGCGCATCCGCGGGTGACATTGCGATCCGGATCGTCGAGCGTCCAGCCGAGCTCACGCCCGAGGATGTCCACGGTCAGCGTGCCGCGCACATCCGAAGCAGTAGTGATGACCGCCTGCGCGTCCAGCAGTCCCGCGATCCGATCCGTGTAGGCGTTGCCGCGGCCGACATGGCCCGAGAGCACCGAGATGGCGAAGCGCGCGTCATCGTCGATGCAGACCACCGCCGGGTCCACCTTCTTGTCCTGGAGCAGCGGTGCGATAAGCCGTACCACCGCGCCCACGCTGATGATGAAGACATGGCAGTCGTAGGCATCGAAGGTTTCGACGAGCCGCGGCCCCATCGGTAGGCGCAGGGGCAGCGCGCCCGTGGGCGCTGATGCGTGGAGCTTCTCGGAGACATAGAGATCAGCGCCGGGCAGGCTCGGCAAAAGGCGCGTGGCGATCCCGATCCCGTGCTTGGTGATGGCATAGAGGGCATAGGGCTTGCGCTCGGCATTTGACATCATCCCGCCAGCTCCCGCAATGGCACTGTTCCGGCGAGGAGGCCGCTCCGCTCCTTGCGCGAAACCACTACCATGGCGAAACAGTCGCCGCGCTCGGTGCCGACCTCGCGCAGGTCGCGCACGATGCGCTGCTCGCGCATCGTGGCCCGTGAGACGTACACGGCGCGGTCGAGTAGCCTCTCGGCTTCGAGCGCCGCAATGATCCGGGGTAGCTCGGCACCGATTTTCATGAGGACGACGGTGTCGAAGCGCCGTAACACCTCGACTAGGTCTTGGAGGCCATAGGTGCCGGGCAGGATGGCGATGCGCTCCTGGCCATCCGCGAGCGGGATCCCCGTTACCGCCGGTACCGCCGTGATGGAGCTGACGCCCGGAATCACCTCGATGCGCACCTCCGGCCAGCGCGAACGGGCCTCTTCCTGTAAATAGATGAAGGTGCTGTAGAGGG
>JBQTJM010000003.1:0-17568 GCA_052387115.1 Gammaproteobacteria bacterium | reverse complement strand
TCGGGACCGATCCGTTCATCGTCATTGCGTCGCTCTTAGAACCTCAACGGCCGACCCAGTCACCATCATCGTGCGCGAGCCTCGCCTTGTCCCCTTACCGTTCCATGCGAGTCCGACAGGCTGCTAGTAGTCAGTCAAAGTCATGGCTGTGCCTTCGTCGGGTCCCAAACCGCCTCACGGTGATTAGGTGCGCGGCCACAGACTCGAGGTGGTCGTGTAACGCCTACGCCGAGACGTGTCTGGGCGGTAGCCCACTCGCGGCCAGGGCGTCGGCCATAGTCTCTTCCTAGCCCGGGTAGGTTGGGGTGTTGTGGGGGCTGGGAGCTAAACACCCGGCTACCCGATTAGATGTTAGACGCACCCGAGCTCAGCAAGGGCCGCTTTGACCCTGCTCTCGATCAAGTCGCGCACCCTTTGAAACTCGTCCTGGGAGGGTTGCTGGAGGTCCGGGATGTTCCAGTCCTCCCACCGCTTGGCATGGATCATCGGGCAAGCATCGCCGCAACCAATCGTCGCCACGAAGTCATACTCCACGTCCGGGATCTCGCCGAGCGACTTCGACGCATGGCGACTCAGGTCGTACCCCAACTCCCGCATCGCCTCGATGGTCTTCGGGTTAATGATTCCGGACGGTTGGGAGCCCGCACTATAGGCCTCCACGCCCGCTCCACCGTGAATCCGAGCGAATGCCTCGGCCATCTGGCTTCGGTTTGCATTTTCGACGCAGACGAACAGCACGCGCTTGACCGGAACGTTCATAAGCGCGCCTCCTCGACGGGAACCGCCCTGCAGCAACCGGGCTCTCGGATGTACCGGCAGGCCGGGACTGCCAGACCCGCGCCGAGGGTCGGACCGGCCTTCTTTGGAAGTAGGAACCCCATACGCGTATGCCGTCTAGCTAAACTAGATCAGCCGCGTAGGACAAGACGGCTTGGAAAAGCGACGGCGATGCAGAGCGTCACGCATAGTTTCGGCCTCCACTTCGCTGTATAGAATAGTAGGGCCTCCGGAGCCCGTCAATCATCCCGCTCCCTCCGCCGTTTCTTGTTCCGGTCGAGCAGCGGCAGGAATTGGTTCACGTGATCGAGGAGCTCGAGGAGCTGGTAGACGAGTCGCATAGGCATTCAGGTCCATAATCAAGGTTCGCGAGTTCGGGTCTAGAGTAAAAAACCTGTTTATTCCACCGTTCGGCGAGAGTAAAAACTCCGAACCGAGCCGAGACCGCATGTGGACGGCAAGACATGTCTATTGTCGGATTGCGACGCCATTCTCCCATTCTCCTCAAAAACTCGCGCTGCGCGCCCAACCACCGCCGACGTGACGTCAGCCATGGCCGTGCAGCGCGGACCTACGGAGGGTCCGTGTGAGCACCTATCAACCACTCGGGATCTTCGCACCCCCCGAATTCGCTAAGTCGGGTCAAGCCGCCGCGATCGGCTCGCCTATCCCGATCCCCAGGACCTCGCCGGCCCGCCCCTCGCGCACGGCGATCTCGATGAGGCCGTTCGAGTTCTCGTAGAAGAACGGCTGTGCGCCGGGTACCTCTGCAAAGGTCCGGGCGCGCTGGAGCCGCCGGCCGCCCCGGAGCAGCAGTTCGCGGCCGGCAAAAGCCGTGGCGCGGACGCCGGTGATACAGTTGCCATAGTGATCGACATAGATGACCTGATAGAGATCATCGGGATAGAGATCATCGGGCCAGGACGGGTCCGGTTCGATGGTCACCGGCACGCCGCGCGGCCCTTCCCCGCGTGCCAGCCGCGCGGCCTCGGGGGCGTAGAGGTCGCGACCGTGAAACGTCGCCGACAGCACGCGGGGGCGCCAGGTGATGGCCCAGGCATGGGCCGATCGGCCGCGGCGGGCCACGATCTCGAAGAGCCCGTTGCCGGGGCCGACGAACCAGCGGCCGTCGATCTCGATCGCCATCGGCCGGTGCAAGCCGGAGCCGACCCCCGGATCGACGACGCACAAGAACACCGCACCCCTCGGAAAATCCCGCACATAGGCGGGCAAGAGATAAGCGCTCGTGCGCGGATCATGAGCCGGCGCATCGGCCAGCAATGTCACCACCGGTACCCCGGGGGCCTCCCGGTGCAGCACCGCCCCCATCTGGCCCAGGTACGGGCCGCAGGGGCCAAAATCGGTGAACAGGACGATCATGCAAACCAGGGATCGAAACCGGGGGAAGCGCGGCTCTTATCGCGTCGAGACCGGCACAGGGACCGAATGCCTGCCCCGGCCCGAACGCGCGGGTGTGGGCAAATCCAGGCCTCCTCGATGCGCGATTCCGTGATAGGGGTCGGGGCCGGGCGGCGTTAGCGCCGGAGTGTGATCCTGATCCGTGTCTCGTGGGTTCCGTCCGGGTTCTCGATCTGCAACCGGCCGCGAAGGGTTGTTCGCGTAGTCGTACGAACGATGCGCCTGCCCCGCTTGGTGAGCCTGATCCGCACGTTTGCGATCTGACCGGGCTCTAGTTGGGCGACGCCGGAGGCGAACGGAATGCTCTTCGGCGCTGCCCGGTCACCATCGAGCCGTGAGGGTTCGGCGGGCACGAAGATGTTGACCGCGCTATTGCACGGCGTCCCCGAGTCTTGCGTCAGATCGCACCTGAGGAGGACCCGGCACACGGACCGGTTGCAGCGCAACCGCGGATTTCGATTGGCGGGCGTGGCCCCGGGCGGCCCTGGCGCCGGTATCGGGGGCTCGAGGGCGCCGATGTCGCAGTCGGCGACCGTGTCCCGGTCGCCGTCCTGGGGTCGCATGACGCCGCTTTGATCGCCGGTCGTGGCACAGGAGGCCGCCGGGACGGCGTCGATGGCCGGGCTGCCGGTCACGAGTGTGTGGGTTTGGGTGGGGCCGCCGTTATCGGCGAGCGCCGGGTCGAGGATGCCGGTCAGGGGCACCGCAGGCACGATGTCCGTCACACCGGGCACGAAGCCTCCGATGCCGGCATCACCGTCGTGGCCGAAGAGGTTGAAACCATTGGCGAGGATCGCCGCGGAAGCCACACCGGAATAGTGGTAGACCTCCGCACCCCGCGAGGATGCCGAATTGCCCGACACCAGCGTCTGGACCAGGGTCAGGGTGCCGGAACTGTTGAGCACGCCGCCGCCCTGGCCGACATAGCCGTCGTAGCCGTAGTGGCCGGCGGAATTGCCCAAGACGGTGCCGTTGGTCAGGCTCAGGGCGCCGGCGTTCCACACGCCGCCACCGTGGTAGTAGGCCGAATTGCCCGAGATGGTGCTGTTGGTGACGGTCATCATGGCGTAAACATTGTTGAACACGCCACCGCCGCGGGAGTTGGCGAAGTTACCCGAGATAGTGCTGTTGGCGAGTGTCAATACACCGTGGTTGGAGACACCGCCGCTGACCATCGCCGTGTTGTATGAAACGGTGCTGTGGGTCAGGGTCGAGACGCCGAAGCTGTGCACACCGCCGCCCCCGTTATAGGCGGAATTAGCCGAGACGGTGCAGGCGGTGAGCGCCAGGGTGCCGTAGTTGATGATGCCGCCGCCGTTTTCATTAGGCGATCCGGCGGGGATCGCGCCCCCCGTGACGGTGGTCTCTTGCAAGGTCAGATCTCCGCTCGAACCGATGGCGAGGATGCGAAACTCGGGCGTCTCCGGAACGCGCCCGATGGTGCTGCCATTGCCGTCGATGACGATCGCGGAAGTGACGACCGGCAGGCCCGTCGGGCCATAGGTGCCATAGGTGCTATCGTCGATGGGGGTGGTGAGCGCCTGGTTGCTCCCCACGGGCAGGGTGATGGTGTCCGGCTCGGCCGCGCTGCCGGCCGGGCAGCCGCCGGTCGCGGCGTCCTGGTTCGCGGCGGTGATGGCATCGACCAAGGTACAGCCGACGCCGACGTCGATCTGGGCCGCGAGCGCCGCCGGTACCTGGCCGAGGGCGCACCAGAGTGCAATACCGGCGAGCGAGCGCCGCCACTGCCTCTGCAGCGCGCGGCGCGCCTTGCGGGGGAGCCGGGCGAGCCTCTGGTAATGCGCGACAAACCGGGGCCGGAGCGAGGGGTCTGCGCGTCCGATACCGGCGGGGCTACGTGCCAGCTCCTCCCGGAAGACGGCGAGGATACCGGCAGAGGGTGGGGAACGGTGTTTGCGCTCAGTCATGGTCCCGATTATATGCGTGTCCCTGCGGCCAGGATGCGACGGCGGCGCGCCCGCGGACCGAGCGGATCGGCGACCGCGATAGGTTGGTGCTGAAAAACGCAGGCTAGCATCGAAATCGGCCGGGCGTAAAGGGCAGAGATGGCTTCTGAAAAGACGGTAGCGAGCGGCCCCTTGGGTAATACAAACGGGCCTATCCTTCCAGAAGGCGCCGCCAGAGCGCCCCGACCCGCGCGCGCTCGGGCTCGAGCTCCCGCTCACCTACCAGCGCCGGCCGCTCCTCCAAGGCCAGGGCGTGGAGTCGCTTGCGATAGGCGAAATAGGCCTCGGTCAGGGCCGCGGCGTCCTCGGGTGTCAATACCCCGGTGTCCCCGAGGATGGCGAGGAGATGGCAGTTGTCGGTGTGCGTGACGAGCGCCGGCTGCGAGGCCGCCCAACGCAAGACGGCGTATTGCACCAAAAACTCGATGTCGGTGACCCCGCCCTCGCCCTGCTTGAGGTCGAAGCCGCCGGCGGTGTGGTTTTCGAGCTCTGCGCGCATGCGCGCGCGCATCTCGCGCACTTCGCGCCGTAGCTCGGCCCCGTCGCGGACGCGCACGAGGGTCTCTGTGCGCAGCGAGGAGAAGCGCTGCACGGCGTGGCCGTCACCCCCCACGGCCCGTGCCCGCACCAGGGCCTGGTGTTCCCAGGTCCAGGCGTCGCGCGTCTGGTACTCGCCGTAGGCCGCGAGGCTGCTCACGAGGAGCCCAGCGGCACCGCTCGGCCGCAGACGGGTGTCGACGTCGAAGACCTTTCCGGCCGGCGTCACGGTGGCGAGGAGATGGATGATGCGTTGCGCCAACCGGGTGTAGCGCTCCTGCAGAGCGGCCGGCCCGTCGTACAGGAATACGAGGTCGAGGTCGGAACCGTAGCCGAGCTCGATGCCGCCGAGCTTGCCGTAGGCGACGACTGCGAACGCCCCCGCGGCGATCTCGGAACCGTAGCGCAGCTCCAGGTCTCGTTGTGCGAGGGTCAACGCCGATTTCAACACCGTTTCGGCGATCGCCGAGAGGTGGTCACTGACGGCAGGCACCGCCAGGATGCCCGCCAGATCGGCCGCCGCGACCCGCAGGAACTGGGCGTGTTTGAAGTGCCTGAGCGCGTTCATCTCCTGTTCGAGATCGCCTGGCGACACGTGCGAGAGCTGCGCCTCGAGCGCGGCCGTGAGCTCGCCGGCGGTCGGCGGCGCATACAGGGTCCGGGGGTCGATCAGCTCGTCGAGCAACACGGGCTGGCGCGCCAGGTAGCTCGCGATCCAGGGGCTTGCCGCGCACAGCTCGACCAATAGCCGGAGCGCGGCCGGGTGTTCCTCGAGGAGGATGAGGTAGACGCTGCGCTTGGCGATCGCCTCGACGATGGCGAGCACCCGCCCGAGGGTGGTCGCCGGTTCGCGTAGCCGGGCCGTCGCGGCGAGCAGCGAGGGCAGCAGGCGATCCAGGCGCTCGCGCTCCACCGGGGTCAGGCGGCGCGCCGCGGCGCTGGTATAGAGGGCATCCAATGCGCGGAGGGCGGGGTCTGGATCGGTGAAGCCGAGCCCCGCGAGGTGTGAGATGCGCTCTGCGGTGCCCTGCCGAGGCTGCCACGGGGCCCCATCCGGCGCTTCGGGGCGCAGCACCAGGCGGTTGAAGTGATGCTGCACCCGTTCCCGATGACCGTCGAGCGCGGCGAGGAACGCCGCCCAGTCCGAATACCCCATGCCATAGGCGATCCGGGCGCGGGGTTTCTCTCGTTCCGGCAGGGCCTGGGTCTGGCGATCGTCGATCTCTTGGAGGCGGTGCTCGGTGGTGCGCAAGAACGCGTAGGCGCCGGACAGGTCCGCGACCGCCGCCGGCGGCAGGTGGCCGAGCCCGGCCAGGTGCTCGAGGACCTCGAGGATCGGGCGGGCCCGGAGGATCGGCCGCCGTCCCCCGTGGATGAGCTGAAAGGTCTGGCCGATGAACTCGATCTCCCGGATCCCTCCGGGCCCCTGTTTGATGTTGGACGCGAGCCCCTTGCGTTTCACCTCCTCGTCGATGAGCCGCTTCATCTCCCGCAACGCCCCGATGGCCCCGAAGTCGAGGTAACGACGGTATACGAACGGCAAGAGGCGCGCGAGCAGCCGTTGTCCGGCGGCGGCATCGCCGGCCGCGGGACGCGCCTTGATGAGGGCATAGCGTTCCCAGTCGCGGCCGTGGGTCGCGTAGTAGCGCTCCAGCGCGTCGAAGCTCATCACCAGCGGACCGGCGTCGCCGAACGGGCGCAGCCGCAGGTCGACACGGAACACGAACCCGTCGGCGGTCACCTCGGAAAGCGCCCGGATGAGTCGTTGCCCCTGGCGCTCGAAGAAGGCCTCGTTGGACAAGGTGCGCGGTCCCCCGCGGGTCTCCCCGTCCGCGGGGTAGCACAAGATCAGGTCGATGTCCGAGGAGAAATTGAGCTCTTGTGCCCCCAGCTTGCCCATGGCGAGGACGATCATCGTCTGGGCAGCGCCGGTGCTGTCGCACGGGCTTCCCAGGGCCGCCACCTGAGCCCGGTGCAGCCAACCGAGCGTCGCCGCCAGCACCGCATCGGCGAAGTCCGACAGCTCGGCGATGGTGTCGGCGAGCCCGGCATCGCCCCGGATGTCGCGCCAGGCGATGCGCACCAGCTCCCGATGGCGCAACCGGCGCAGGCGGCTCATGAGCGCGGCTTCATCTTCGGCGTCCGCCGACGCCGCCTCGGCCCGTGCCCGGTACTCGGCCGCCGTGAGCCGGCGCCCGAGCTCTCCGCTCGCGAGGAGCTCCATCAAACGCCCGTGATCACGCGCGAAGTGACGCGCCACGAAAGGACTGCAGGCGCACACCTGCCGGAGCGCCTGTCCCAGGACCGGGTCAGGTCCCGGGCCCAGCGCCGGGTGGAGTTGCTCCCAATAGCGTTCGGACTCTGCGTGCAGTATGGGGGGTGGCTCCGCCCGGGTCATGAGATCTCCTCCATAAGATAGGCTATAGGCTATAGGCGATAGGCGATAGGTGCCCCCAGTCGCGACCATCGAGCTTAGAGCCTATGGTTTACTAGAGCCTATGGTCTAGACCGTTTGCCATGCGTCCCGGCAGGCGGCAGAATGCCCGGTACGTCGGTATGGCCCGGTGTGACCGGCTCCCGCGCCCAAGAGAACCGGTTGACCGCGGTCGGCGAGCCGGCCCACGGGGACCGCGAGGGCCGGATGGTGGCAACGCCTGGCACCGGGGAGGGCTGGCGGGGTCCTCCGGGGCGACGCTTGCGCTCACGCGCGAATTGCTTATAATGCCGGAAGATACGTGCCTAAGCTCACCTATCTTTGCGGGTCGGGGAGAATTTACATGATCAATGATCGCAGCAGTGAAACGAGATGCCCTCGGCAGGCCCTGAGGGCGCTCATGGCCGGGGTGTTACTCCCGTTGTCGCTTGGGGCCTGCGCGTGGTTCGAAGGCGATTCTCTGGCCGGCGGACCCGCCGGCTCGCTGGCGCCGCCGACCGACTACCTGATCGGGCCCGAAGACGTCGTGGTGATATCGGTGTGGAAAGAAGAGGGCCTGGAACAGGAAGTGATCGTCCGGCCCGACGGCAAGCTCTCCTTTCCGCTGGCCGGGGATGTAGCGGCCGAAGGCCGGACTCCCGAGCAGGTCCAGCGCGACATCACCGCGAAGATCGAACGCTATATCCCGGACCCGGTGGTCACGGTGACCGTGAAGGAGATCGGTGGCAACAAGATCTATGTGATCGGGCAGGTCAAGAAACCCGGGGCTTACGTCATCGGTCGCTATGTGGACGTGGTGCAGGCATTGACCTTGGCCGAGGGGCTGACACCGTTCGCGGCCGAGAACAGCATCAAGATCTTGCGACGCCAGGGTACTGAGGAGCAGGTATTCCCGTTCGAGTACGCCGAAGTCAAGAAAGGCCGTGGCCTGGAGCAGAACATCTTCTTGAAGGGCGGCGATGTCGTCGTGGTCCCCTGAGCGGCCAGCGGCCGGCCGATCCACCCACGTTGTCGATCACAAGGGCGGCCCTGCAGCGATGATGCACGGTGTACGGGTGGGCCGTCACCCGCGCGCTCGGGCGCGACGCGCGTGTCGATCGCCCGGCGGCGCCGATTGCAGGTGTGCCTAGGCTTGCCCCGCGAACCGATGATGCGCCGAGCCAGTGCAAGCCGCGCAGACACGGACGGTACCGGGCCGCGGGCCGGGTGGTGGGCGGTGGGCCTCAGGAGGGTTGCCCGCCCGGCGTTTCCCGGCCTCGCCGTGCTGCTCGCCTGGTCTTCGCTGACGGACGCGGCGGAGTATTTCGTGCGCCCCACCGTCAGCGCTGCGCTGGACTACGATGACAACCGCCGCCTGGACCCGATCAATCCAAAAACCGTGACGACCCAGCGGTACTTTCCCGCACTCTTGTTCGGGGTCCGAACGCCGGCGGTCGACACCTTGGGGATCGCGCGCGCCGAGATCATCCAGGCGGACGACGACGAGCTCGATCGCACCAACGGGTTCATGCGGCTGAACACGATCTACACGACGCCGCGCGACCTCTGGGACGTGGACGTGGAATGGCGCCAGGATTCGACGCTCAACACTTCGATCGTCGACCCCTCGAGCGTCGATCCCGGGGTAGATGTGGAAGACCCGCCTACAGACACTGATTTCGACGTAAGGGGTCGGGTGCGCCAGGAGGTAGGGAGGACCAGGGTGAGGTTCCGGCCTACTCTGACTCATGTGCTGACGCCAAAGCTCAACCTCGAGCTCGGCTATCGCTTCAGCTCGACGACATTCGAAGACGTCCCAGGGTCGGATCTCGAAGACAGCACGGTGAACACGGTGCTCGGCGAACTGGCCTACCAGTTGACGCCCATCGACACGCTCATCGGGCGCGTGGATTATGCGCATTTCGATTCCGACGCATCCGTGTTCGACCAGGGCAGCGTGCTCGGAGGCCTCGGCCACAGTTTCTCGGAGACGTTCGACGCGGAACTGCTGCTCGGGGCGACCTATACGACTTTCGAGGACGAGGCCACCGCCGAAAACCCCCA
This sequence comes from Gammaproteobacteria bacterium, assembly GCA_052387115.1. Classification (GTDB taxonomy): domain Bacteria; phylum Pseudomonadota; class Gammaproteobacteria; order JACCXJ01; family JACCXJ01; genus JACCXJ01. Next base: position 8,391 of record JBQTJM010000003.1, on the reverse strand, counting down.
AGGCGATTCCGGGGACGACGCCACCTTCGCGGTGTATTTGACGGTGGAGAAAGAGCTGCGCACCGGCAGCGTGACCGCCTTCTTCCAACGCGATGTCGGTGGCGGCGGCTTCGGCTTTGCCCGTCGCGGCACCGCGCTCGACGTGCTCTGGGATACCGTCATCGTCCCGGATCGATGGTTCTTTTCTCTTGCAGGTGAGGCATTTAAAACGGACGCCATCGACGAGGACGACAGCAGTGACGACCGCAGCTATGTGCAGATCCAGCCCAGGCTGCGCTGGCAGTTCTCCCGGCAGTTGGCCTTGGACATCTCGTACCGTTATCGAAGGACAGATCCGGAAGGTGGTCTGGATAATACCGCCGAGAGCAGCGCCGGGATCATCGGGCTGGTATACAGTTTCGACCGGTACGCCATCTCCCGCTGACGGCGGGCTGTCACCTGCGGCAGGCGTCGTCGGCCGCGAGCGGCGCGGCGGAAGGGGCGTCCCGTTGGACCTCCCACCGTTTGCCGCTCCCCAAGAAGTTGGGCCCAACGATGCCTTTGGGCACCGATATTGCCTACCGCGGGCGTGCCGGGATGCCGTCAACGCTCTGTGGACCGCGCACCCCAGCAATTGTCCCGCGCGGCCGACCCGTCCTGTCGCGGCCGGCGCGGATCTACGCCCGCCTCGCGGTGGGTACAAGGGAAACCGGCTCGTGATCGGGATCCGAACCCGCGGCTGCGTCCGGTGCGGGGTTGAGCGTTTTAATCGAAACCGAGACACAACATGAGCGACTCAGGCACCTCCGGACCCATCTTCATCATCGGCGGATCTCGGACCGGCTCCGAGCTGCACAGGACCATCCTGACGCATTCCCCGCGGGTCGACCTGATCGAAGAGATGTGGCTCTTGTGCCCGTCATGGCTGCACACGGACTTTGCCACCCACCTCGAACGGTCGGTGGGCCCTCTGACGGCACAGGGGGCTATCGATCGTTTGATGGATCTGATGTATTCGAAGAAACCCTTCGGGTACTTCTGGTCGGTGATCGATCGAGACCTGACCCCGGAAGCCCTGCGGGAGGCGTTATTGCGGTCGGAACCGACGTTGCGTGGGGCTTTCGACGCGATCCTGACGGTGCATGCGCAAGCCAAGGGAAAACCTATCCGTGGCGCCAAGTTTCCGGTGCATTACTCTTATGTCGATCGCCTCGTAGAGTGGTTTCCCGACTGCAAGATCATTCACACGGTCCGAGATCCGCGCGCGGTCTATGCCTCGCAAGGCTCGAAATACGTCCGCCCGCAGCAGGCCCTACACGAGCGCGCCCGGCTTCGGTTTCTACATTTCATACATATCGCCGTGCAGTCCTGGTGGACGGCCCGCATTCACACCCGGATGCAGGGATCCGGCAACTATTTCCTGTCCCGATACGAGGACCTCGTCACCGATCCCGTAACGCGCGTCCGGAGCCTGTGTGAGTTCCTCGGGATCGAGGTTGCGCCGGAGATGTCCAACCCCTTGCAGTACAATTCGTCGTATCGGGGAGAGCGAGGTGTGAGGAGGGGTTTCAGCACGGATTCACTGCTCGATTGGGAGAAGCGCTTGAATCCACTCACCACCGCGATGATCGGATTGATCAATCGACACGCGTTGAAAACGCTGGGCTACGCCGACGCGCAGTAGATGGCCCAAGGTCGAGTTTGGCGTGGATCTCGCTTAGGTCCTCGATGATCGGCGGCTCCGGTGTGCTGGAGTGTCGCTGGTTCCTGAGAGTCGACCGTGGTCAACGGGGCCGGCCGCTCCGAGCAGGCGATCCGGGTGTTGATCCGATGCCCCCATCAAGGCGGGTTAGCGCTCGCCGATAGGGGGTGCGGTTCGGATGGGCTCTGCCCCGTCAGTACCCAAGGACTTCCGCAATCAAGAGGGAACGATGAACGCAGTCAGTGTCAACAGCATTGCCCCAGGGGCGTCGAACTACGATCTCCTGGCCGACGCACTCAACGGGCTCTATATCGACGGCGACGATGGCGACGATATGACGTTGAACCGTCTGGAGATCAGTTTGCAGCAGAAGGTGAAAGCTGTGATCGACGGGGAATATCCCCTGGACAGCCTGCCGATATTCCCGACCACCGCTTCCGCCCTGTTGCCCCGCTTGAACGACTCGGAGGTGAGCTTGGAGCGCATCGAGCCGATGGTCGCGCAGGACCCGGCGCTCGCGGCGGAGGTCATAAAGCTCGTCAATGACGGCTTTCTCAAGCGGTCGCTGAAGCCTGTGACCAGCCTGGAGCAGGCCCTTGGGGTCCTGGAGATCGAGCAGTTGCGGACGATCCTGCTGAAGGCCCTGCTGCGACCGAGCATCCCGATCAAACCGATCTTCTACAACCTGGTCGGCAGGCCCCTCTGGGATCATGCCCGCGACTGCGCGACGGCTTGCAAGACCTTGGCACGGAACCACCAGATAGGGGCGGACGACGGTTATCTCCTCGGTCTCGTCCACGATGCGGGCAAGCTCGTGATCTTCAAGCTCCTGTGCTCGGCGTTCCGGGCCACCAGCGCAACGGTGTCGCCCCGGGCCGGGATCGTCGCGCGCATGGTGCAAAGATACGCCAACGAGCTTTCGCACTGTTTGGCCCAGCACTGGAATTTCCCCGCGAGCTTCCTGGACGCGATCGAAGAGCAGGGATCGGCCGCGCCGGCGCGCATGTCGCCGCTCGGTCGCACGCTGTTTCAGGGCAACCTGGTCGCCGAGGCCTATGTGGTCATGCAAAAGCATCGGTTCTCGCGCTCGACCCTCGACGAGGCCTTGCGCAGATTCGATCTGTCCCTCGACCTCGTCTACTCCATATTCCCCGCCGCCCCGCGCCCGGCGGCGCGCTGATACATAGGAACCGTCTCCCTCCTCCCTCGGCGCTTCCGCGCCCGGCACGCGTGTAGCCGCCCGCCGACCCTTGAATGGGTCAGCGGGCGCCTGAGCCCTTGGCGCCGGGCAGGGCGTGCTCGACGACGAGCTGCGGGGCTTTGAGGCCCCCGTAGTCGCTGATCTCCAGCCGGTAGGCCAACCGCAGGCTCTCCCCCTCCGCCGCCCACGCGGCGCCGTGCGCGTTGAAGGCCACCGCTTCCAGCGAACCACCGGCCTCGTGCGCCCGCACCCGGAGCCTGAGATGGCGCTCGCCCACGGGCCGGGCCGCTAGGACCTCGAACTCGCCGTCGAAGAGCGGATCGCCGAACCCCTGTCCCCAGGGTCCGGCCCGCCACAATGCCTCGGCGACCTCCAAGGTCAGCTCGGAGGGCTCGAGCGCGCCGTCGGTGTAGAGCACATCGGCCCTAGCCTCTGGGGACAGATGCCTCTTCGTCTCGTGATCGAATGCCTCGCGGAAGGCCTCGAGCTCCCCACGTTGGATGCTGATCCCGGCGGCGGTGGCGTGGCCGCCGAAGCGCATGACTAGGCCGGGATGCCGGGCCGCGACGGTGGCCAGCGCATCGCGGATGTGCAGCCCCGGGACCGAGCGGGCCGAGCCCTTGATGTCCTCACCCGGGCCCGGCGCGAAGGCAATCACCGGCCGGTGAAAGCGGTCGCGGAGGCGCGCGGCCAGGATCCCGACGACCCCCGGATGCCAGTCCTCCCGATAGACACATAGCGCTGCTGCGTCATCGAGGACTGCGGCGGAAAGCGCGTCGAGGTGCGCGAGCGCCTCGGCCTGCATGCGGGCCTCGATGCCCCGTCGTTCGCGGTTCAAACCATCGAGTCGCTCCGCCATCTCCAGAGCGCCGGCCGGGTCGTCGCAGAGGAGACACGCGATCCCGAGCGACATGTCCGCGAGTCGACCGGCGGCGTTGAGCCTGGGTCCCACGGCGAAGCCGAGGTCGCTGGCCGCGAGCCGCTCGCGCCGGCGCCCGGCGACCTCGATCAAGGCTTGCACGCCCGGACAGCCCCGGCCGGCACGGATGCGCGCGAGGCCCTGGTGCACCAGGATGCGGTTGTTGTGGTCGAGTGGCACCACGTCGGCCACGGTCCCGAGCGCCACGAGGTCGAGCAGCTCGGCGAGCCTCGGCTCGGGCCGCGCGGCGAAGCTCCCGCGGCCGCGCAGCTCGGCCCGTAGCGCGAGCAAGAGGTAGAACATGACCCCGACCCCGCACAGGTGCTTGCTGGAGAAAGCGTCGCCCGGCAGGTTCGGATCCACGATTGCGTCGGCCTCGGGCAACTCGGGTCCGGGCAGGTGATGGTCGGTGATGAGGACGCGCATCCCGGCGGCGTGCGCCGCGGCCACCCCTTGCAGGCTCGCGATGCCGTTATCGACGGTCACGACGAGATCGGGTCGGCGGCGGGCGGCCACCGCGACGATCTCGGGCGTGAGCCCATAGCCGTATTCGAAGCGGTTGGGGACCAGGAAGCGCACATTGGCGGCGCCCAGGGCTTCGAGTCCCCGGACCGCGACGGCGCAGGCGGTTGCGCCGTCGGCGTCGAAGTCCGCGACGACCAAGATGCGGGCGCCCTCCTCGATGGCCTGTACGAGGAGAGCGACGGCCGGCGCGATCCCGTGGAGCCCGTCGCAGGGCAGGAGGCGCGCGAGCGAGTAATCGACCTCGGTCGCGGAGCACACGCCGCGTCCGGCATAGATGCGCGCGAGCACGGGATGGAGGCCCCCGAGGTCGGTGGCAGCGGCGATGGGGCGCCGGACGATGCGCCGTTCCGGCCTTATCAGGGAATAAGACTCCGCGGGCGGCGCCCTCGGCGCCGACGCATTCATTGGGGCGCGCCCTGATCCGTGCTCGCTTGGCCGAAGAAGAACTGCCCGATGAGCTGTTCCAAGACCACCGCCGACTGGGTTTGGGTGATCACCGTCCCGGCCTTCAGGAACTCTTCGCTGCCGCCCGGGGTGAGGCCCACGTACTGTTCCCCGAGCAGTCCGGCGGTGTAGATGTTGGCCCCGCTGTCGTCGGGGATGCGGTCGTAGCGCTTATCGATGCGCAGGACCACGATCGCGTTGTAGGTGTTCGAATCGAACTCTACGGCCGCGACGCGGCCTATCGTCACCCCCGCCATCTTGACCGGCGAGCGCACCTTGAGTCCGCCGATGTTCTCGAACTCCGCGCGCAGCTCGTAGAACGCGTCGTTGCCGAGGCTCGCGAAGCTCAGGTTGCTGACCCGCATCGCGAGCACGAACAGGGCGGCGAGCCCCAGGGCGACGAACACGCCTACCGTGGTTTCTACGGCCTTCGATTGCAGCATCGAACCTCACCTCCCAAGCGTAATGGCCCCATTTAGTCGATCAGTTCTTGAGGCGATCGCTATATTCAGGCGATCAGTCGAACATGAGCGCCGTGAGCACGAAATCGAGCCCCAGTACGGCGAGGCTCGAATGCACCACGGTGCGGGTCGTGGCGCGGCCGATGCCTGCGGCGGTCGGGAGCGTGTCGTAGCCCTCGAAGACGGCGATCCAGGTCACGACCGCGCCGAAGCAGACGCTCTTGATGACTCCGTTCAGCACGTCGTCGTGGAAATCCACCGCGGACTGCATCTGCGACCAGAACGCTCCTTCGTCCACCCCTAGCAACCCGACGCCGACGAAATAGCCCCCGTATACCCCCACGGCGCTGAAGATCGTCGCTAGCAGCGGCAGGGCCAGGACCCCGGCGAGCAAGCGTGGGGCGATCACCCGCCGCAAGGGGTCGACCGCCATCATCTCGATGGCCACGAGCTGTTCGGTGGCCTTCATGAGCCCGATCTCGGCGGTCAGTGCCGAGCCCGCCCTTCCTGCGAACAAGAGGGCGCTGACGACCGGGCCGATCTCGCGCACCAGCGACAGCGCCACCATGATCCCGAGCGAATCTGCGGCGCCGAAGTCGACCAGGGTATTGTAGCCCTGCAGCGCCAGCACCATCCCGACGAACAGCCCGGAGACCACGATGATGACGATGGACAGCACCCCGACCGCGTACACCTGGTAGAGGAGCAGGCGCATCCGATGCACGGACTCCGGGATCCCCAGGAGCGTATAGGCCAGAAACACATGGGCGCGTCCGAGGCGCTCGCAGAAGCCGAGCGCCTTGCGTCCGAGCATGCGCAGCGCCTCGATCATGCCCCGCCCCTCACGCCGCCGAACCCCCGTGGAGGTCCTGTGCGTAATCGAGGGCTGGGAAGTGGAAATGCACCGGGCCATCCGGCGATCCGTCCATGAATTGCCGGACCCACTCGGAAGGGGTCTCGGCGAGCCTCTGGGGCGTGCCCTGGCCGACTACCTTTCCGCCCGAGATGACGTACAGATAGTCGGAGATCGAGGCGGTCTCCGCGACATCGTGGGAGACCACGATGCTGGTGACCGCGAGCGCCTCGTTCATGCGCCGGACGAGCCGCAGCAACACGCCCATGGAGATCGGGTCCTGGCCGGTGAAGGGCTCATCGTAGAGGATCATCATGGGGTCCAGGGCGATGGCGCGGGCCAGCGCCACCCGCCGGGCCATCCCCCCCGACAGCTCCGCGGGCATGAGGTCGCGGGCGCCGCGCAGACCCACCGCCTCGAGCTTCATGAGCACCAGCGTGCGGATGAGCCGTTCGGGCAGATCGGTGTGCTCGCGGAGTGGAAAGGCCACGTTGTCGAAGACCGAGAGATCAGTCAGGAGCGCACCGCTCTGAAACAGCATCCCGAGACGCTTGCGCAGTGCCAATAGCGCAGCGCGCGACAGGCTAGGCACCTCCAGCCCGTCCACTACCACGCTCCCGGACCGGGGCCGGATCTGTCCGGAGATGATACGCAAGAGGGTGGTCTTGCCGCAGCCGCTAGGTCCCATGATGGCCACGACCTTGCCGCGCGGGATGTCGAGGTCCACATGGTCGAAAATGGCGCGCTCGCCATGGTGGAAGGAGAGGTCGCGGATGCGCACCAGCGGTTGCTCCCCAGGCGTCTCTTTCAAGTCTCCCCTCCTTTGTCACAAAGGGCCTGATTCTCGGTAACTAGCACCCGAGCGTCAACCGAGTGGGCCGGGTGGTCGCCCGCGGCTCGCCGCGCTATCCTAAGCCGATCCGGCTCTGGCGAACCGAGAGGAGACGACGCATGAACAAGAAACTATGGCTGATCCCCGCGGCGTTCATCGTAGCGCCCCTAGGTGCGGCGGAGGGGCTCGTCATCGAGATGCACCACATCGATCGGGACGGCAGCGGTGCTGCCATCGGCACGGTCACGGCCACCGACGGCCCCGGCGGCCTGGAGCTGCGGCCGGTCTTGGGCGATCTGCCACCCGGGGCCCACGGTTTCCACGTACACGAGAACCCGAGCTGCGGGCCCGGCGAGAAGGACGGTGCCCCGCAGGCCGGCATCGCGGCCGGACACCATTATGACCCCTTGGGGACCGGGCGCCACGAGGGGCCGAGCGGCAGCGGGCATCGGGGCGATCTGCCGGTCCTATCGGTCGGGGAGGACGGCAAGGCCAAGGGCACGGTCACGGCGACTCGGCTCAAGCTTGCCGATCTGGCGGGCCGCGCGCTCATGATCCACGCCGGCGGCGACAATTTCTCGGATCAACCGGACAAGGGCGGCGGTGGCGGGGCGCGCATCGCCTGCGGCGTCGTGCCTGGGGCATCGTGAGCTAATGGCGGTGGGGACCGGGCCGGAGGAGCCGGAGGCGGCGCTCCCAGCCGCGGCCGATCCGCGCCTGCCGGACCTCGCATCGCGGCCGGTTAGGGGGGAGTGGCTCAAGACCCTGCCGCTCTATCTCCTGCCGCAGCACCTCTGCTCGCGGCTCATGTACCTGGCCACGAGGGCGCGGTTCCGGCCCTGGAAGGACTGGCAGATCCGGTGGTTCGTCGCGCGCTATGGGGTCGATATGGGCACGACAGAGACGGCGGATCCGGCCGCCTATCCTCACTTCAACGCCTTCTTCACGCGCGCCCTGCGTCCCGAAGCGCGGCCCGTGGCCGCAGAGCCGTGGGCGGTGTGCTCCCCGGTGGACGGCACCGCCTACCACGCCGGAGACATCGTGGCCGGGCGGTTGTTTCAGGCGAAGGGCCGCGACTATGCCCTGTCCGAGCTCCTGGCCTGCGACTCGGCATGGGTGCCGCGCTTCATGGCCGGAAGCTACGCCACCCTATACCTTGCGCCCCGCGACTACCATCGCGTCCATATGCCACTGGCGGGGCAGCTAAAACGCGCGATCCATGTGCCCGGGCGGCTGTTCGCCGTCAACCCGCGCACCACCCGCGTGGTCCCACGGCTCTATGCCCGCAACGAGCGCCTCGTGAGCCTGTTCGAGACCGAGGCCGGACCCATGGCCATCGTCATGGTCGGCGCCCTGTTCGTCGGGAACCTGGAAGCGGCCTTTCCGTTCCCCACCCGGGCCCCCGGCCTGCAGGTGATGGACTACGACCGGCCGGGGACCGCACCGGTGTGGCTGGAAAAAGGCGCCGAGATGGG
>JBQTJM010000002.1:0-5958 GCA_052387115.1 Gammaproteobacteria bacterium | reverse complement strand
GCCTCATCGACACCATCCTGGCGCGCGGTGATCTGGGGAAGACCGCCTGGCGCACTCGGCGCGACCCCCGAGATCATCGCCACCGACGACATCGGCTGCTATGCTTATCCGCGCCGGGAAACCGACGTGCCGGTAGTACACGGGGCCGAACACCTGCGTGTAATAGGGTCAGCTCGCCACGAGCGTGCGAGGCCGCGCCTCCCCCGCACAAACCGGGATACCATAACCTCGACGAGACCTTAGCGATGAGTGCCGGTACCGGCGCGCTGGGCAACCCAAGCCGCGGCGTGCTGATGCGATTCGCCAGGAAACTGCTGGTCCAGATCGGGGTCTTCGTCAGCCTCACGATCGTGTGTCTGGCGCTGTGGGTGGTGTACCGCACCTTGCATTCGATCCACCTTTCGGATGTGCTCACGCAGTTTCGAGCGCTGCCGGCGACATCGGTTTTACTCGCGTTCCTGCTCACCGCCGGCGCCTACTTCGTGGTGACCGGGTACGACATGCTGGCGCTCGCCCACCTCGGCCGCCCTGTGCCCTACCGGCGCGCGGCGCTGGCCGGCTGTCTGGCCAATGCCTTCGGCACCAACCTGGGTTTCGCGGTGGTCACGGGTGGGGCGATCCGATACCGCATCTATTCAAGCGCGGGTCTGAGCGCGCTCGAAATAGCGGGCGTGACCACCATGTCCGCAGTCACCGCCTCGCTCGGTGTCGGGTTTCTGCTGATGCTGTCGCTCTTGTTCGGGGCGGACGAAGCGGCAGCGTCCGTCATCCATCTGCCGCCCGCGTTGAAGCGGATGCTGGGCGGGCTCCTGTTGGCCTTCGTGGTGGTGTATCTCATCGCCGCCGTGTTCCGACCTTTGAGTATCCGCACCGAGAGCTGGTCTCTGCGTCTCCCGTCTGCCAAGACCGCCGCGGCCCAGGTCGTCCTCGGCAGCATCGATCTACTGCTCATCGGCGCGATCATTTATGCGCTCTTGCCCGCCTATGCCGAAACCAGTTTCGTCGCCTTTCTGGGCGTCTTCGCACTGGCGCTGATCGCGGGGGTCGTGAGCCATGTCCCGGCCGGCATCGGGGTGTTCGAGTCCGTCATGCTACTAGGCCTCCCGGAGATCGCCCCCGATGCGCTGCTCGGCGCCATCCTGTTGTTCCGCTGTGTCTACTACCTCGTGCCTCTGTGCCTGGCCGCGATCGTCCTCGCCATCCACGAGGCCAGCATGCAGCAGGTGCGCATCGAGCGCGCGCGCGATACGGCAGCGGACTGGTTGGCCGAGATCGGCCCGCAGGTCATGGCGCTCATATTGATCTTCGCCGGGGTGGTGCTGTTGTTCTCGATCGCCGTCCCGGCGCCGGCGGAGCGCCTGGCAACACTTAGCGAGGTCCTCCCCCTGCCGGTCATCGAGATCGCGCACGTGCTGGCCGGGGTCACGGGTGTCGGGCTCATCTTTCTGGCGCGCGGCCTGTCCTTACGGCTCGAGGCGGCTTATCGCCTGGCTGCCCTGCTGCTCGGGGTGGGGATCGTGACACTCGTGTTCAAAGGACTGATCTACGAGGGCGCCACCGTGCTCATCGCGATACTGGTCGTGTTGTTCTATACCCGTCCGGAGTTTCGACGCGACGGCGCGCTCTTCAATCAAGGTTTTCCGACGGAATGGACCTCGACCTTGACGGCGCTCCTGGCGGTGACGATCTGGTTGGCGCTCCTGTCCTACAAACCGGCCGAGTATTCCCATGAGCTCTGGTGGCACTTCGACTACACCGCCGAGTACGCGAGGTTTCTGCGCACCATGACCGTGGTCCTGGTGACCACCGTGGCGATCGGCCTCGCCACCCTGCTGCGTCCCGATCCGGTGCCCGATCTGCCGCACGCCGGCGGCCTCGAACAGGTGCGGTTCATCGTCAAGCAGTCCGCCAGTGCACGCGCGCGCCTGGCGCTCCTCGGTGACAAGCGTTTTCTGTTCAGCGATTCGGGTAGGGCCTTCATCATGTACCGCGTCAAAGGCAAGAGCTGGATCGCGCTGGGGGATCCGGTGGGGCCGGCGGCGGAGCGCGAGACTCTGGTGCTGACGTTCCGGGAACTATGCGATCGCTACGGCGGCTGGCCGGTCTTCTATCTGGTGGACGCCGAGGACCTGTCGCTGTACGTGGACCTCGGGCTTGCTCTGCTGAAGGTGGGCGAGGACGCTCGCGTACCGCTCGAGCGTTTCTCGCTCACGGGCCACGAGCGAAGCGAGCTGCGCGAGCTGCACGATCGGGTCTTGGGACAGGGCGTCGATTTCGCGATCGTGAGCTCCCACGAGGTGCCGGCCCTGATCCCGGAGCTGGAGCGGGTGTCGAACGACTGGCTGGCGCACTTGGCGAAGACGGAGCGGGGCTTCTCGCGGGGGTTCTTCAGCCCGGACTACGTGGCCAGGTTCCCGTGCGCGGTGGTGCGCCAAGACAAGCGCATCATCGCCTTCGCCGTCCTGTGGGTCAGTGGGGGAAAAGAGGAGCTGGCCCTGGACCTCCTGCGCTACCACCGCGATGCGCCCCCGGGCATCATGGAGTTCATGGTAACGGAGCTCATGGTCGGGGGACGGGCGCGCGGCTATCGGTGGTTCGATCTGGGCCTGGTGCCCCTCGCCGAGCACGAACGGCAACTGCCGGATCCGCTCTGGCAGCGGATCGGCAGGATGATGTACCGTCAGAGCGAACACTTCCAGGACAGCGACAGCCATCGCCGGTTCGCGACGGCCCTGGAGCCGGTGTGGAGGCCCAAATATCTAGCCTCTCCGGGTGGGTTGAAAACGACCCGCATCCTGCGCGACGTGGCGAGCCTCGCATCGCGGGGCCAGGCGTGACGGGGTCCCCCTGCTGAACAGGCCCACCCATTCGCGCTGAAGCTCAGAGACGGTACTTCGTGACTGAACGCTTTCCTGTTTCGACTGGCTCAATAACACTCAAAGTATCAACATGAAATTCAGCGTTACGATAAACCGCGACGAAGATGGTCTTTGGACCGTCGAATGTCCGGCGATTCCCGGTTGTGTCAGCCAAGGCCAAACCAAAGACGAGGCTCTACAAACCATCCAGGATGCGATTTACCAGTTCCTCGAGGTCCGTGCGGAGCGCGGTATGCCTTTGACCATCGAGACCCGGCAAGTCGACGTAGCCGCATAATGCCGCCTGCGCTTCCCGTTCTTAGCGGAGGCGAGGTTGTCCATTACCGTGCTCCCTTTGCCGGGCCCCCCGTAGGGCCCCAAGGGCTGCTGGCGCCGAAACTTGTACCCGAGTTGCCGCAGACGTAGACGACGCCACAACAGGCGTTCGGCGTCGGTCGGATGCTTTCTCAATCTGCGGGCGCCGGACTGCCTCATACCCCCATCCCCCCCGCAAGGGGGGAAGGAGTCAAAGCGGCGCTCCCTCGCGCAGCTCCGCCCCGAGCGCTTGTCTTGCCGTCATCGTCGTGCTCCTCTTCTGGGTTGATTGCTTGGTCCTTGGTTGCTTGCAGGGGGTATTTCCCCGTGCATCTTTCCCCCTCCATCGATCGGTCGTGATGCGCCCGGCTCCGAGACCCCCGGGCATAGCTCCCCGCCCCATCGCGGAGACGGGTAGTCGGGCAACGCGGCGCTCATGCCCAGGCGACCCCCCTGACCCCCTCCCCTGTTCGCGTGCGAACGGGGGAGGGAGGGGTGGGGCCCCCCCTTACGGCCCCAGGAGCGTCCTGCCGCCGTCCTCGAAGATCACCTTCGTTTGGCCGTACGGCCGCCACGCCGAGGCGCAGGATCGAGACCCGCACCGCGCCGGTCGAGACGCCCGGGGGCCTCCCGGAAAGGTGTCGGCCCGGGGCCGACCGGTGGGGGGGTTACGCCGCAACGAGCGCGGCTAAGCTACCCTGCAATGGGCCGCCCCGGTGCCACGGTTACTCCCCAAACAGGTCGTCCACGGTCGTTGCCGCCAGGAGCCGCTCGCCCCAACCCAGCAAGGTCTCGGCATCGGCCGCCCGGATCCGCTCTCGCACGCGTTCCTCCAGCACCCCGAAGCGGCGTTCCATCTGCCGCAACAACAACGCGGCTTCCCCTTCCTGCCGGCCTTCCTGCCGACCTTCCTGCCGGCCTTTCCTCAACCCCTGTTCCAATCCCTGTTCCAACCCCTGTTCCAACCCCTGTTCCAACCCTTGTTCCAACCCTTGTTCCAACCCTTGTTCCAACCCCTGTTCCAATCCCTGCCGTTTCCATTCCTCCGTCCACGCGATCACCCGTTCCGCCAACATGGTGCGTACCTCCTGCAAATCGTTCAGGTTCGTCAATTCGACGCCGGGCACCCGCCCCGGCAGAAACACCCGCTTCAGCCACACGGTAAAGGCCCGCCGCAGCGCGCTCTGCTCCGGGGACCGCAACCAATCGACCAGGGCCTCGAGTACGCGCTCCACGTCGTTCGGTGTACGGCTATTCTCCAACCGGAACAGCGCGGCCGCGAGATTGCGCAAGGGCGCCAGCTCGCTGTCGGCGAATCGCCCTTCGTCTAGCAGAAAATACCGCAGGCGGGGGCGGTAGCGTTCCAGACCGCCCGGTACGGGCACGATCAGATCGCCGATCTCTTCCGCGGCATCCCAGCGCTTAGCGCCGTTGTAGAGCACCACCGGCAGGAGCGGCGGTAGCCGGTGCTCGGCCCGCCACGGCTCGGTGCGGCTCAAGTCCTGGTACAGAAGGCTCACGTAGACCAGCACGCGCGCCGCCATGAAGGGGTCCACGGTCGACTGGAACTCGATGAGCAGGTAGACGTAGAGCCAGCTCTGTCCCCAGCGCACCCGCCAGACCACGTCGTCCTCGCGTTCCCGCAAGTCGTCGGCGACATAGCTGCCGCCGACTTTCTCGAGGCTGGTGAAGTCGAGCTCCTGGACCCAGGTCTCGTGCACGAAGCCGCGCAACAGATCGGCCACCAGATCGGGATGGGAAAACAGTAGCTTGTAACTGTGGTCGTGGTCCATGGCGGCATTCTAGCACCGCCGCGGCGACCACGAGGGCCGGATCCCACGACCGTGCGCCGGTCTCGATGCCGCCTGCCGCGTGCCACACTGAAATGCCCGCCTCGCCAACCGGCCGCTGGACGAGCCGCGTAGGTCGGGCCTGGGGGTCCCCGGCCCGACGTTTCGAGGCCCGAACCCGGCAATGGCGTCGGATGAATGGCGGCGGCCTCGACCCTCGGTTGCTCGGAGGGTTGAGCAACGCGGCGCGGATGCCCGACCTACTACTCTTGCTTCTATCCGAACGGTGGCGCCCGGCGCATGGCGGAGACCCCCGCGTCCCGCAGTGAACGCGCGGCCGGCTGCTTGTAATCGTGCATTTAGAATGCATAATTGCACGTTATGGGCGGTACCTATCTCCCCCGCACCCTCGAACCCGTCCTCACCCGCGCGATACGCGAGTTCCCGGCGGTGGTACTGACCGGGCCGAGGCAATCCGGCAAGACGACCTTGTTGCGGCAGCATTTCGGCCGAAGTCACAGCTACCTCTCGCTGGAGCCGCCCGACACGCGGGCGGCCGCAGCGGCCGATCCCCGAGGGTTTCTCGATCTCTTTGCGCCACCGGTTATCCTGGACGAGATCCAGTATGCGCCGGATCTGTTGCCCTATATCAAGGAGCGCATCGACGCGCAGCGCTTCCGTACAGGACAGTATCTCGTAAGCGGTTCACAGAACCTGCTGCTGATGCAACAGGTGGCGCGTTGGACGGTGGTTATCCAGAGCTCGCGACCGATCCGAATCGAGACCATTCGGTATCAGCGATCGCGGTGATCTTATCGTTTACCGCATCAAACAGGAGCACCGGTGTCATCCGTTTGAAATGCTTGGCTACAGCAGATGTCGTATCGCGGATGGAGCGCAGACTGCGTTGTCGGCTCCGCTATCGATCGAGCCGCGTAGGTCGGGCATGTATTTCCCATGCCCGACATTCCCAGGCTCGAATCCGGCAACGGCGC
>JBQTJM010000001.1:0-25124 GCA_052387115.1 Gammaproteobacteria bacterium | reverse complement strand
TGTCTATTTCGTCGTCGGTGCGACCCACCCGGGGGTCTTACACCGGCACGGAGAAGGGTATCGGACGACGCTCGAGCGGGAGGCTGAACGGCTTGGCATGCGCGAGCACGTGGTCTTTCGCGACCAGTTCGTCACGACCGAGGAGCTCTGCAGCTACCTGCAGGCGGCCGACATCTTCATCAGCCCCTATCAGAACGAGGCCCAGGTCACGAGCGGCGCCCTGTCGTACGCCATGGGCGCGGGGGCCGCGGCCGTCTCGACCCCCTACTGGCACGCGCAGGAGTTGCTGGCGGACGGCCGTGGCCACCTCTTCCCCTTCGGCGACAGCGCCGCACTCGGCGGCGTCCTCGCGTCGCTGCTGCGGTCACCGGCAGAGCTGGCCCGCGTGCGTGCGGCCGCGTATGAGATCACGCGTTCGCTCGTCTGGCCACGCGTCGGCGAGGCGTACCTCGCGCTGGCCAGGGCGATCGTCGCCGAGGTCCCGGCGCAGCCTCGCCGCCCGCGGCCGCCGCGCGCCAGCAGCCTTATTCTCGACACAGCGTAGAGATCGCCATGAAAACCTCAGCGAGCTGGGCGATGCCCTTACGAAGAATGGCTTTGATGGCGGGGGCTTTGATGGTGGGGGCTTTGGCGGCGGAGGCGCCTCGGCCCTCGACACCGGAGGAGGTGCTGGAGCTACCACCCGAGTTTACCGGTGCGGACGAGGATGAGGATGGCTATATCAATCTCCAGGAGGCCGAGGCGATACCCGGTCTGAGCGCGGTGTTCGTGCTCCTTGATCGCGACCAGAACTGCGGTATCGACCTCGAGGAATACGGATATGTCCCTGGCGCTGGCAACCGTGACGATGGCGCATGAGACATCGTGATCGGTGATAAGGCTCGGGATGGATCGGATCTCGCCGCCGCCTGGGGAAACGACCCGCTCTGGTACCAGGACGCCATCGCGGGCGCGAAGCGGTGTTAGTTGCTGGGGCCGACACCGGTACCGAGGGCGGCATAGGGGCCGGCGCCGCAGCGCCGCGGTCGGCGCAATGGGATCACCGCCCCGGGGGCCGGAGCTGCGGTCCCGATCGGCGGGAAGGGACTCCCGACACGCGCCGGGGTGGGCTCGCGAGTGTAGTGTCCCATGATGCGTGGATCCACGCCCAGGGACCCTATCCCGATCTCGAGCGCCGTTTCCGGGCTCATGACCAAAGACCGCTCTATCAGGTTCTCGAGCTCACGCACGTTTCCCGGATAGTCGTACGCACACAGGGCCTGCATCGCCTCCGGCGCGATGCCGTCGATCAGCGGATTGAGCCGCTCGCGGTGCTTTGCGAGGAAGTGCCGAGCGAGGGTGGGGATATCCTCTCGCCGGGCGCGCAGGGGCGGGATCAGGATCGGGACGACATTCAACCGGTAGTAGAGGTCCGCCCGGAAGCGACCCGCTTCGACCTCCGCCGCCAGGTCCTTGTTGGTGGCCGAGATGACCCGCACGTCCACGCGCCGGTTCTTGGTGTCGCCCACGCGCCGGAAGCTGCCGTCTTGAAGCACCTGCAGGAGCTTGACCTGCATGGCGGGGCTCAATTCACTTACCTCATCGAGGAAGATCGTGCCGCCATCGACGGCCTCGAAGAGGCCCTGGCGGTCCTGAACGGCCCCCGAGAAGGCCCCGCGCCGGTAGCCGAACAGCTCGCTCTCGCACAGGGCCTCGGGCAGGGCCCCGCAGTTCTGCGCGATGAAGGGCCGCGCACGGCGCGGGCTGTCCCTATGGATGGCGTGCGCCAGCATCGACTTGCCGGTCCCGGTCTCGCCCATGAGCAGTACGGTGGCCGGGCGGCACGCGACCTTTGCGACCAGATCCAGGACGGCACCCATCTCGGGGCTGCCCCAGATGATCTCGGGGGCGCCGCCGGCCACGGTGACATGACGGCCGGCGATCTCTTCGTTGACGCTCAGGATGTCTTTCGCAAGGTTGTCCATCAATCCTCCATCGCCGCCCGCACTCGCTGTGAGCCGGGGTCCGGCGCTTGGTGGGTAGCCTAAAGACCCGCGGCCGGCACGACTGTGAACGATTTCACAGAACGGCTGTGACTTGTGCCCGTCGCCGCCCGGAAAGCGCGCATGTTTGTTGCACTGCGTGTTTCGTATATCCTTCCAGGGCCATCCTCCTCACCAAAGACCCTGAGCTCGACATTGATTCCACGAGCCTCCTTGCGCTATCTGTTTTCCCTGGCCCTGGGCCTCGTCTGGGTCCCGGCTTTCAGTCAGGAACAGCCGGCGGGCGCGTTCGACTTCGCCGTGATCGAGCGCATCGCGCAAGGGCTCGCCACACAGCCCCACGTCCCGGACCCGGGTAGGCTGCCGGACGACCTCGCGGGGCTCGGCTACGAACAGTACCATGACATACGTTACCTGCCCGAGCACGGCCTGTGGGGCGTCGAGGGGCTCCCGTTCCGCGTGCAGTTCTTCCATCGCGGATTTTTGTACAGGGACCGCGTGCAGGTCCACATCGTCGATGCGGGCAAGGCAGAGACCGTCCCGTTCTCGGCCAAGCACTTCGACTACGGCGGCATGGTCTTCCCCGACCGGCCGGCCGATCTGGGATTCGCCGGCATACGGCTCTTTTATCCCCTGCGCCGGGACGGGCATTACGACGAGATCGCCGCGTTCCGCGGGGCCAGTTACTTCCGCGGCATCGGGACCGGGCAGGGCTACGGACTCTCGGCCCGAGGACTGGCCATCGACACCGGCTTGCCGAAGGCCGAGGAGTTCCCCGTATTCAAGGCGTTCTGGATCGAGAAACCGGTGGCGGGCGCCACGGCCCTGACGATCTACGGGCTCATGGACAGCCCGAGCGTCGCCGGTGCCTATCGCTTCGTTCTCCACCCTGGGCGCCACCTGGTGGTCGAGGTCAAGTGCCGCCTGTACTTGCGTCAGACGGTCGAGCGCCTGGGCGTCGCCCCCCTCACCAGCATGTTCTTCCACGGCGAAAATACCGATCGCTTCGTCGATGACTACCGCCCCGAGGTCCATGATTCCGATGGCCTGTTGCTCTCGACCGGCCACGGGGAGCGCGTGTGGCGGCCCCTGCAGAACCCGTTGCGACTGGCCGTGAGCGTCTTCGACGGCCGGGACATTCGCGGTTACGGCCTCTTGCAGCGCGATCGAGAATACGATCACTACCAGGACCTCGAGGCCGGCTACCACCTGCGTCCCAGTGCCTGGGTCGAGCCCATGGGTGCCTGGGGTCCGGGATCGGTGTATCTCATCGAGATCCCGAGCGATGCGGACAAGTACGACAACATCGTGGCCTTCTGGGTCCCGGAGCGCGCCACCGCCGCGGGCCAGGACTGGAGCTTCGAGTACCGGCTGCATTTCACGCTCGACGACCCGGGCCTCGGCCAATCGGGAAGCACGGTGGCGACTCGTGTCGGGGCCGGCGGCCCCGATGCGAGGGAGAGCGCGCAACGGAGGTTGGTGGTGGATTTCGCGAGCGACACCCTGTCCGCGATCGGTTCGGAGGCGCCGGTCGAGGCGCTGGTCACCGCCTCCGCCGGGGAGCCCGGACGAGTCACAGTGCAGAAGAACCCCGTGACCGCGGACTGGCGGGTGATCGTCGACTATGCGCCGGCGGCCACCCCCGATCCGGTGAACCTACGGGCATTCTTGAGGCTCGGGGCCGAGGTCTTGACCGAGACCTGGACCTATCAGTTGCCCACCCCGTGATGAGCGATCCGATGGCCCTGGACGTCAGGGAGACCGGGGAGCCGGCGGCGCGCCCCCATACTCAGCCCGATCCTGCGACGGACGCGCACAGGCGCGTCGTGGCCTATCTTCGACAGCTCGGTCATGGGGACGCCACGGAGCGTGAGGCGCTCGCCGCAGAGAGCGTGGGGCGTGCGCGCCTACGGGCGCGCCAGCCCGATGAGCTCGGCCGCCGTGCCATCGAGGAGGCACGCCGGTGCCACGACGGCTGGCTCACGCGCGTTTTCGGGTTGCCGAAGAACCCGAGTCCCCAGCAACTCGGCCGGGCGCGTGCCGCGCTTCTGGCCGAGGCCGGCGAAGGGCACGGTCCGACGGGCGCGAGCGAGGTCTCGTGGAGCGCACGCGAGCGATCCTACGCGCAGGCGACACCGCAGGAGGCGCCCATGGAGGTGCCGGAGCAGGACCTCGGTATCGGGTCGGGGCGGGCGCGCGGGGGCGGCCCGGCGATCGGTCCCGGCGCCGCCGGCGCTACCCGGCCGGTGTTGCGGCGGGCGCTGTACTTCATGCTGGTGGGGATGACCACCCTGATGGCGGTGGGCCTGCTCACGAGCGTGTTTCAGAAGGATGGGATCACACCGCTCGAGCTGCTCTTGCTGGTCCTCTACACGCTCTTGATCGTCTGGATCAGCGCCGCGTTCTGGACCGCCGGCATCGGCTTCGCCGTGTTGCTTCGTGGAGGCGACCGCGAGTCCATCGATTCGGCGAGGCGAACGGGGAGGCCGCCCTCCCAGTGGGACCCAGGGCTGCGAACGGCGCTCGTCATGCCCGCCTACAACGAGGACCCGATGCGAGTCTTTGCCGGGATCCGGGCCATGTATGAAACCTTGCGCGAGACCGGGCTCTTGCAGCACTTCGAGCTCTTCGTGTTGAGCGACACGCGCGACCCCGATACCTGGGTCGAAGAGGAGGTCCTGTGGTACCAGACGACCCGCGACCTGAATGCCCACGGGCGGATCTTCTACCGCAATCGCGAGGACAACACCGCCAAGAAAGCCGGCAATATCGCGGAATTCGTCCGCCGCTGGGGCGGGCGTTATCGCTATATGGTGGTCTTGGATGCCGACAGCCTGATGGACGCAGAGACCGTGATCAGGATGGTGGGTCTCATGGAGGCCAACGAGCGCGTGGCCTTGATACAGTCGCCGCCGCTCCCCATCCACCGCGAATCGCTGTTCGCCCGCATCCTGCAGTTCGCGGCCAGCCTTTACGGCTCGATGTTCAGCCACGGTCTGGCCTTTTGGCAGATGGCCGACGGTAACTCCTGGGGCCACAACGCCATCATCCGCGTTTCGGCCTTCGCCCGGCATTGCGGTCTGCCACGCCTGCCGGGGCGCGAGCCGTTCGGCGGCGAGGTCCTGAGTCACGACTTCATCGAGGCCGCGCTCCTCCGTCGCGCCGGCTACGAGCTGTGGCTCGCCCCGGATCTCTCTGGGAGCTTCGAGGAGCTGCCTCCGACCCTCATCGACTACGCCAAGCGCGACCGGCGCTGGTGCCAGGGCAACCTCCAGCACCTGCGGCTCGTGTTCGCACGCGGCTTCAAGGCCATGAGCCGCTTGCACCTCGGGATGGGATTGATGTCCTACCTGTCATCGCCACTCTGGTGCCTGTTCCTCTTGATCACCGGGGTCGAGGCCTATGTGCAGGCGCAGACCGAGCCGGTCTATTTCTTCGCCGACAACCTGCTCCCGGTGTGGCCGGAGTCCTATGCCGTCGAGATGACCACGGTCATGGCCGTCACCCTGGCGATGCTGTTTCTCCCCAAGCTGTTCGGGCTCCTGCTCGCGTGGGGGCGCCCGGCGCTGACGCGCGCCTATGGGGGCTACACCAGGCTCGGCATCGGGGTGTTGCTAGAGACGCTGTTCTCGGCCCTGACCGCCCCCATCCTCATGCTTTATCAAAGCAAGTTCGTGCTCGCGATCCTGCTCCGACGCAGCATCGGCTGGCCGGCCCAGCAACGCGGGGAGCACGCGCTGGGCCTTCGAGATGCGGCCCGCGCCCATGGTGGCCAGACGTGCCTTGGGATCGTAGCGGGCCTCGTGAGTTTCCTGTGGATCCCGGAGGTCTTCTGGTGGTTGACCCCGGTCCTGGCCGGTCTGTGGCTCTCGATACCTTTGTCGATGGTTTCGAGCCGCGTGGGGGTGGGCCGCTGGGCCTTGGAGCGCGGGTTGTTCCTGACGCCGGTCGAGAGCCACCCGCCGGCGGTAACGGCGCGTGTACTCGGACACATCGGCGCCCTGGCCCCCGCCGCCGGGGCGGGTCGCCCGGGTACCAAACGCGTGCTCATCGAGCCCGCGGTCAATGCCTTGCACATGGCGTTGCTCCCCGAGCGGCGGCTCGGCAAGCGCCAGCGCTATCACCTGCGCATGCTGATCTACCAGCTCTTGGAAGACGGTCCCGAGAGCCTCACACAAGGTGAGAAACGCTGGCTCATCTCCGATCCCGAGACGCTGTGTCTGCTCCATACCCTGACCTGGAGCGAGGAACCGATGGATGCGGAGACGGAGACACCCGTGCTCGCCGCGGCCTGAACGCGCCCGTCTATCAGTGCGCCGGCGGACGATGATGTAGAGATGTAGGGGCAGACCTTGTGCCTGCCCCAAAGGACCTGCCCCAAAGGGCGACCACGAGGGTCGCCCCTACGAAGACATTACGGCTTTTTCACAAGGGGGCCCTCGAAAAGGGGGGATTGTGCGTCGGGCTCGTCAGTTGATCTTGCCCATCAGTTGATCTTGCCCGTCAGTTGATCTTGCCCATCAGTTTGATCTTGCCCGTCAGTTGATCTTGGTATAGGTCATGGTCTCGGCGGACTCGAAGACATCGTCGAAGTCGCCATCCAGGTTGATGTCTTCCTTGAGGGTCAACTTGCCGCCCTCCACCGTGTACTGGATCGCATACTCGTTCTTCGACGACTTCATCCCGACATTGCCCCAGGCCTTGGTACCGTCGTTGAAGTCGGCCTCGCCGAAGGAATCGGCGGTCCACTCCATATAGTCCGGCGCGAAGGAGGAACTGCCGGTCTCCCGCGCGGTCTCGGTCCAATCATAGACCGTGGCGTTGTCCGGGCCGACGAGCTTCTTGTACCACGAATAGGTGTAGCCATCGTCCGAGAAAGTCACCTTGCCCTTGGACTTCAATGTCCCCGCGGCATCGGTCTTGTCGGGAAACTCGGCTTCCCACACGCCCTTGACCTTGAAGGCGTCGGCGCTCGACGCAGTCGTGCCGCCGCCCTCGCCGCAGGCCGCCAAGCCCACGCCGATACCGCCTACTAATGCCCAGCGAATATAAGCTCTCATTTTCTCTCCTGTGCCGAACTGCTAACTGTCGGCGCGTAAGGTAGCACACATTGGCGTCGGTGGGTGGCCGATGACATGCCTCACAGTTTGTCCTTGAAGATCGCAATGTCGGCATTCGCGCGCAGGCCGGCGATGAAATCCTGCCACGCGGCGTCGCTCGCGGCGCGCTGCAGGCGCTCGCGAGTGTCCTGCCGCTCCTTGTCGGTCAGCTTGCCCGGGTCCCCATCCGTCACGCCGAGGACAGCGATGAGGGCATAGTCTCCGCCATTCAACGCCACGCCACCGTAGCTCGGACCGGTCCCGGCGGGGCGCGGCAGGCGAAAGGCGCTGTGCCTGAGCGCGGGATCCACCTGATCCGTTCGGCGATCGAGATCGGGCACGTCTTTCCATTCGAGCTTCTCGGCGGCAGCCAGCTTGGCGCGGTCTTCACCGTCTTGGAGGCGCTTGAGCAGGGCCTTGCCGCGTTCCTCCGTCATGGCCTTGGCCTTCTCGGACTGGATGGTGGAGACGATCTCCCTGCGCACCTCGTCGAGCTTGCGCCGCTCGGCCGGCCGGTGTTCCTTGACCCGCAACACCAGCGCGCGGTCATCCCCGAGGTCGAGTACCTCGCTATTCCCGCGTTCCTCCAGGACTTCCGGGCTGAAGGCTGCGTCGAACACCTTTTCCTGCCCGGCGATCCCCGCGCCCCCGGTGCGCGGAAAGAAATCGCTCTCTTGTACCGACAACCCGAGCTGTTTGGCGGTGACCTCCAGGGTATCCGGATTTTCGAAGGCGAGCGTGGCGAGCTGTTCGGCCTGATCGAAGAACTGGCGCTCCGCGTGCTCGCGCCGATAGGCCTTTTCTACGTCGGCGCGGGCCTCATCGAAACCTTTGGTGCTGCCGGCCTTGATCTCCTCCAGGCGGATGATGTGATAGCCAAAGCGGCTGCGCACCGGTTCGGAAAGCTCACCCGGCTTCATCTCGAATACGGCTTTGTCGAAGGCGGGGTCCATGACCCCCTGGCCGAAAAACCCGAGATCGCCACCCTGGGCCTTGGATCCGAGGTCTTCCGAACGCTCCCTGGCGAGCGTCTCGAAGGACTGGCCGCTCCTGGCCTGGCCCAGGATCTCCAGGGCCCGCGTGCGCGCCGCCGCCTCGTCGCCCGCCGGCGCGTCTCTGGTGAGCTGGATCAAGATATGCCGGGCCCTGCGCTGTTCGGGGACGGTGAAATTCGCCGCATGAGCGTCGTAATAGGCCTTGACGGCGTCCTCGTTGACCGCGACGTCCTTGGCCATGTCCCCGAGCGACAGCTCGAGGTAGAGGATCTTGACCAACTCCGGGCTCATGTACCGATCCCGGTGTTTCTCATAGTAGGCGAGAACGTCCTCATCCTTGATCTGGAGCGCCGCCTTTACCGGCTCGGCGGACAATTTGATATAGGCGATTGCGCGCTTCTCTGCGTCGCCGGCGGCCACCCAATCCGCGTCTTTCTTGCTCACGAACGCGGTGTCCGCTACGGCCTGTCGAAGCTGCTCGGTCACGAGATCGCGCCGCTTCCTTTCTTCGTATACCACCGTCGTCATTCCGTTGGCCTCGAGCTGGCGCTCGTAGAGGTCACGCGCGAACTTGCCGTCGCGTTGAAAGGCAGGCACGGACTGGATCGCCCGGCTGACCTCCCGATCGCCGACGCGCATCCCGGCCTGGGCGGCGGTCTGCTGCTCCAGGAGCGCCGTGACCATCTGGTTCAACGACTGCTCTTTGAGGCGTTCTTCGTTGAAGGCCGCCGGGATCTGCCCGCCGAAGAGCGACTGGAGCTGCTGGCGATAACTCTGGTAGCCCTGCTGAAATTCCTTGAGCTCCAGTTCGTCGCCGTTCACTTCCGCGACGATCACCTCGGATACGGCACTGACGTATTCGTTGACGCCCACGAGCGCGAACGGGATGCAGATCAGGATGGCGATGATCCAGAAGAGAAGCCCATGGGCGTGATCGCGGAGGCTCTGTAACATTGGGTATTGCGGGTCGGGTGTGGCGGATCGGCGGTGGGGGAGATCAGCGCCTAGGGTCGCCGGCCATGAGGTTCCGGATGTGGGACAGCGTGGCGGCAGTGAGGTAATGGCGGAGTGGACGGGACTCGAACCCGCGACCCCCGGCTTGACAGGCCGGTATTCTAACCGACTGAACTACCACTCCGCTGTTCACGAAGCTGTTTACATCCCCTGTTTACATCAAGGGGGCAATGTGGTGGGTGCTGAGGGGTTCGAACCCCCGACCTTCGCCTTGTAAGGGCGACGCTCTCCCAACTGAGCTAAGCACCCCAAGGCCCACCCGCAGCCCGGGCTAGTTTACGGCATCCCGCAATGCCTTGCCAGGTTTGAAGGCCGGGAGATTGGAAGCCGGGATCGAGATGATGTCGCCGGTCCTCGGGTTACGCCCCGAGCGCGCCGCGCGTTTGCGCACCGTGAAGGTGCCGAAGCCGGTGAGCATGACCTCATCGTCGCCCTTGAGCGCCCCGGCGATGACATCCACCAGTGCGTCGACTGCCCTGCCGGCATCCACCTTCGTGAGATTTGCCGATCCGGCCACGGCGTCGATCAATTCCGCTTTATTCATTGTGTTGGCTCCCCGGCAGTGTCACCTGACGGAATCATGTCCAGACCCCATCCTAATAAAAGGAGGGATAGCGCTGCCCAAGCAGGAGGCACCTCTGCCGGACGACGGGCAACGCGGCGAGCCTTTATACCGAAAGGCCAGCCGCCCGTCAAGCAAACGACATCGACAGCAATGGGCCGAGAGCCGCGGATGCTGCGGGTCGGCCAGCGGTGCCGGTAATCGTCTCGATGCGCTGAGGGAACGGTGGTCGCCACTATCGGTCAGTGGCGCCGGTCAGTGATGCCGGATCTGGTCCGTGTCAGGCTCGGCCGCCGGCGTCTCCGGGGGGACCAAGGCGTCGCGGGATTCTGCTGCCGGCTTGGCCGCCGGCTCCGGCACGCGCTGTAAGGCCAAGGCCAGTACCTCTTCGATCCAGGTGACCGGTCGAATATCGAGATGCTGCCGGATGTTTTTGGGGATCTCGGCCAGCTCGCGCTCATTCTCCGCGGGGATCAACACGGTCTTGATGCCCCCGCGCAGCGCGGCCAGCAGTTTTTCCTTGAGCCCCCCGATGGGCAGGATCTCGCCCCGCAGCGTGATCTCGCCCGTCATCGCCACGCTCGATCGCACCCGGATCCCGCTCAGCGCCGATACCAGCGCCGTGCACATCGCCACCCCGGCACTCGGGCCATCTTTGGGTGTCGCCCCCTCGGGGACATGGAAATGCACGTCGTATTTGCGGTAGAACGCCGCATCGATGCCGAGGCTCCTGGCGCGGCTGCGCACCACGGTCATCGCCGCCTTGATGGATTCCTGCATGACCTCGCCGAGCTGCCCGGTGTAGGTCTCGCGACCCTTGCCGGGGACGATCGCGGCCTCGATGGTCAATAGATCCCCGCCGACCTCGGTCCACGCCAGACCCGTCACCTGTCCGACGCGGTCTTCTTCCTCGGCGAGCCCGAAGCGGAAGCGCTTGACGCCCAAAAGCTTTTCCAGACCGCGCGCGGTGATCGCCACGGCCCGCTCCGCGGGTTTGAGGAGCACCTGTTTGACCACCTTCCGGCAGATATTGGCGATCTCCCGCTCCAGGTTGCGGACGCCCGCCTCGCGGGTGTAATAGCGGATGATGTCGCGTATCGCCGCTTCCGCGATGTGGATCTCGGCATCCTTGAGGCCGTTGCTCGTGATCTGCTTCGGTATCAAATAATTTCGCGCGATATTGACCTTCTCGTCCTCGGTGTAGCCCGGGATCCGGATGACCTCCATGCGGTCGAGCAGCGGCGGGGAGATGTTCAGCGTGTTGGCGGTGGTCACGAACATCACCTCGGAGAGGTCGTAATCCACCTCGAGATAATGATCGTTGAAGGTGTGGTTTTGCTCGGGGTCCAGGACCTCGAGCAAGGCCGAGGCCGGATCGCCGCGGAAATCGGCCGAGATCTTGTCGATCTCATCCAAGAGCAGGAGCGGGTTCTTGGTCCCGCCCTTGGCCATCACCTGCAATATCTTGCCCGGCATCGAACCCACGTAGGTGCGGCGATGCCCGCGGATCTCGGCCTCGTCACGCACCCCGCCTAGCGACATGCGCACGAACGTCCGGTGGGTGGCGCGTGCAATGGAGCGCCCGAGCGAAGTCTTGCCGACGCCGGGAGGCCCGACCAGACATAGGATGGGACCCTTGGATTGCTTGACCCGCTGCTGAACCGCGAGATACTCCAATATCCGTTCTTTGACCTTTTCCAGGCCGTAGTGGTCCTCTTCCAGGATCGCCTCGGCCTGCGCCAGATCGCGGCTGATCTTGCTGCGCTTCTTCCATGGCACGTTGACCATCCAGTCGACGTAGTTGCGCACCACGGTGGCCTCGGCCGACATCGGTGACATCATCTTGAGCTTCTGCAACTCGGCCAGCGCGCGTTTCTTGGCGTCTTTCGGCATCCCCGCCTTTTCCACCGCCTTGGCCAGCTCGTCGAGCTCACTACCCCCTTCTTCCAGCTCCCCGAGCTCCTTCTGGATGGCCTTCATCTGCTCGTTCAAGTAATACTCGCGCTGGCTCTTCTCCATCTGGCGCTTGACACGACCACGCAGGCGTTTTTCGACGGCCAAGAGGTCGATCTCGGACTCGATCACGCCCAGGAGGTGCTCCAGACGGACCCGCACGTCGACGGTCTCGAGCAGCTTCTGCTTCTCCTCGAGCTTGACCGCAAGGTGGGCCGCGATGGTGTCGCACAGCCGTTCGGGATCGTCGATGGCCGTGAGTGTGGCGGCGATCTCCGCCGGGATCTTCTTGTTGAGCTTGACGTATTGCTCGAACTGCTCCTTCACCGACCGGGACAGGACCTCGACCTCGCGCTCGTCCACGTCCGGCGATTCGAGCAGCTCGATCTCCGAGGCATAGCTGTCGGTGCCGGTCGCAAAGGCCTTGATCTGGGCACGCCGGCCACCCTCGACCAATACCTTGACGGTACCGTCCGGGAGTTTCAGCAACTGCAGGATGTTGGAGAGCGTACCGATGCGATGGATATCATCGGCCCCGGGGTTGTCCTCCGCCGCGCTTTTCTGGGCCACCAGCAGGATCTGTTTGTTCCCGGCCATGGCCTGGTCGAGCGCCCGCACCGATCTTTGCCGACCGACGAACAAAGGGATCACCATGTGGGGGTACACCACCACGTCGCGCAGCGGCAATACGGGGACAAGGATCTTGTGGCTCATCGCGGTGCCTTATTTATGGATCGACTAAATGTACCGACCAATGGGGACCGACTAATGGGATCGAAGGACGGCGGACATCCCTCGGCACCCATATGGGGTGCTATGGCCGGTTTTCAACAGCGCAGGCGCGTGGACGGTGCGCGCGTGCCGCCCCTTTTGTCGCGCCTCAATCAGTCCGCCGCGACCTTCGGCATGTCCATTCCATCGTAGAGGTACAAGGGCTTGGACTCGCCGTTGATCACCGTCTCATCGACCACCACCTTGACCACATTGCCAAGAGAGGGTAGCTCGTACATCGTGTCCAGGAGGTGGTGCTCCAGGATGGACCGTAGACCGCGAGCCCCCGTCTTGCGCTCCACCGCCTTGCGCGCGATGCTGCGTAAGGCATTGTCGCGAAATTCGATTTCACAGCCTTCCATGTCGAAGAGCCGCGCGTACTGCTTGGTGATGGCGTTCTTCGGCTCGGTCAGGATCTGGATGAGCTGCGCCTCGTCGAGCTCGTCGAGCACCGCGATGACCGGCAGTCGGCCGACGAACTCCGGAATGAGGCCATACTTGATCAGGTCTTCCGGTTCGACCTGGTGCAGGAGCTCGCTGGTGCGCTTCTTGTCGTCCCGGCTCTTGACCTCCGCGGAAAACCCGATGCCTCCGCGCTCGGACCGGGCTCGGATGATCTTCTCGAGGCCCGAGAAAGCGCCGCCGCAGATGAAAAGGATGTTGCCGGTATTGACCTGGAGGAACTCCTGCTGCGGATGCTTGCGGCCGCCCTGGGGAGGTACCGAGGCGATGGTCCCCTCGATGAGCTTCAAAAGGGCCTGCTGCACCCCTTCTCCGGAGACATCGCGCGTGATCGAGGGGTTGTCCGATTTGCGGGAGATCTTGTCGATCTCGTCGATGTAGACGATGCCCGTCTGGGCCTTCTCCACGTCGTAGTCGCACTTTTGGAGGAGCTTCTGGATGATGTTCTCGACATCCTCCCCGACATAGCCCGCCTCCGTCAGGGTGGTGGCGTCGGCTATCGTGAACGGCACATTGAGGAGGCGCGCCAGGGTCTCCGCCAGGAGGGTCTTGCCGCTGCCGGTCGGACCGACCAGAAGGACATTGCTCTTGGCGAGCTCGACGTCGCTCTGTTTGGCACGTGTGGTCAGTCGTTTGTAGTGGTTGTAGACGGCCACGGACAGGATCTTCTTGGCCCTGTCCTGGCCGATCACGTACTCGTCGAGGATGTGCCGGATCTGGTGCGGTGTGGGCAGTTTCTTGCCGGCACTGCCCGCGGACTTCCCGTGCATCTCCTCACGAATGATATCGTTGCAGAGCTCGACGCATTCGTCGCAGATGAATACCGACGGTCCCGCGATGAGCTTTCGAACCTCATGCTGGCTCTTGCCGCAGAACGAGCAGTACAACAAGCGTTCCCCGTCACCACCTCTCTGCTGTCTGTTGTCGCTCATGTCCCACCTCTAGGCACGGTTCAAGAACAAGGGGTTCGGGCGGCGCGGCCTTGCGATCTCCTTACTGCAAGTTATGATCCGGGGGCAAGTTATCCGGTCTGCGGGCGCTGTTCCCGCCGGTACAGCACAGCGTCGATGATACCGTATTCCTTGGCCTCTTCCGCACCCATGAAGTTATCGCGTTCGGTATCGGTGGCGATCTTCGCGAGCGGCTGCCCGGTATGTTTGGACAGCACTTCGTTCAGCCTGTCTCGGGCCTTCAGGATCTCGCGGGCATGGATGTCGATATCGGTCGCCTGCCCCTGGAAACCCCCGAGCGGCTGATGGATCATGATCCGCGAGTGCGGCAGGCAGTGGCGTTTCCCGCGTGCCCCACCGGCGAGCAGCAAGGCACCCATGCTCGCGGCCTGACCCACGCACATGGTGCTGACCTCGGGCTTGATGAACTGCATGGTATCGTACACCGCGAGCCCGGCGCTGACGGATCCGCCCGGCGAGTTGATATAGAAATGGATGTCCTTGTCCGGATTCTCGGACTCCAGGAACAAGAGCTGGGCCACGATGAGGTTGGCGACGTCATCGCTCACCGGGCCGACGAGAAACACCACGCGCTCCTTGAGGAGCCGGGAATAGATATCGTACGCGCGTTCCCCGCGTGCCGATTGTTCGACGACTATCGGGACTAGGTTCAAACCCTGGGTGGCCATATCGGTTCCTTAGGTAATCGATCTCCGGTAATCGCTCTCCCTGGGGGGGTTCCCGGGGACATCGGATGTCACGGGGGCCGCAGCATGCCCGTGCTCAGTCTGCCCCGGATTGCGCAAGGCGTCAAACGTGATCGGCCGTACCTGTACCTGGGCGCGGGCCACTACCCACTCGACCACTGCGTCTTCCAGGACCGCGGATTCTATGGTCGCGAGGCGGCTACGGTCCGCATAGTACCAGTTGACCACCGCGGCGGGCTCCTGGTAGGCAGCCCCGATGCCCTCGATGGCCGTCCGGACCCGCGCCGGATCGGCCTTGAGCCTCTGGCTGCGAACGACTTCCGCGACGACCAGGGCGATGGCCATGCGCCGGCGTGCCTCACCCTGGAAGGCGGCCGGTGTGACGGCTAGGTCGTCCGGGGTCTCGACGCCGTGGAGGCGCAGGTCCTGGCGCGCGGCCTCGCACAGCCGCGCGGCTTCGTCCTGCAGCAGGGCTTCGGGGATCTCGACGGGATGGGCCTCGGCCAGGACCTGTAGCACGGCGCGTTTCACCAACGCGTGGATGGCGTGGTCGCGGTCACGCTCCAGGTCCTCCAGCACACGTGCTCGCAGGCGCTCGATCCCGCCCTGTTCGATCCGCAGCTCCTGCGCGAAGCTATCGTCGAGCGCGGGCAGGATCGGCTCCGAGACCGCCTTGATCATCACCGAAAACTGCACCGGGCGACCGGCAAGCGCAGGTTTCACTTGGTCGTCCGGGAACTTGAGGTCCAAGGTCCGCAGCTCGCCTGCGCGGCCGCCGTAGAGGCCCTCGGCCAACCCGTCCAGGAGGCGCGAGGCACCCAGATCGACCTTCATCCCCTGTGCCTCGCCGCCTTCGAAACGCTGCCCGTCGATGCTCGCCTGGTAATCGATCTCGACCCTGTCTCCGTGCTGTGCGGGCCTGGCCACGGGGTTGAAGCGGCGGTGTCGATGGCGCAGACGCTCCATGGCCCGATCGAGGTCGTGGGGCTCTACGGTACATTGCGGGACCTCGATGTGGAGTGCTTCGACAGGCGTCAAGCGCACCTCCGGATAGACGTCGAAGGTCGCGTGGTAAGCAAAGCCCTCGCCCGTCTCCACCGGGAGCGGTTCGATTTGGGCCTCCCCGGCGGGGCGCAGGCGTTCCTGCTGGAGCGCGTCGCGATAGCTGGTCCGCAGCATGTCGCCCACGACCTCGCGCCGCAACTCGGCGCCGTAACGCTGCTCCATGAGCCGGCGCGGCACTTTGCCGACCCGGAAACCGTCGATCCGGGCCGTGCGCAAGAGCTTTGCGAGGCGCTGCTCGATCTCCGCAGTTACATGTTCTTCGGGGATGCGGACGGTCAAGCGCCGCCCCAGCGAACCCACGGTGTCTACAGTGACTTGCATGTGATCGGTTCAGTAGAAGCTGGTGCGAAAGGAGAGACTCGAACTCTCACGGGTTGCCCCACTGGTACCTAAAACCAGCGCGTCTACCAGTTCCGCCACTTTCGCGTACCGGCACGGATCGAGCGGGCGCCCCCGCTGCTCGGCTGCCGTCCTGGAGGATAGCACCTAAGCTCGCGTCCCCACCAGTCGGCGCTCGAAACGGAGATCGGCCTCTCCGCCGCCACGGGCTACTGGCCAGGGCCTCTGGAACCGTCACAACGCGGCGCCGCGTGGCGCGCCGCCTGCCGGGAAATCCATCGCAGAACACGCGACGTTCAGCCTGGCACGGCGTAGGGCAGCGGCATGAGCGAGACGACGGGGCCGCTCGGATCGCCTAGGTGGAGGCTCTTGTCCGACGCCGCGATGTCGATCACGGCGAGCAGGGCGACACCATCCAGATGGCGCTCTGCGGCGAGCACCTCGCCAACCTTTGGCGGACCGTCCCGGAGCCTCTGAAACAGCGGCTGCCCGGCCGTGGGCACGCCATCACCCTTTGTATCGTACTGCTGGGTATCGTACTGCTGGGTATCGTACTGCTGGGTATCGTACTGCTGGGTATCGTACTGCTGGGAATCGTTCAGCCGGACACCGGCCAGAAACATCCGGCGCTTGATCTCGCCGCGGTACTTGAGCCTCGCGATGACCTCCTGTCCCGGGTAACAGCCCTTCTGAAAGGAAAGGCCGCCCAGGGCCTCGAGGTTCAGCATCTGGGGCAGGTAGGTCTCCGAGGTCGCGCGATGGATCACCGGGACACCGGAGAGGATCTCCAGGACCCGCCATGCCGCCCCCGAGCCAAGCGCCGGCACGGCGGCCTCCCGTAGGGTCCGTACGGACTCGGCGGCGCCCAAGACGAGATACCGCGGACCGGGTCCGCCCAGGGCCACGACGATAGAGCCCACCTCTTCGATGAGCCCGCCCGGTCGCTCGGGCAAGGCGCCGAGGCGCTCGCGCAAGACCGCGCCCACCCCCGGTCCCACGTAGCCTCTCGTGACCCAGCGCGCGCGTTCGTCCGATAACTCGACCCGTGAGCGGAGGACGTAGCGCCTGAGTCTCGCAAGCGTGTCTACCGCCAGATCGTCGGGGAGGACCAAGAGGTGTTGATCGACCAGGCACAGGACGCGGCAGACCACGATCACCCGCCCCTTGGGGGTGCACCAAGCGGCCAGCTGGCTCTGCCCGGGCAGCAAGGCGCGCACGTCGCTGGTGAGCTGGCCGGCGAGAAAATCCGCCGCGTCCTTCCCACCGACCCGCAACACCGCGAGGTCGGGGAGATCGGCGATGAGGTCGTCAGCGGGCTCGCGGGTCTTATGCCCCGTGGCACTCGGCTCGGTCATCACGTGAGCCCTGTCATTCCGCCGGGTGTGCTGCCCATGTCCGGGCGGTGCATGCGTGTGCCGGCGACGCTGCCCTCGCTCAGCGTCTGGTCAAGGTGTAGAGGACCGTGCCGGCCGCCTGGTCACCGAGCGTGCTCCGGATCACGAACCTCCTGGCCAATAGCACCAGGAGCCCGCGCGCGCATTCGCGGCCGAGCTGCACACTGGGGACATCGGTCCCGCTGCGGCTGAACGCCACCACCGAGATCTCGGGGGTGCTCCCCGGCGGATCGGAAATGACCGCGCACTGAAGGATGGCCACCCGGCTGGCCAACTGGGCGGTGGCAGGCTCGGCGGCCAGCAGGGCTGCGAGCGCCAGCGTGGCCAACGCCCTCTTGCCGCTTCCTGTGCCGCACTTGGCAGAATCGGCCCTGGTCGGATCGCCTCTGGTCGAATCAACCCTTCTCGAATCGCGTCTCATGTTCGGGACCTCCTTATGTTCCATCGCTTGCGGGAAACTGCCACACCCTTTCAATCTGCTGCGGAAGCCCTCCGGCCACCTCCATCCGGCGTGGCCTCGGCTTCCTGCCCCCTACGGTAGCCCAATCGAGGGCTCGTGTCGCGCCGCCGGCCCCTGAGCGGAATGCCGCGAACGGGAGGGGCAACCGGCGACCTATCAAGCGTAGCCGGCACCGGGCTAGCCCTCGGGGATCTCATTCGCGGCTCGCTCCTCGGGCCGGTGCTTTCTGCCGCTCACGGCCAGGACCAGCATCCCGACCTCGAAGAGCAGCCACATGGGCACCGCCATGAGGGTCTGGGAGACCACGTCGGGGGGGGTGAGCACCATGCCGATCACGAAGGCGGCGACGATCACATAGGGCCTCTTGGCGGAGAGGGCCTCGCGGGTCGTGATCCCGGTGTAGACCGAGACGACGGTGAGGATCGGTACTTGGAAGGCGACGCCGAAGGCGAAGAAGATGGTGAGGACGAAATCGAGGTAGCGCCCGATGTCGGTCATGATCGCCACGCCCTCGGGGGCGGTCGCGGCGAAGAACGCGAACAGCACCGGGAACACGACGAAGTAGGCGAAGGCCATGCCCGCATAGAACAGCAAGGTGCTGGTGGCGAGGAGCGGCAGGACCAAGCGGCGCTCGTGCGCGTACAGACCGGGGGCCACGAAGGCCCAGACCTGGTAGAGGACATGGGGCATAGCCAGAAACACCGCGACTACCAAGGTGAGCTTGAAGGGCGCGAGGAAGGGCGATGCGACCTCGGTCGCGATCATGGAGGCCCCCTGCGGGAGTTGGCCGAGCAACGGTCGGGCGATCAGGGTGTAGATGTCGTTGGCGAAATAGGACAGCCCGAGGAACACCGCCACCACGCCGGCGATGGCACGCAACAACCGCGCGCGCAGCTCGACCAGGTGGGAGATGAAGCTCTGCCCGCCCTGCTCGTCGTCAGCTTCTGCGTCCTTCCGGGGTGCCTTGGACATCGGGGATCGAGGGGTCATCGGCGGAGGGTGCCACGGGGTCCGCGGCCGGTTCGGGAGCGCGCGTCGTATCCGAGCCGATCGTACCCGAATGGGAGGGTTCGCTATCGGAAGGGCGGGGCGCCTTATCGGAGCCCGGGGCTGGATCGCGGCGGTACTCCCGGCCGATACGCCGTACCTCTTCGAGGTCCAGCTCCTGTTCGACCTCGCGTTGCAGGGTCTGGATCGCCTGCCGGGCGCGCGCGGTCCAGCGACCCCAGGCGCGCACCGTCTCCGGCAGGCGCTTGGGTCCGACCACCAAGAGCGCGATCACCGCGACCAGGCACAGCTCCGAAAAACCGATGTCGAACATCGGCCGGCCGACCACCTAGGGTTTGGGCTCGCCGTCCTTACGCGGCGCGCCGAGCGCCGGATCGCTGTCGTCCGGAGGGCCGCGGGTCGCGTCCGCCTCGGTCATGGCCTTGCGGAAGCTCTGGATGGCGGTGCCGAGGTCGCCGCCGATGCTGCGCAACTTCTTGGTGCCGAACAGCACGGCGACTATGGCGAGGATGATTAGAAGCTCCGTTATACCGATTCCCATGGGGGATCCTCCTGGTGGACGTGTTCCACCGGCATGAGTACCGTCTCAGGCGTGGGCCTGGCTTACGATCGCCGGGACAGCTTTCAAAGCGGCCGCCACTTCTCGCGCCGTATCGCGCGGGGCGCCCTGAACAACGTAACGGCGGGCACGCATGTCGAACGGTATCGCGGAGCCGCTGAGATCAGGTGACACGACCGGTATCAGCGGCTTCCCGAGCCCGAGGGCAACGCCTAGCTCGAACAACACAGTGGGGCGGGTCGCGTTGCGGGGGGAGAGGACGGCAACGATCGCGTCGCTCTGACGCAAGCCCTCCTCGAGGGCATCTCTCATGGACTCGCCCGCAGGGATCTGCCACTCGTCCAGCCAGACGGCAACGTCCTGGGTCTTGAGGGCTTCGGCAAAATCGCGCACCCACTCGGCATCGTCGTGACTATAGGAGACAAAGACCCTGGGTTTGCTCATTGTTTTCTCTCCGGACCCGGCGCGAGGGGCGGTCTGGCCCTTGACCGCAATTGCGCGAAGTATGTCTCGACCTCATTCAAAGGGAGCAAGTCGCGTTTCTTGAGAAGGATGGGGACGCCGTGCTTCTGTTGCAACTCGGTGGCCGTAAGACCGTGCAAGAGGCCCACTATCGGCATTCGCCGCCCCCAGGCCGCGCCGATCTCGGCCCAGACATAGGGCCGCTCGAGCGCCCACGGGGTCAGGAGAACCACCAGCTCGTGCGCCTTTTCCAAGAACGCCAAGATGTCTTCCTCAAAATCGGCACCTACTTCAATATTGGCCTCGTCGAGAAACGGGGTCGCGCCGCAGGCGCTGATCTCCCGGGCGATCTGCTTGGCAACCCAGGTATCGGGACCACTATGGCTGACGAAGACCAGTCGTTCGGCCACGCTCAGCTAGTCCCGCTGCCCAGGTGGTGCGCCGCTGGTCCCCCCAGCCCGCCGTGCCTTCTCCTCTATCCCCGACAGGCCGAAGCGTCGCGCCAGCTCCTCCAGGACCGCCTCGGGTCCGAGATCGAGCGCGGCCAGTGTGACGAGGCTATGAAACCACAAGTCCGCGGTCTCGTACACCAGCGCGCGTCGATCCCCGCCCTTGGCGGCGAGGAGGGTCTCGGTGGCCTCCTCGCCGAGTTTTTTCAGGATGGCGTCCAGGCCCTTGGCGTACAGTCCGGCCACATAGGAGGTCTCGGGATCGGCGTGCTTGCGGGCCTCCAGTACGGCGGCGAGGCGGGTGAGGACGGTTTCCAGTTCACCCCCACCCTTCCCTCCCCCGTCGGGGGGAGGGTTAAAGCGAGGGTCCTCCCCCGCTACGCAGGGGAGGGAACCGGGGATCTCCCTCCCCTGGCCGCGCTTTCTGCGGACGGGGGAGGGTAGGGGTGGGGGTCCGCCCGCCGGCGCCGGGCTCAGGGCGGGGGCACCGCCATAAATCGCCCCCGGGTCCTTGAGCACCGGGTCCACGACCGACCACTCGTCGTCCTCCAAGTGCGCGAAGAAACAGCTCTCGCGTCCGGTGTGGCAGGCGATGCCGCCGGACTGCGTCACCACCAGGAGCACCGCATCGCCATCGCAATCGAGCCGGACTTCGACGACCCGCTGGAGGTGGCCGGAGGTCTCACCCTTTTGCCACAGCCGTCCTCGCGAGCGCGACCAATAGACCGCCTCCCGACTTTCCACGGTGCGGGCCAGGGCCTCGCGGTCCATCCATGCCAGCATCAGCACCCGGCCGCTCACCTCGTCCTGGGCGATGACCGGCACCAGCCCTTGTGTATCCCAGGCGACCCGGTCCAGCCACGCCGGCTCCCTGCGCTCTTGTAGATCAGATGGGCTCACAGGCGGATGGGATCACAGGCGGATGGGATCACAGGCGCACCTCGATGCCCGCGGCTCGCAGGTGCGCTTTCGCCGCCGGGATCGTGTAGGTGCCGAAGTGGAAGATGCTGGCCGCGAGCACGGCATCGGCCTTGCCAATGCGGACCCCGTCCACCAGATGATCCAGGTTGCCCACCCCCCCGGAGGCGATGACCGGGATGGCCACCGCCTCGGCGACGGCACGGGTGAGATCGAGGTCGAAGCCGTCCTGGGTGCCGTCCCGGTCCATGCTGGTCAAGAGGATCTCGCCGGCCCCCGACGCCTCGACCTCGACGGCCCAGTCGACGGCATCGAGGCCCATCGGCCGGCGGCCCCCATGGGTATACACCTCCCATCGGTCCGTTTCCCCCGCCACCCGGCGGGCGTCGATGGCGACCACGATGCACTGCGCGCCGAAACGCCCGGAGGCCTCGCGGATGAGCCCCGGGTCCTGCACGGCGGCGCTGTTGATGCTCACCTTGTCGGCCCCGGCGTTCAACAGCACCCGGATATCCCCGAGCGCGCGGATCCCGCCGCCGACCGTGAGCGGGATGAACACCTCCGCGGCCACGGCCTCGACCACCGGGACCATGGTGTCGCGACCATCGTGGCTGGCGGTGATGTCGAGGAAGCATAGCTCATCGGCCCCTTGCGCGTCGTAGCGCCGGGCCACCGCGGTCGGGTCCCCGGCATCCCGGATGTCCAGGAAGCGGATTCCCTTGACCACCCGCCCGGCATCGACATCCAGACATGGGATGATGCGCTTGGCGAGGCCCATCAAGCGCCCCTGCCGGCGGTCCCGGCATCGGCCAGGCGCTGGGCCGCGGTGAGATCCAGGGTGCCTTCGTAGAGGGCGCGCCCGGTGATGGCGCCCGCGATGCCCTCTTGCGCGACCGCGCACAGGGCCTCGATGTCGTCAAGGTTGGTGATCCCGCCTGCGGCGATGACCGGGACGGCGATGTGTCGTGCCAGCGCCACGGTGGCCTCGACATTGACGCCGTTCATCATGCCGTCGCGGCGGATGTCGGTATAGACGATGGCCGCCACCCCGTCCTGCTCGAAGCGTTGAGCCAGCTCCGTGGCGTCGTGATGGCAGAGCTTGGACCAGCCCTCGATGGCGAGCTTGCCGTCGCGGACATCGAGACCCAAGTAGATGCGCCCCGGAAACTCCAGGCATGCATCCGAGACGAAATGCGGTGCGGTCACGGCCTTGGTGCCGATGATGATGTAGCTGACCCCGGCGTCCAGATACGCCTGGATGGTGTCTTCATCCCGGATCCCGCCACCGAGCTGCACCGGGACGTCGGGGATGGCCTGGCAGATCTCGCGGATCACCCGGCCGTTGACGGGCCGCCCGGTACCGGCGCCGTTGAGATCGACCAGGTGCAGCCGGCGCGCCCCGGCCTCGGCCCAGTGGCGCGCCACGGCCCCCGGATCCTCTGAATAACGCGTTTCCTGGTCCATGCGCCCCTGTTTCAGGCGCACGCACCTCCCGTCCTTGAGATCGATTGCCGGGATCACCAACATTGACGGTGGGCCAATAGGTACGGCGGGGAATGCGTCGGGGCGGGGTGTGAGACCTCGTGAACAATACTAGCACATCGGTTGCGCCCCAACGCGCGTAAGGCGGAAAGGGCCGAAGCCGCTTTTTGGCGTTCCGCCGTATGGCTGCCGGCCGAAGCGGCCCGTGCGGCGGAGCGCCCTGCGGGCATCGGCCCTACAGATTGCCACCCTTGCGATCGGGACCAGATCCTAGCCAAACATATTCGACATTTCGGGTACCTCGACAAGCTCGCGCTCCCTCGGGGAGGGCATCGGGAACTCCCTCCCCTGTCCGTGCTTTTTGCGGACGGGGGAGGGTGGGGGTGGGGGTCAGCGCTACACGCGCTGACCCGGCCCGTTCCTGGCCGCGGCGCCTTTACCCCCACCCTGACCCTCCCCCGCTCCGCAGGGGAGGGGATCGGAATCTCGCTCCCCGGCTAAACGGAGAAGGGTGAGAGTGAATAGCCGATCGTCACCCGCGCCGCCGCAGATGAGGTCTCTGGCCCCGCGGCCCTGGATGATGTCGTTGCCCGGGGTGCCGACGAGCGTATCGATGCCAAAGGTCCCGACGATGGTCGCTCGAAAACCGTTACACGTGACCGGCGCCCTGCCGAAGACCGCATAGCTGGCCCCGGAGCGCTCTCCGGGTAGTTCCCGCCGTAGGGTGCCCCGATAAGGAGGTCATCCACCCCATCGCCGTTGACATCCCCGGCGCTGCTCACCGCGG
Organism: Gammaproteobacteria bacterium; assembly: GCA_052387115.1. Lineage (GTDB taxonomy): Bacteria > Pseudomonadota > Gammaproteobacteria > JACCXJ01 > JACCXJ01 > JACCXJ01. Next base: position 1,706 of record JBQTJM010000001.1, on the reverse strand, counting down.
AGCCTGAGCGGTCGTAGGCCGCCCCGAGAGCCTGAAGCCGTTCGTGCCGTCGAGGGCCGAGAGCTCGAGGTTGCCGCCACCCCCCACCCCCGCGCCGCCGAAGACCACATAACTCGCTACTCCCCTTCCCCCACCGTGGCCCAAGACCCCACGGCAATCATACAGTGCACCTCTCGTAGTTCGGAAACGCGGGCGCCATGGGCCGCTCCGCGCGCCCACGCTCCTGGAAGATGCGGTTCTTGCGCGACAACCCCCGTCGGATGTGGCTCATCCCTCACCGCGGGACACCTCTCGGTCGGTCTTGCCGGGTTGCCTAATCGTTGCCGATTTCCCGCGTGGCCCGCAAAATAGGACCCGTACTCGTGGTCACGTCGGGAGAGGAACGATGAAGATAGCCGCCGCCGAGTTCAAAGCGAAGTGCCTGAAGCTCTTGGATGAGGTACAAGAGAACGGCGAAGAGATCGTCATTACCAAACGCGGTCGACCGATCACCCGCCTGTTACCGTGCCGGGATGCGGATCGACCTGTTTTTGGATATCTCGCTGGCACTGTCCATTTCCAGTGATCGCCCCGGTCGATGAGGCTTGGAATGCCGACGCATGAGAAGGCTATGCTCTTGGATACGCATGCCTGGTTGTGGCTCGTGAAAGGAGAAGCCCGGTTTTCGCCGGAAACGCTCGGGCGGATCGAGGCGGCGGCCGCGGCGGGACTGCTGCGGTCGCGCTGATCTCGGTCTGGGAAATCGCCATGCTGGAGGCGAACGGGCGGATCCGCTAGAACCAAGATTGCCATTCCTGGGCTGCCGATCAGGTATATCTCGCGGGGTCAGACCCGACCACCAACCTTCCTGCCTGGTGGTGATCAAGGCGATGCCTCAAACCGGACGATGTGCTTCGAGCCACTCCCGCAACGCAGCATTCATGCGTGTCTGCCAGCCGGGGCCGGTGGCCTTGAATGCACCTATCACGTCCGCGTCCAGCCGGATACCGGTAAACACCTTGGTCGATGCCTTCTGCGGCCCGCGGCGGCGCCGCTCGGCGAGTGCCGCGCGCACCGCCGGGTATCCTCCCTCCTTGACGACGACACCCTTTTTCCAGCGTGCCTCCTCTTCCGGCGTGGGAGGCCGGTTATCGCCGGGAGCTTCCTGGACTAGCGCTTCCCAGTCTTCCGGGCTAGCGGGAAATTTCCTGGATGTATCGCCTGATTTCATGCTTTTCGGCCCTGCGCAACGAGACGACCTGCATGTCCTCGCCGCGTTCTGTGTACGTCAGATGGACGACGGTGCCCGCGAGCCAGCCCAGCAGGTTGATGCGCTGCTCGCCATAGGCGTGGCGGTCGTCGTCCCATGTGAACACCGGGCCGTCGAAAACGGCGTCGCATCCCACGAAATCCATCCCGTGATCGCGCAGATTGGCCTGCCGTTTCCCTTCGTCCCAGGTCAGCACTTGACATATTGTTTATACAATGGAGAACCGTGTCAAGATTTTTCAAAGAGCGTATGTTTGCAAATCGGAGACAGGCCGAAGGTGCGCACGGCGCACTCTCCCTATACCACGCACGGTCACGAATCGCCCTTTCTTGATCCCCTCACCCTACCCTCTCCCGGAGGGCTGTGGCTTACCCATAACAAGTACTGGACACCGCCCCCGCCGTGTCGTAGACTGGTGGCATGGTCGCGATGGGCGGGCGGACATTCTCGCAGGAGA